>NZ_JBEYXN010000006.1:0-307933 GCF_040704625.1 Streptomyces sp. NPDC046866
CGTAGCGACATCGCGAAGCGACGCGACCGAAGGGAGCGCCCTTGACGGGCCGGCGCGAACCGAAAGGACAATGGGCGGCCGGGACGCCCCCGGACGTCCTCCGACGCCGGTCGACCGTGACCCGTCATCCAAGCCCTCGGCCCAGTTGCTGCGCGCCTCGGTTCGGGGGGCGCCGGTCGCCCCCTCCGCCGGCCCGGCGTGGGGCTTGGTCGGCCGGGCCCCCTCCGCTCCCCGTCGCCTCAATGAGCCGGCAGTCTCCCGGCCTCCCTCCGCAGCGCGGCCAGGACCGGTGCGATCAGCGGGTGTGCTTCCGCCCCTCGCCGGGTCGCGGCGAAGACGCGGCGGGTTGCCGCCGGGCCCGAGACCGGGCGGACCTGGACCTCCTTGAGGTCCATGCCGTGCAGGGCCGACCGCGGGACCAGGGCCACCCCGGCACCCGCGCCGACCAGGGCCGTGACGGCCCGGAAGTCGTCGGAGGAGTGCAGGAACCGCGGCTGGAAGCCCGCCAGCTCGCAGGCGGTCAGCGTCACGTCGTGGCACGGGTTCCCGGGATACTGCCCCACCCAGTCCGCGTCCGACAGGTCGGCCAAGGCAATCTCGGGCAGGTCGGCCAGCGCGTGCCCCGACGGGAGCACCGCGTCGAAGGGCTCGGCGTACAGCGGGATGACGGACAGACGGCCGTCGTCGGCGCCGGGGGCGCCGCGGTACTCGACGGCGAGAGCAACGTCGGCTTCGCCGTCGAGCAGTAGCGGCAGGCTCTCGTCGCCCTCGGCGTCCCGCACGCGCAGCCGGATGCCGGGGTGGTCGTGGGCGAGGCGGGTGATGGCCGGGGCGAGGACCTCGGCGATGCCCGTGGCGAAGGCGGCGACGGTGACCTCGCCCGCGGAGCCTCCCGCGTAGGCGGCGAGCTCGGCTTCGGCGCGTTCCAGCTGGGCCAGGACCTCGTGGGCGTGGCCGAGCAGGATCTCGCCGGCCGCGGTCAGCCGCACGCCCCGGCCGCTGCGGGTCAGCAGCACGTGCCCCGTCTCCTGCTCCAGCGCCGCGAGCTGCTGGGAGACGGCGGAGGGGGTGAGGTACAGGGCGGCGGCCGCGGCGGTCACCGTACGGTGGTCCGCCACGGCCCGCAGGATGCGCAGCCGGCGGGGGTCGATCACCCCTCCATGATGTCAGCCCTGAGCAGCACCGAGAGCCGCGCGGGCGTCGATGAAGGCGGCGACGGCGCGCTCGACGTCCGCGGTCGAGTGGGCGGCGGAGAGCTGCACGCGGATGCGCGCCTGGCCCATGGGGACGACCGGGTACGAGAACCCGATCACGTACACGCCGCGCTCCAGCAGGAGCTCCGCCATGCGGGCGGCCTCGGCCGCGTCGCCGATCATGACGGGGGCGATGGCGTGGTCGCCGGGCAGGATCTCGAAACCGGCCTCGGTCATCTTCGTGCGGAAGAGCTTCGTGTTGTCCGCGAGGCGCTCGCGCAGGTCGCCGGCCGACTCCAGCAGGTCGAGGACCTTCAGGGAGGCAGCGGCGATGACGGGGGCGAGGGAGTTCGAGAAGAGGTACGGGCGCGAGCGCTGGCGCAGCAGCTCGACGATCTCGGCGCGGGCGGCGACGTAGCCGCCGGACGCGCCGCCGAGGGCCTTGCCGAGGGTGCCGGTGATGATGTCGACGCGGTCCATGACGCCGTGCAGCTCGGGGGTGCCGCGGCCGCCGGGGCCGACGAAGCCGACGGCGTGGGAGTCGTCGACCATGACCATGGCGTCGTAGCGGTCGGCGAGGTCGCAGATCTCCGTGAGGGGCGCGACGTAGCCGTCCATGGAGAAGACGCCGTCGGTGACGATCAGCTTGCGGCGCGCGCCGCCCTCGGTGGCCTCCTTCAGGCGGGCCTCGAGCTCGGCCATGTCGCGGTTGGCGTAGCGGAAGCGGCGGGCCTTGGAGAGGCGGATGCCGTCGATGATGGAGGCGTGGTTGAGGGCGTCGGAGATCACCGCGTCCTCGGCGCCGAGCAGGGTCTCGAAGACGCCGCCGTTGGCGTCGAAGCAGGAGGAGTAGAGGATCGTGTCCTCCTGGCCGAGGAACGCGGACAGGCGCGCCTCGAGCTCCTTGTGCACCTCCTGGGTGCCGCAGATGAAGCGGACGGACGCCATGCCGTAGCCCCAGCGGTCGAGGGCGTCCTTGGCGGCGGCGACGACCTCGGGGTGGTCGGCGAGGCCGAGGTAGTTGTTGGCGCAGAAGTTGAGCACCTCACCGGGGGTGCCGCCCGCGGTGACGGCGACGGCGGCGCTCTGCGGGGTGCCGATGACGCGCTCGGGCTTGTGCAGGCCCGCGGAGCGGATCTCGTCGAGGGTGGCGCGAAGGTCTTCGCGGACGGTCTCGAACATGGTGCGGTGCTCGCTTTCTCCTCGTGCGGCGGAGGGAGAGGGAGGGAGGAAGGAAGGAAGGGCGGAAGAAGAGGGCGGAGGGAGAGGAAGGGGGGGCCGGGCCCCGCGGAGGGGGGAGGGTTGGCGGGGCCCGGCCGGAGGGAGGTGGTCTGTATGGAACGGCCCGGACGGCCCTGGTCGGCCCGGATGCTCCGCATCCGACCGACCGATCCGACCGCCCGATCCGACCGACCGAGACGGCCAGCCGGACGACCGACCTGCCGAGACGGCCAGCGGACCGACCGCGACGGCCGGCCAGCCGGCCGGCCAGCCGGGCCAACCAGCCGACCTGCCGGCCCGATCAGGCCGGGCAGCGGCCCCCGGTCAGGACGTCCAGTCCAGGATGATCTTGCCGCTGCGGGCCGTGGCCGCCTCGTCGAAGGCGGCTTCGAAGTCGCGGTGCGAGTAGCGGCCGGTGATGACGGGGCTGAGGTCGAGCCCGCCCTCCAGCAGCACCGTCATCGCGTACCAGGTCTCGAACATCTCACGGCCGTAGATGCCCTTGATCGTGATCATCGAGGTGACGATCTTCGCCCAGTCCACCGGGAACTCCTGCGCCGGCAGGCCCAGCATGGCGATCTTGCCGCCGTGCGTCATGTTGTCGATCATGTCGCGCATCGCCTCGGCGCGGCCGGACATCTCCAGGCCGACGTCGAAGCCCTCGCGCAGCCCGAGCTGCGCCTGTGCGTCGGCGATCGTCTTCTGCGACACGTCGAGGGCGAGCGTGGCGCCCGCCTTGCGGGCGATCTCCAGGCGCTCGGGGCTGACGTCGGTGATGACGACGTTGCGCGCACCGGCGTGCTTGGCGACGGCGGCGGCCATGATGCCGATCGGCCCGGCCCCGGTGATCAGGACGTCCTCGCCGACCAGCGGGAAGGACAGCGCGGTGTGGACCGCGTTGCCGAACGGGTCGAAGATCGCCGCGACGTCCAGGTCGACGGCGGTGCGGTGCACCCACACGTTCTGCGCGGGCAGGACGACGTACTCGGCGAAGGCGCCATCGCGTCCGACGCCGAGGCCGACGGTGCTGCGGCACAGGTGGCGGCGGCCGGCCAGGCAGTTGCGGCACTTGCCGCACACGAGGTGGCCCTCGCCGCTGACCAGGGCGCCGACCTCGATGTCGCGGACGTCGCTGCCGACCGCGGCGACCTCGCCGACGAACTCGTGGCCGAGGACGAGCGGGGTCTTGACGGCGCCCTGCGCCCAACCGTCCCAGGAGCGGATGTGCAGGTCGGTGCCGCAGATGCCGGTGCGGAGCACCTTGATCAGCACATCGCCGGCGCCGTACTCCGGCTCGGGGACGTCCATGAGCCACAGCCCGGGTTCGGCTTTGTGCTTGACGAGTGCCTTCATGAGGTGGCTCCAGGCATGTGCAGGGGGCACCGCGACCGAAGTGACGGGTGCGGCGGATCGACAGGACCAATCTGCCGAGAGCGGCGGTGATCAGTCCATCGAGGATTTCTTAAGCGGGTCGACAGCCCAGCTTCACGCCTATGCTCCTCACGTGAAGGGCTGTGGCCTGCGCAAGAGGCCGTGGTCGGGGCAGGGATCGGGGAGGTGTGGGGCGTGCCGAGTCTGCGCAGCAGGGCGCTGTCGGTCGCGCTGATCGCGGCGGGGCGGCGAAGACGGTTCGCGAGTGCCGAGGCGGTGCACGCCAGGGTGGCGGAGTCGGCCCGCCGGCCGGCGTCGCACCTTCCGCCGCGGTCGCTGGGCCGGGTCGCGGAGATATCCCGCACCTTCGTCGGGGCGTGGCCGGTGTACGACGTGTGCCCGCGCGGGGCCGAGCCGGCGGCCAGTGTGCTGTACGTGCACGGCGGCGGGTACATCCACGAGCTGGTCCGGCCGCACTGGGCGATGATCCGGACGCTGGTCACGCAGGCGCAGGCCCGGGTGGTGGTGCCCGCGTACATCCTGGCGCCGCGGGGCACCGCGGACCGGACGGTTCCGGTGGCCGCGGACCTGCTGAGCGGCCTGATCGAGGCCGGCGGGGCGGGCGGGACGGTGCTCATCGGCGATTCGGCCGGGGCCGGGCTGGCGCTGGCCGCCGCGCAGCGGCTGCGCGACCGTACGGGCGCCCAGCCGTCCCGGATCGTGCTGATCTCCCCGTGGGTGGACCTGACGATGAGCCATCCGGACCAGGCGGCCCTGGAGGCGGACGATCCGGTGCAGGCGCGGCCGGGGCTGCTGGAGGCGGGCCGCCTGTACGCGGGGACGCTGGCGGCCGACGACCCGCGGGTCAGCCCGCTGCACGGCTCGTTCCGCGGCTTGGCCCCGATGACGGTGTTCACCGGTACCCGGGACGTGCTGAGCACGGACAGCCGCGAGTTGCTGCGGCGGGCCAGGGGCGCGGGTGCGGAGGTGGAGTTCCACGAGGAGCCGGGGCTGCCGCACGGGTACCCGCTGCTGCCGGTGCCGGAGGGGCGGGCGGCGCGGGAGCGGATCGTGGAGCTGATCCGGGCCGCAGCGGCCGACGGGTGACGCGGCCGCCGGGCCGGGCCCGCAGGGGTCCGCGCGGGGCGGTGGCCCGGAAGGCGGGGAAGGCGCTGAGGGCGGGAGAGGGCCGGTGCGGGCCGAGCAGGGCCCGCGAGCGCAGGGGTGGTCAGGCCGTGCACGTCATGAGAGAGCTGACGGGGCAGGCCTTGTACGCGGTCCAGTAGGCCTCGTCGCGCGTCTCGTCCGCGGGCGGGGTGCGGCTGGGCTGCCAGCCGACGGTGCTGAAGCCGGCCTCGACGGCGGCCTCGGCGAAGTCGGCGTGCGCCCATTCGCGGAACTCGAAGTCGACGGAGGGTTCGGTGAGGAACTGCGCCTTGAGCAGCGGTACGTCGCCTTCGGGGACGCGGTCGACGATCCGGACGCCGTACGGCGACCAGTCGACGTGCGGGAAGGCGCCGGGGTTGGGGACGATGGCCAGCAGGCGGCCGCCGTCGCGCAGGTTGGCGCGGATGGAGCGGAACATGGCGTGCAGGGCGGCCCGATCGGGCGCGTATTCGAACAGGTAGACGGCGGTGGCCAGGTCGAAGGGGCCCATCCGGGGCAGCTCGGCCGCGTCGGCGACCACGTACGAAATGCGGGCGCGGAGGCGGGCGTCGGCGTCGGCGGCCTCGGCGGCCGCACCGGCTCCGGCCTGCGCTGTGAGGGGGCCGGCCTCGGTGCCGTGGGCGCGGGCCAGGCGGATCATCTTCTCGGAGATGTCCACGCCGACGGTGCGCCGGGCTCCGCCGCGGGCGAGCAGCCGGGTGTTGTGTCCGTGTCCGCAGGCCAGGTCGAGGGTGTCGAGCCCGCGTACCCCGCCGAGGGCGTCGAGCGCCCCGAGCAGGGTGTGGGTGTCGGCCGCCGAGAAGGCCGCCGTGCTCTTGGACTCCACGAAGCGCTCGCCGATGGTGTCGTACTGGAACCGCATGCTCTGCCTTCCGTGGCCGGGGGGACGCGTGCGTAGGGTGCCCCGGTGTGCGGCCGGGCGTCGGCGCGGGCACGGGCGCGTCCCCCGGACGGGGAAGCGTTCGGGCCAGTGCGTACGGCGTCCGGGGTGTCCGACGGTGTGCCGGGCGGCCGGGCCGTGCCGCGTGCCGTACGGGCTCTCCCCCGGCCGTACGGCCGGGCCGGCCCCGCGTTTCCACAGGGGATCCGCACTTCCCGGGCCGCTGAGGTGGCGGCGGCCGCGGTGGTGGCGGGGTCCCGGGAGAAAGTCCGGCTCGGGGATGCAGCGCCGGGCGGGGCGGGGGCATGCTGACTGTGTGACGGCGAGACCGGAGCGCGGCCCGGCCGGCGACGCCATGGCCCGGGTGCTCGTGCAGGCGACGGTCGACGCGGTGCGGGAGCTGGGCGGGTTCGCCGGCGGGGTCTACCTGCGCTCGGGCACCGAGGGGCTGCTGCTGCTGGCGGTGGTGACCGGGCTCCCGGCGCAGCTGTTCCGCCCCTGGTGGCGGATGGGCGTCAACCGTCCCTATCCGGTCGCGGAGGCGTACCGCAGCGGGCAGTCGGTGCACCTGCCGGACGCCGAGTCGGCGATGCAGCGCTTCCCCCAGCTGATGGCGGGACTGCCGTTCCCGTTCGGGTCGCTGTACGAGCCGCTGTCCGCCGGGCCCGAGCGGTTCGGGGTGCTGTGGGTGATGCGGCCCGCGACGCCGGGCGCCGCGGTGGGGCCCCGGGACCGGGCGCGGCTGCGGGCGGCGGCGGAGGGGCTGGCCGGGGAGCTGGGGGCGCTGGTCGCGGCCGGGGATCCGGTGGTGTGGAACGGCGATCCGGTGCCGGTGGCTCCGGCGGGGCGGGCGCAGGGGGCGCGCGAGGCGGTGGAGCGGCTGCCGCAGGCGGTGCTGTCGGTGGACCGCGCGGGCAGGATCCGCTACGCGAACGGGGCCGCGGCGCTGCTGGGCCTGGGCGGGCCGGACCTGCGGGGGCGGGTGCTGTGGGAGGCGGTGCCGTGGTTGGGCCAGCCGGCGTACGAGGACCACTTGCGGGCGGTGTTCATCGCCGGGGACCCGGTGGCCTTCCCGGCCCGGAGGGGCCGGCCGCCGCACGCGGAATGGGTGTCGGTGGAGCTGTATCCGGGTCCGGACGGCGTGACGGTGCTGATCGGTGCGAGCGACCAGCCGCCCTATGCGCCCGATGCGGCGGGCCGGCCGGGGGCGGGGCCCGGCTCGGCGGCGGGCGCGGGTGCGGGTGCTGCGGCGGGCGCAGGTGCGGGTGCTCCGGCGGGCGCGGGTGCGCCGGGGGGCCCGGGTGCGCCGACGGGCGCCCGTTCACCGACGGGACTGGGTTCTCCGGCGGACCGGGCCTCGGCGCTGTACCGGCCGGTGGCGCTGGCGATCGCGCTGACGGGGGCGGTCACGGCCCGGCAGGTGTCGGCGGTGGTCACGCAGGAGCTGCTGCCGGCGTTCGGCGGCCGCCAGCTGGCGATCTACCTGCTCAACGAGCGGCACCTGCACCTGGCGTGGGAGACGGGGTTCCCGCGGGGGTTCCTGGACCGGTTCGACGGGGTGGGGCTGGACGCGCGGCTGCCGGGCGTGGAGACGCTGACCACGGGCCGGCCGATCTTCTTCGAGTCGATGGAGCACCTGGCGGCCGCCTATCCGGGAATCCCGCTGGACGCGCACGTCGGGGCGCGGGCGTTCCTGCCGCTGATCGCATCGGGCCGTCCGGTGGGGTCGTGCATCCTCGGTTTCGACACGCCGCGCGGGTTCTCCCCGGAGGAGCGGACGGTGCTGACGGCGCTGGCCGGGCTGATCGCGCAGGCCCTGGAGCGGGCCCAGCGCTACGACTCCGAGGCGGCGCTGGCGCGCGGGCTGCAGTCGGCGCTGCTGCCGCACCGGCTGCCGGTGCGCGAGCACGTGGAGACGGTGGGGCGGTACCTGCCGGGCACGACGGGGATGGACGTGGGCGGCGACTGGTACGACGTGGTCGAGGCCGGTACGGGCCGGCTGGCGCTGGTGATCGGGGACGTGCAGGGCCACGGGGTGGCGGCCGCGGCGACGATGGGCCAGCTGCGCAGCGCCGTACGGGCCTTCGCGCTGAGCGGGAACGCCCCCGACCAAGTGGTGTCGGGGACGAACCGGCTGCTGATCGATCTGGACCCGGGGCAGTTCGCCAGCTGCTGCTACGTGCTGCTCGACCCGGTCTCGGGCGCGGCGCAGGCGGTGCGGGCGGGGCATCCGCAGCCGCTGCTGCGCCATCCGGACGGGCGGGCGGAGGTGCTGGACCTGCCGGGCGGGGTGGTCCTGGGGGTGGACGCCGATGCGGTGTACCCGGTGACGCGGCTGCAGCTGGCTCCGGGGGCGGTGCTGGCCCTGTACACGGACGGGCTGGTGGAGACGCCGGGCCGGGACTTCGACGCCGGTGTGGAGCGGCTTCGGGCGACGCTGGCGGCGGCCCGGCCGTCGCCGCTGACGGAGACGGCCGACCGGCTGGTCGGCGAGGTGGACGGCAGCGCGGACCGGCCGGACGACGTGGCGCTGTTGCTGGCGTCCCGGCCGGCCGCCCCGGGCCGGCGGCGGTGAGCCTGCGGCGGCGGTGGCGGCCGTCTGCGGGCGGCGGTGATCGTCTTCCTCCGCTGCGGTGTCGCGGCGGCCACACATCGGCAAAGCGGAAGAAAATTTGCGCGCGCCCGGCTGCGGTTCCCGTACGAGGACACCGCGCAGCATTTACGCGGCCTTAACGTCGCCGAAGGCCTCCCGACATCCAGCGGAACGATGGAATCCGCAGGCGGTGGACTCTTGACCTGCGGATCCCCCGGGGATTCCATGTCGGCCCGGGAGCAACCGAACATCTCTGCACACCACCGCCCCGGAGGCGATACCGCTCCCGTTCTCTCAGCTCACCGCATCTGCCGATCGGAACCCCGCACCGATGACTGAAACGATCAGCGCCCCGCAGGCCCTCGCGCCGGCCACCGGCCCCACCCCCCAGAAGCTCAAGCGTTCCATCGGCGTCGTCGGCGGGACCCTGCTGACCCTCTCGTGCGTGACGCCCGCCTCGACCCTGTTCGTGGTCGTGCCCGACCTGTTCGCCGACCTCGGTACGTGGACCGCCCTGACGATCGCCATCGGCTCGCTGCTCTGCATCGCGGTGGCGTTCTGCTACTCCGAGCTCGGCACCCTGATCCCCAGCGCGGGCGGCGAGTACGCGATGGTCTCCACGCTGGCGGGCCGGCTCGCCGGCTGGCTGGTGTTCGTCCTGTCCCTGCTCGTGGTGATGATCGTGCCGCCCGTGATCGCCATGGGCACGGCCGACTACCTCGCGCCGATCGTCCACATACCGGCCCCCGTCGCGGGCGGCGGCGTGATGCTGCTCGCCACCCTGGCCGGCCTGCTGGACCTGCGGGCCAACGCCTGGATCACCGGCATCTTCCTGGTCCTGGAGGTCGTGGCCGCCGCGCTGGTCGCCGTCCTCGGGTTCGCGCACGGCGAGCGGGGTGCGGACGCGCTGGTGCACGGCGTCGCCGCGGGCGAGAACGGCGCGTCCTCGCCCGTGACCGCGATGATGGTCGTCTCCGGCCTCGCGATCGCCCTGTTCGTCACCCAGGGCTTCTCCACCGCCGTCTACCTGTCGGAGGAGCTGGAGAACCCGCGCCGCAACGTGGCCCGCACGGTCCTCGCCACGCTGGCCATCTCCACCGCCGTGATCCTGGTTCCGGTGATCGCCATCACCGTGGGCGCCCCGGACCTGGGCGCGCTGGCCGAGGGCGACCTCGGCGGGATGGTGACCGCCTGGTCGAACTCGGCCGTGGGCACCTTCGTCAGCCTGTGCGTCGCGCTGGCCATCATCAACGCCGGCATCGTCATGGTGATCCAGAACTCTCGCGTGCTGTTCGCCTCCGCCCGCGACAAGGCCTGGCCCGAGCCGGTCAACAACGCGCTGTCCAAGCTGGGCCGGTTCGGCTCGCCGTGGGTGGCCACCCTGGTGGTCGGCGTCCCGGGTGCGGCGCTGTGCTTCGTCAACCTCGACACGCTGTACGGCGTCACGGGCGTCTCGGTGACCGGCATGTACCTGCTGGTCGCGGTGGCCGCGCTGTTCGCCCGGCGCGGGGCGCACCGCGAGGTGGCCGCGTGGCGGATGCCGCTGTGGCCGGCGGTTCCGATCGCGCTGATCGCCGTCCTCGGGTACATCCTGACCCAGCAGGAGACCCAGTACCTGCTGTGGACGGGCGGGATCACCGCTGCGGCGACGCTCTACTGGGCGCTGTACCTGCGGCCGCGGCAGGACACCCGCTGGCTGGTCAGCGTGCCGGAGGACGAGACCGCCGACGAGGCCGCCGGGGCCGCGGCCCTGGCCGGCGCGGAGACCGGGCTCGCAACCGGTGCCGTCTCCGGGATCGCCGTCGGCGAGGGCGCACCCGCCTAGCAGGACCTCTTCGGGAACAACCGGCCGGCGGGGCCGGCCGCGGGCGCGGGCGCCTGCGGCCGGCCCCGCCGTTCAGCGTGCCGCGGCGCTCGCCGGGCCGCTGCCGAGGCCGAGGGTGAGGGCGGTGTTCACCAGGCCGACGTGGCTGAACGCCTGCGGGAAGTTGCCCAGTTGGCGCCGGGCCGCGGGGTCGTACTCCTCGGCGAGCAGGCCCACGTCGTTGCGGACCTCCAGCAGCCGTTCGAAGAGCTCGCGGGCCTCCTTCTCGCGGCCGGTCATGTGCAGGGCGTCCGCGAGCCAGAAGGAGCAGGCCAGGAAGGCTCCCTCGGATCCGGGCAGCCCGTCCACCGAGGCGCCTTCGGTGCTGTAGCGGCGCACCAGGCCGCTGCTGCCGAGCTCGGCGCGGACGGCGTCGACGGTGCCGACGACGCGGGGGTCGTCGGGCGGGAGGAAGCCGACCCTGGGGATGAGCAGGGTGGCGGCGTCCAGCTCCTGTGAGCCGTAGGACTGCGTGAAGGTGTTGCGCACGGGGTCGTAGCCGTTCTCGCAGACGTCGCGGTGGACGGCCTCCCGCATGGCCCTCCAGCGGTCCACGTCGCCGCGCTCGGAGGGGTCGTTCTCCAGGGTGCGCACGGCGCGGTCGGCGGCCACCCACGCCATGACCTTGGAGTGCACGAAGTGCCGGCGCGGGCCGCGGACCTCCCACAGGCCCTCGTCGGGTCGGCGCCAGTTGTGCTCCAGGAAGTCCAGCAGGGCGAGCTGGATCCGCCAGCTGTGCCGCTCGGCGGGCAGCCCGGCGGACCTCGCCAGGTGCAGGGAGTCCAGGACCTCCCCGTACACATCGAGCTGGAGCTGGTTCACGGCCGCGTTGCCGATCCGGACGGGCGCGGAGTAGGCGTAGCCGCTCAGCCACGGCAGCTCGGCCTCCGGGATCCGCCGCTCGCCGCCGATGCCGTACATGATCTGCAGGTCTGCGGGGTCGCCGGCGACGGCGCGCAGCAGCCATTCGCGCCAGGCGCGGGCCTCGTCGAGGAAGCCGGTGGCGAGGAGGGAGCCGAGGGTCAGGGTGGAGTCGCGCAGCCAGCAGAAGCGGTAGTCCCAGTTGCGCACGCCGCCGATCTCCTCGGGCAGGGAGGTGGTGGCGGCCGCGGCGATGCCGCCGGTGGGCGCGTAGGTGAGGGCTTTGAGGGTGACCAGGGAGCGGATCACCGCCTCCTTGTAGGGGCCCTCGTAGCGGCACTGGCCGGTCCAGTCCCGCCAGTCGGCGAGGCTCTGCTCCAGAGCCGTGTACGGATCCACGGGCTCGGGGCGCGGTTCGTGCGAGGGGTGCCAGGTGAGGACGAAGGCGACGCGTTCGCCGGCGGCGACGGTGAACTCGGAGCGCGTGCTGTTGTCCTCGCCCCAGGTGCGCACGGGCGGTTCGCTGCGGAACCAGGCGGAGTCGGGTCCGGCGACGGCGACGCGGTGGCCGTCGCAGCGGCGGACCCACGGCACGACGTGCCCGTAGTCGAAGCGCAGGCGCAGGGTGCTGCGGACGGTGACCTCGCCGGACAGGCCCTCGACGATGCGGATGACGTCGGGGGCCTTGTCGCGTTGCGGCATGAAGTCGACGACCTTGATCGAGCCGCCGTCCGGGGTGTCCCAGTAGGACTCCAGGACGAGGGTGCCGTCCACATAGGCGCGCCGGGTGCAGGGGGCGCCGTCGGCGGCCGCTGCGGGGGCGATGCGCCAGTGGCCGTTCTCCTGGCCGCCGAGGAGCGCGGCGAAGCAGGCCGCCGAGTCGAAGCGCGGCAGGCACAGCCAGTCGATGGACCCGTCACGGCCGACGAGCCCGCTGGTCATCAGGTCGCCGATGATTGCGTAGTCTTCGATGGGTTGTGTCATTTGTGCGCTGTTCCCCCGAATGAGGGGACCCAATCAGCGCACTGCCGCGGCTCGTGGAGGGTCCTGACCGTGCCGGGGCCGGAAGGTCCGGCCGCCCCGCGGCGCCCGGTGCGGGGCGCCGCGGGGCGGTGCACCGCACCGGCCGGAGCACCTAGGTGCGGACGAGGAGCGTGGCGACCGCGAGGACGACGCCGAGGGCGACGGCGAGGGCGCCGTGGGCCAGGCGGTGGCCGCGCAGCACGGGCAGCAGGCGGTCGACGGCGTAGCGGCCGGGGCCGGTGAGCGCGACGGCGGCGGCGCCCGCGGTCAGCAGCAGCTCGTACTCGATGCCCTTGGGTGCGAAGAACGACCCGGTGCCGTGCACCGCGATCGCGTTGATCATCGTGCCGACGACGGCGGCGCCGGCGAGCGGCGTCAGCAGGCCGGCGGCGAGGCCGAGGCCGCCGAGGGTCTCGGCCAGGCCGGCGACGACGGCCATGGCCTCGCCCGCCGGGTAGCCGCTGGCGGTGAAGAACTGTCCGGTGCCGCTGATCCCGCCGCCGCCGAACCAGCCGAAGAGCTTCTGGGAGCCGTGGGCGGCCATGGTCAGGCCGAGGACCAGGCGCAGCAGCAGGAGCCCGGTGTCGTGGGCGGGGGTGGACAGCGCGAGGGGTGCGGCGGCCGGGGTGGCGGCCTGCGGCTCCGTCGCGGTGGCGGAGGGGCTGGTCATGGGGATTCCTTCCGGTCAGGCGGCCCTCGGCGGGAGAGGGAGGTGGTACGTGGCAGGGTTGTTCAAATTCGAACCTGCCGACCGACCTGACAGTACCGATTGATTCAAATTCGAACAACCCGGTACCCTGGAGCGCATGGCTGAAACGAGATGGCTCGACGATCGAGAGATGCACGCCTGGCGCGGCTTCCTGGCCGCCTCGGCGCTGGTGAACCGCCGTCTCGACCAGCAGCTCAAGGACGAGGCCGGGCTTTCGCACCCCCAGTACGAGATCCTCGTACGGCTCTCGGCGGCCCCGGACCACGAGCTGCGGATGACCGATCTGGCCAATGGCCTGATCAACTCCAAGAGCGGCCTGACCTACCAGGTCACCCAACTGGAGAAGGCGGGGCTGGTCCGCCGCCGCAGCTGCGCCTCGGATGTGCGCGGGGTCTTCGCGGTCCTCACGGAGGCGGGGCGCGCCCGCCTGGACGAGGCGGCCCCCGGGCACGTGGCGGCCGTACGGGAGGCGCTCATCGACGTCCTGACGCCGGAGCAGCTCGACGCGATCGCCGAAGGGCTGGGCGAGGTCAGCCGGCGGCTGCGTGCGCAGGCCTGACGGCCGAGCGGGCCCGCGGGCGGCGCGGCGGCCGGCGGCAGGGCGGGGTGCGGGGCGGGACGGGGTATAGGGGACGCATGGACACGACGGTCTGGCTGGTCCTCGCCGCGGCGCTCGCCCTCGGGCTGGCGGCCGCGGCCGCGGTGCTGCTCGTACGGGTGGTCAGGGCGCGGCGCCTGCTGCTCGACGCGGGGGTTCCGCTGCGGGACAAGGCGCTGTTCTGGCTGGCCGTGGTCTACACGGTCTCGCCGGTGGACCTGCTTCCGGATCCGGTGTACCTCGACGACATCGGGATCCTGCTGCTGGCCCTGCGGGCGCTCCGGGCGGCGGCGTCGGCGGCCTCGGCCGGCCTCGGGACCGCCCCGGCGCGGACCTCCGCGGCCCCGGCCGGGGAGGCAGCGGGCAGGTGACCGGGGCCGGCCGGCGCCGGTGGGATGTGCGCCCGGCGCGGACCTGCGGCCCCGCGGCCGGCTGTCGGAGGCGGCTGGCACCATGTCCTCCATGCCTCGTGACGATCTTGACGCCTTCTTCGCCTCCCCCGCCGCCGTCCTTCAAACCGGGCCCGCCGAGCTGACGGAGCTGCTCGAACTGCCGGACTCCGGCGGCGGGGCGGGCCGCGAGGTCTTCGCCCAGGCGAGTGCGGTGCTCGCCGGGGCGCAGGTGCCGCGGGCGGAGTTCGCCTCGTGGCTGCACTTCGCCGCGAAGGTGCTGGGACACGACTCCTACGCCGATGCGGTGGCGGCCGCCGAGCCGGACATGCCGTGGCGGACGGTCTGGGCCTGGTGGCGGCCGGTAGGCGCCTTCCGGGCCCAGCCGAACCTCAGCGGGGACGCCTCCGCCGAGCTGTTCGACACCGCGGATGGCCGGGTCCTCGTCAAGGTCTCCTCGCTGTGGACGCAGCAGCGGTGGTTCGACGCGGCAACCGGCGGCCCGTCGCCGGAGCCGGCGCAGGGCGAGGCCACCCCGCGCGAGGAGCACTACGACCCGGACGGGCCGTTCCTCTTCGACCCGGAGGGCGAGGACGGGCTGCACACCCCGGACACCTGGGAGGAGCTCGCGCCGCTCGGCGGCGACCGCTTCCTGCTGGTCGAAGCCCGCGGGCTCGCCGTACTGGAGCGGGGCAGCACCGCGGCGCCCACCGGCGCGCCGGACGCTTCCGGCGCGGCGGAAAGCGCCTCCTGGGGCCCCGGGGAGCCGTGGTTCGCCGGCCCCGCGCCCTACCGGACGCCGCTGGACGCGGCCCGCCTGGAGGCGGCCTTCGGCGCGGACGGGGTGGTGCGGGTACCGCAGGCGCGGCAGCCGGAGGCGCTCACCCACCGGCCGACGCGCGAGCTGATCGCCACGGCGGGCCTGCCCGCGTACTGGGCGGTGGGGGTGGCCTCCTTCAAGCCGGCGTGGACGGCGTCGGGGCCGCGCGACCCGCAGCCCGATGCCGCGGGGCTGCTGCACCTGGGCACGTTCGAGTTCGGGTACGACGGCGGTCCGGTCCTGGTCCACCCGCAGACGGGCGCGGTGTCGATGGTCCGGGACGGCGACGGGCCGTTCCCCCTCGCCCGGGACACCGAGACGTTCGTCCGGCTGCTGGAGGCGGTCTACCGGTTCATGGGGGCCTGCTGGGACCCGTGGGACGGCGAGCCGGGCCACGCCGCGTTCCTGAGCGAGGCGGCGGAGCTGGAGCCGGTCTCGGTGGACACCGACGAGCCGGGCGGCCAGGCCTGGGAGCACGTGTTCGCCGGCATCACGGAGTTGAGCGTCTGGGGCTACTGACTGACGCGCAGGGCTTCAGCGCCCGGGGCGTAGGCACCCTGGGCGCCGGCGCCCGGCGGCGAGCGGCTTCAGCGGACGCCCCGCGGGCGGTACTGGATGCTGATGCGGGGGCCGACGGCGCGCGTGGACTTGGGCACGGCGTGCTCCATGGTGCGCTGGCAGGAGCCGCCCATGACGACGAGGTCGCCGTGGCCGAGCGGCAGGCGCAGCAGGGTGGGACCGCCGCCCCGGGGGCGCAGGACGAGGTCGCGGGGATCGCCGACGGAGACGATCGCGACCATGGTGTCCTCGGTGGCGGAGCGGCCGATGCGGTCGCCGTGCCAGGCGACACTGTCGCGGCCGTCGCGGTAGAGGCACAGCCCGGCGGTGGCGAAGGGCTCGCCGAGCTCTTCGGCGTAGTGCCGGGTGAGGACCTCGCGGGCGTCGGTGAGGACGGGGTGGGGCAGGGGGGCGCCCTCGTCGTAGAAGGCGAGCAGGCGCGGGACGTCCACCTCGCGCTCGTACATGTGCCGGCGCTCGGCCCGCCAGGGCACCTGTGCGGCGAGGTGCTCGAAGAGGGCGTCGGCCCCCGTGAGCCAGCCGGGCAGCCGGTCGACCCAGGCACCGGCGCCGAGCGCGGTGCGCCGCAGGCCCGTCAGCGGGCCGAGGCCGATCTCCTCGCCCTGGTCGAAGAGGGAGCCCTGGAGGCCGTGGAGACTCTGGGTGGCGCGCATGGATCCAGCCTAACGCGCCCCTCGAACACGCGCTCGAACAAAACGGCGCCGCGCGTCGGGCGGTGTGGTGCACGACACCCGTCAAGGAAGCGCTAGGGGGGCGTCAAGGAAGCGTCAAGGCCGGGCCGCCGCAGCCCACCGGGAGCGGGCGTCGCTACGCCCCCGTGCACGGCATCAGCCCAGCTCGGAGCCCTTGTCGAGGTCGCTTCGGCGCGTGCGGCGCCGATCGGTCCGGCCGTTCCCGCCCCCGCCGGGCCGCCCGGGGGCGGGAACGGGTGGATGATCCGGTTCCGTACGCTTGCCCAGCCGTCGCACCGATGGCCGGATCCGAGCCGTACAGAGGAGTACCCCCGATGGCCACCCCCACCCGGACGACCCGCTTCAGGGCGTGGCTGCTGGAAGGGCTGACCGACCAGCACGCCAAGCAGCGCGCCGCGCACCGCCCGCAGGACCCGGAGCCGGTCGAGGACCACGGCCGGCCGTGGTGGCGGGTGATGTGCCTGACGGGCCTCGACTACTTCTCCACCCTCGGCTACCAGCCGGGCATCGCGGCGCTCGCTGCCGGGCTGCTCTCCCCGCTGGCGACGATCGTGCTGGTGGTGCTGACCCTGCTGGGGGCCCTGCCGGTCTACCGGCGGGTCGCCGAGGAGAGCCCGCACGGCGAGGGCTCGATCGCCATGCTGGAGCGGCTGCTGTCGTTCTGGAAGGGAAAGCTGTTCGTGCTGACCCTGCTCGGGTTCGCGGCGACCGACTTCCTGATCACCATCACCCTCTCCGCCGCGGACGCCACCGCCCACCTGGTGGAGAACCCGCACCTCACGGGCACGCTGCACGGGCACGAGGTGGTCATCACCCTGCTGCTCGTGGCCCTCTTGGGGGCGGTGTTCCTCAAGGGGTTCAGCGAGGCCATCGGCCTGGCCATGGTCCTGGTCGGCTCCTACCTCGCGCTCAACGTCGTCGTCATCGCCGTCGGCCTCTGGCAGGTGCTGTCCGAGCCGCACGTCATCGGCGACTGGACGCAGGCGCTGACCGCCGAGCACGGCAACCCGTTCATGATGATCGCCATCGCGCTCGTCGTCTTCCCCAAGCTGGCGCTGGGCCTGTCCGGCTTCGAGACCGGCGTGGCGGTCATGCCGCACGTCCAGGGCGACCGCGAGGACACCGAGGACAGGCCCGCAGGCCGGATCCGCGGCACCAAGAAGCTGCTGACCACCGCCGCCGTGATCATGAGCGTCTTCCTCATCACCAGCAGCTTCGTCACCACGCTGCTGATCCCGGCGGACGAGTTCCAGCCGGGCGGCGAGGCCAACGGCCGCGCCCTGGCCTATCTGGCCCACCAACATCTGGGCTCCGCCTTCGGCACCGTCTACGACATATCGACCATCCTGATCCTGTGGTTCGCCGGATCCTCCGCCATGGCCGGACTGCTGAACCTGATGCCGCGCTACCTGCCCCGGTACGGCATGGCTCCGCACTGGGCGCGGGCCCTGCGCCCCATGGTGATCGTCTTCACCCTGGTCGCGTTCCTGGTCACCTGGCTGTTCCACGCCGACGTGGACGCGCAGGGCGGCGCGTACGCCACCGGTGTCCTCGTCCTGATCACCTCGGCGGCCGTCGCCGTGACCATCGCCGCCCACCGGAGCGGCGAGCGCGGCTGGACCATCGGCTTCGGCGTCATCTCCGCGGTGTTCGTGTACACGACCGCCGTCAACGTCGTCGAACGCCCCGACGGTGTGAAGATCGGCGCCTGCTTCATCGCCGGCATCATGGCCCTGTCGCTCCTCTCGCGCCTGGCCCGCATCTTCGAACTGCGCGTCACCGACGTGGAACTCGACACCATGGCCCAGCGGTTCGTCCGCGACACCGCCAACCGCACCATCCGCTTCATCGCCAACGAGCCGGACAGCCGCGACGAGGCCGAGTACCGGGACAAGGTCGACCAGATACGGGCCGACAACGACATCCCTGCGGGCGACGACGTCCTGTTCGTCGAGGTCACCGTGCTCGACCCGTCCGAGTTCGAGTCGAATCTGCGGGTGCGCGGCGAGGTGCTGCACGGCCGCTACCGCGTGCTGACCCTCGAGAGCTCCACGGTGCCGAACGCCCTCGCCGCGCTGCTGCTGCACGTGCGGGACGAGACCGGGCAGCGTCCGCACATCTACTTCGAGTGGACCGAGGGCAACCCGCTCACGAACTTCCTGCGGTTCTTCCTCTTCGGCCAGGGCGAGGTCGCACCCGTCACCCGCGAGGTGCTGCGGGAGGCCGAGCCGGACCGCAGCCGCCGCCCGCACGTCCACGCGGGCTGAGCCCGCGCGGGGCGCTCCGGCTCCGGGGTCACCTTGCGTGGCGGTTACGTGACGGTGCGCGGCGCGGCGCATAGGCTCGCTTCCGGTCGCCGACGGGCATACGCACCCGCCGCCCTCACCCCGGGAGATGCACATGAGGATGCTGATCAACAGTGCCGAGACCGTCGTCGCCGACGCCCTGCGCGGAATGGCTGCGGCCCATCCCGAGCTGGAGGTCGACGTCGACAAGCGGGTCGTCGTACGGCGCGACGCGCGCGAGGGCGGCCGCGTCGGCCTGGTCTCGGGCGGCGGCTCCGGGCACGAGCCCCTGCACGCGGGGTTCGTCGGCCTCGGCATGCTGTCGGCCGCGTGTCCCGGCGAGGTGTTCACCTCCCCGGTGCCCGACCAGATGCTGCGGGCCGCGAAGGCCGTGGACAGCGGCCAGGGCGTCCTGTTCGTGGTGAAGAACTACACCGGCGACGTGCTGAACTTCGAGATGGCCGCCGAGCTCGCCGAGGACGAGGGCGTGCGCATCGAGCAGGTGCTGGTCAACGACGACGTCGCCGTCATGGACAGCCTGTACACGGCGGGACGCCGCGGCACCGGCGCCACCCTTTTCGTGGAGAAGATCGCCGGGGCGGCCGCCGAGGAGGGCGCCCCGCTGGAGCGGGTCGCGGCGCTCGCCCGCCGCGTCAACGAGTCCTCGCGCAGCTTCGGCGTGGCGCTGAGCGCGTGCACGACGCCGGCGAAGGGCAGCCCGACCTTCGAGCTCCCGGACGGCGAGCTGGAGTTGGGCATCGGCATCCACGGCGAGCCGGGCCGCGAGCGGCGGCCGATGATGCCGGCGCGGGAGATCGCGCAGACCGCGGTGGCCGCCGTCATGGAGGAGGTGGCGAAGGTGGGGCCCGCCGACGCCCCGGTGCTCCTCCTCGTCAACGGCATGGGGGCGACCCCGCTGCTGGAGCTGTACGGCTTCCATGCGGAGGTGGCCGCCGCGCTGGGCGCGCGGAACGTTCAGGTGGCGCGCTCGCTGGTGGGGAACTACGTCACCTCGCTGGACATGGCGGGCTGTTCGGTGACGGTGTGCCGCGCGGACGAGGAGCTGGTGCGGCTGTGGGACGCGCCGGTGCGGACCGCGGCGCTGCGCTGGGGATGCTGAGGGGACGGGGTGCGGCAGCGGGACGAGCGGGGCGAGGAGATCCGGGATGCGTGACGCAGACTTCTTCCGGCGCTGGATGGCCGCGGCGACGGCCGCCGTGGAGCGCGAGGCCGACCGGCTGACCGAGCTCGACTCCCCCATCGGGGACGCCGACCACGGCAGCAACCTGTTGCGCGGCTTCACGGCGGTGCAGGCCGCCCTGGAGGGCGAGCCGCCCGGCACGCCGGGGGCGGTGCTCCAACTGGCGGGCCGGACGCTGATCTCCACGGTCGGCGGGGCGTCGGGCCCGCTGTACGGGACGCTGCTGCGGCGGACCGGCAAGGAGCTCGGTGACGCCGCCGAGGTGTCCGACGAGGCGCTGCGGGAGGCACTGTCCGCGGGCGTCGGGGCGGTCGCGCAGCTGGGCGGGGCGGCGCCGGGCGACAAGACGATGCTGGACGCGCTGGTCCCGGGGCTGGAGGGGCTGTCCACCTCGTACCGGGCGGCGGCGGACGCGGCGGAGAGCGGCGCGCTGGCGACGGTGCCGATACTGGCCCGCAAGGGCCGGGCCAGCTACCTCGGGGAGCGCAGCATCGGCCACCAGGATCCGGGGGCGACCTCGTCCGCGCTGCTCCTGGCGGCGCTGGCGGAGGTGGCGGGATGACCGGGCAGGAGGTCGGGATCGTGCTGGTGTCGCACAGCGCGCGGGTGGCGGAGTCGGTGGCGGAGCTGGCGAAGGGCCTGGCCGCGGGCGGGGCGGTCGCTCCGGTCGCCGCGGCGGGCGGCACCGAGGACGGCTCGCTGGGCACGAGCGCGGAGCTGATCGCGGCGGCCGTGCGGCAGGTCGACCGGGGGGCCGGAGTCGCGCTGATCGCGGACCTGGGCAGCGCGGTGCTGACGGTGAAGTCGCTGCTGGCCGACGAGGAACTGCCGCCGGGGGCCCGGCTGGTGGACGCCCCGTTCCTGGAAGGCGCGGTGTCGGCGGTGGTGGCGGCCTCGACGGGAGCCGATCTGGACGCGGTGGCCGCAGCAGCCGAGGAGGCGTACGGCTACCGCAAGACCTGACCGCCCCCGTCCCGTTCCCCCTCGGCGAGGTGCCGCAGCACCGAGCAGCGACATCGCCGAGGGCGGGACCGACCGGGGGCCGGCCGCTCCTTCAGGGTCCCGAGCTCGCCGTCCGGGCTGTCCTCGTTGCTGCGGGGGGTCGTCGTCCGGGTCGGCCCCCATGTCGGGGTGGACGGTCGCCCGGGTCCAGCGCGCAGGCAATCGCTCATGCGCTGCACGGTGGACCGCGGCGCGCCGGTTTCGCCACCGGTTTCGGCCTCGCGCCGCGCGGCCGTCAGCGGCCGCGCAGGGTGTTGAGTTCCCGGCGGTCCCGCTTCGTCGGACGGCCCGCTCCGCGGTCGCGGATGCCGACGGCCGCAGCCTCCACGGCGGTCGGCGGCGGCGGGCTGTTGTCGACGAAGCACTCGGCGGCCACAGGCGCCCCCACCCGCTTCGTCACCGGTCGCTTGACCACCACGATGCGCTCGCGCCCCGCGTGGAACAGCCGCACCTCGTCTCCCGCCTTCACCGACTGGGCCGGCTTCGCGCGCTCCCCGTTGACCTTCACGTGGCCCGCCCGACAGGCGGTCGCCGCGATCGAGCGGGTCTTGGTCAGCCGGACCGACCAGATCCAGGCGTCCACCCGCGCGCTTCCCGTCTCCGTGCCCGCGCCCGCACCCTTGCCCGTTGCGTCATCAGCCATGGCTCCGACTCTAGCGATCCGGGCGCCCCGAAGCGGAACGCATTTTGGCGGAATCTCCCAGCCCCATCGCATGTGCCATGTGTATCTACCCAAGAGAATTGCACATGCCCGCCACATGGCCCTACCGTGTCGCATATGCAGCCCAATAGCACCGGGCAGGCGGCGGGTCTGCCGGGCGCCGGTCCGGACACCGCCCGCACCTGACCGGCCGGCCCTCCCGGATCGGGGACCGGTCCCCTCCGGACCACCGCCCCCTCCTGCCGCTCGTCCCCCTTTGCCCGCTCCGCCGTCACCGGCGCGGGTCGCCACCCCGCGCAGCCGGCCCGCGTCCGGCAGCCGACCCGACCGAGGAGCACCTGCTCATGTCCTTCACCTCCCTCCCCGGGCACCGCCGCACCGCCGCGGCCGCTGCGCTGGCCGCCGCCCTGCTCGTGCCCGCGCTGTCCGCCTGCGGCAGCGGCAGCGGCGAGAAGGAGGCCG
Organism: Streptomyces sp. NPDC046866; assembly: GCF_040704625.1. NCBI lineage: Bacteria > Bacillati > Actinomycetota > Actinomycetes > Kitasatosporales > Streptomycetaceae > Streptomyces > Streptomyces sp. NPDC046866. The sequence continues at coordinate 21,572 of NZ_JBEYXN010000006.1, forward strand.
CCGGCAGCACCGGATCGGGCGCCTCTTCCTCCGCCTCGGCGCAGCCCAAGGCCGCGAACCTCACCGTGCTCGCCGCCTCCTCCCTCACCGACGTCTTCAAGACCGCCGGCGCCGCGTACGAGAAGGCCCACCCGGGTACGAAGGTCACCTTCTCCTTCGCCGGCTCGCAGGAGCTCGCCGCCCAGGTGAAGCAGGGCGCCCCGGCGGACGCCCTGGTCACCGCCGACACCAAGACGATGGACGGCCTGAAGGCCGAGACGAACGAGCCGGCGGTCATCGCCAGGAACCGCCTCGTCATCGCCACCGGCAAGGGCAACCCGTTCAAGATCGCCGGTCTCAAGGACCTCGCCGACACCAAGATCAAGGTCGTGCTCGCCGCGCCCGAGGTCCCCGTGGGCCGTTACGGCAAGCAGATCCTCGACGCCCAGAAGGTCGAGGTGAAGCCGGTGTCCCAGGAGCCCAACGTCCGTGCCGTCCTCAGCAAGGTCGAGCTCGGCGAGGCCGACGCCGGCCTCGTCTACAAGACCGACTCCGCCAAGTCCGCCGACAAGGTCGACACCGTGGAGATCCCGGACGACCAGAACGCCGTGGCCGCCTACCCGGCCGCCACGATCAAGCAGTCCGAGAACGCCGAGGCCGCGGCCGCGTTCGTGGCCTGGCTGAGCAGCCCGGAGGCGCAGAAGATCCTCCAGGACGCGGGCTTCCAGAAGGCGTGACCGGCTCCTGCCGGGGCCGCTTCGGCCCGGCAGGAGCGAGAGGGGCTGCCTGGTCCGGGGGGACAGGCAGCCCTCTCGGCACGTCGTCGGTGACCACCCCGTCCCCGTACCCTTCGGCCAGGAATCCCATGAGCAGACACCGCACCCCCACCCGGCCCCCCGTGACCCTGGCGCTGCCCGCGCTGCTCGCCGTCGCGTTCCTGCTGCTGCCCCTGGTCGGCATCCTCACCCGCACCCCGTGGGGCGACCTCGGCACCCACCTGACCAGCCCCGGCACCGTCGAGGCGCTGCGGCTCTCGCTGCTGGTGTCGGCGTGGGCGCTGGGCCTCTCGCTGCTGCTCGGCGTGCCGCTCGCCTGGCTGCTGGCCCGCGTCGAGTTCAAGGGCAAGGCGTTCGTCCGCTCGCTGGTGCTGCTGCCGATGGTGCTGCCGCCCACGGTCGGCGGTGTGGCGCTGCTGCTGGGCTTCGGCCGGCGCGGGCTGCTCGGGCCCTGGCTGGAGGACGCCTTCGGCATCACCCTCCCCTTCCACACCTCGGGCGCCGTCCTCGCGGCGACCTTCGTCGCCATGCCGTTCCTCGTCATCAGCCTCGAGGGCGCCCTGGGCGGCCTGAAGCAGAGCTACGAGGAGACCGCCGCCTCGCTCGGTGCCCCGCCCGTCCGCGTGTTCTTCACCGTGACCCTGCCCATGGTGGCCCCCGGCCTCGTGGCCGGGGCCGCGCTCACCTGGGCGCGTGCGCTCGGGGAGTTCGGGGCGACGATCACGTTCGCCGGGAACCTGCCCGGCACCACGCAGACCCTGCCGCTCCAGGTCTACCTGCTGCTCCAGGACCGGCCGGAGGCCGCCACCTCGGTGTCCCTGCTGCTCCTCGCGATCGCCATGGCCGTACTGATCGCCCTGCGCGGCCGCTGGACCGGCACCCCCGCCGCCGGCAGGCCCGCCGGCGCCCCGCCCGCCGCCGCGCACTCCGAACAGCCGGCCGAAACCGGGCGCGGCACCGCTGCCGGCCCCGCCGTCGACGGCGTCACCGCCGGGGACGGCGACTCCGCCGGGGACGGCGCCGGACGGTGGCCGCTGCACGCCACTGTCACCGGCTTCACCGAGCTCACCCTCGACGCCGCCCCCGGCACGACCATCGCCGTGGTCGGTGAGAACGGCGCGGGCAAGACCACGCTGCTGCGCGCCCTGCTCGGCCTGACCCCGCGCGCCCGGGCCGAGCTCCGGCTCGGCGACACCGACGTCACGGCGCTGCCCCCGCACCGGCGGCAGGTGGCCTGGGTCCCGCAGGACGGGGCGCTGTTCCCGCACCTCAGCGCGCTCGCCAACACCGCGTACGGGCTCCGCGCCCGGGGGGCGCCCCGGGCCGAGGCGCGTCGTGAGGCCCAGCTGTGGCTGGACCGGCTCGGCGTCGGCCACCTCGCGGCCCGCCGCCCCGCCCAGCTGTCGGGCGGCCAGGCCCAGCGGGTGGCACTGGCCCGGGCTCTCGCCGCGCGGCCGCGGCTGCTGCTGCTCGACGAACCGCTGGCCGCGCTCGACCAGGCGACCCGGGCCCGTGTGCGGCACACGCTGCGCACGCACCTGGCGGGGTTCGGCGGGGTCTGCCTGATCGTCACGCACGATCCGGTCGAGGCAGTGTCGCTGGCCGACCGCGTGCTCGTGCTCGCCGACGGGCGCACCCTGCAGGACGCCCCGCCGGCCGAGGTGACCCGGCACCCGCGGTCTCCGTGGGTGGCGCGGATGCTGGGCCGCAACGCCTGGCCGGGCACCACGTCGGCCGACGGGCTGGTGCTGCCGACCGGGGTCCGGCTGGTGGTGGCCGAGGCGCTTCCCGAAGGGGATGCGGCGCTCGCGATCATCGGCCCCGAGGCGGTGTCGGTGCACCGCGAGCGGCCCGCCGGCAGCCCGCGCAACGTCTGGCCCGGGACCGTGCGGGAGATCACCGCGGTCGGCAGCCGGCTGCGCGTGCTGGTCGCCCCGGCCGACGCGCCCGACCTGGTCGCGGAGATCACCCCCGAGGCCGCCGCCGAACTGGGCCTGGCCGACGGCTCGAAGGTGTGGACGAGCGTGAAGGCGACCGAGGTCAGTCTCGTCCGGCTGTGAGTCCGGCCGTGACCTTGGCGGTGAGGGCGTCGAGGTTGCCCAGGGTGCGCTCGACCCGCTCCTGCAGGGTGAGCGTCTCCTCGTACGCGCGGCCGCGCAGCTTCGGCTGCCGCTTGCCCCGCAGGTACAGGGAGCAGGCGAGGTCGGCGCAGACGTAGAACCCGACGGTGTTGCCCTCCCGGCCGCGGGCGCCCGCGAGCGGGGCGACGAGCAGGGAGACGCCGGAGGCGGCGTGGCCGGTCAGGCATATCTGACAGACGCTGGACTTCAGCGCGCTGGTGCGGTTGGTTCCCGGCACGCGCAGGCTGATGCCGACGGGTGCGCCGTCGGCGCCGGGCCGCACGAGGTGGGCGCGCAGCGGGGCGCCCGGGTCGACCCAGCCGAGGAAGTCGAGGTCCTCCCAGGGGAGTTCGTCGAAGTTCTGCGGGAGCTTCAGCCGGGCCGCCTCGCCCTTGGTGCAGTTCACGAAGGACGAACGGATCTGCTTCTCGGTCAGTGGTTCCATGAAAGCCAACGCTACGGGGCAGTAGCGCCCGAGTTCATCCGCTTTTCTCCTGGCTCCGCTGCGGCACGATCCAGCCCGCGCGGCGTTTGAGCGCACCGGGCGCGCAGCGCCCGGAACCGGGTCCGGGGCGGAGCCCGGACCCGGGAAGGGGCGGGGTGGGGGAACGGCTCCGCGCAGCGGAACAGCGGCAGCGTTACGGCGGGGACGGCAGCGCGAACTCGCACCAGACCGACTTGCCCCCGCCCCGGGGTTCCACGCCCCACTCGGCGGCCAGGCGGTCCACCAGCAGCAGCCCCCGTCCCGACACCGCCCAGTCGCCCGCCTCCCGCCGCCGCGGCAGCGCGCTGCTGGTGTCCTCGACATCGACCCGGATCCGGCCGGCGGCGGTCAGCCGGACGTTGACGTGGCCGCCGCCGTCCGTGTGCACCAGTACGTTCGCCATCAGCTCGTCCGCGGCCAGTTCGACCGCATCGGCCAGCTCCTGCGCCCCCCATGCGGCCACGGCGGCCCGGATCAGGTGGCGGGCCATCGCCGGCCCCTCGGGGTCGCCGGGGGTGAGCCGCAGCCGCAGCGGCCCGCCGCCGCGCGGGCCGGGGGTGCCGCGGCGGCGCAGCAGGAGCAGGGCCATGTCGTCCCCGCCGCCCGCGTCGCCGATCAGGTCGCACAGGGCGTCGGCCAGTTCCTCCACGTCGGCCGGCCCGCTGCTGACGGCGTCCATCAGCTCCCGCATGCCCGCGTCGGGGTCCTCGGCGTACGGCCGCGCGAGCAGCCCGTCGGTGCAGAGGACCAGCGTGTCCCCGGGGTGGAGTTCGAGGCTGGTGACGGGGTATCCGGAGCCCGACCGGCCCGCCGGCGCCGTCTCGCGCGGCGCCAGCCCGAGCGGGAGCCCTCCGGCGACCTGGACGGGGTGGGCGGTGCCGTCGCCGCGCCGCACCACCGGGTCGTGGTGGCCGGCCCGTACCAGCCTGAGCAGGCCGGTGCCGAGGTCGAGCTCGGCGTACGTGCAGGTGGCGAGCCGGTCGGTGGCCAGGTCGCGCAGGAAGGCGGAGGCCCGGGCCATCGCCGTGTCCGGGGTGTGGCCCTCGGACACGTAGGCCCGCAGCACGATCCGCAGTTGGCCCATGATCGCGGCCGCGTCGGTGTCGTGGCCCTCCACGTCTCCGACCATCACCCCGATCCGGCCGTCGCCGAGGGGGACGACGTCGTACCAGTCGCCGCCGATCTCCCGCCCCATGCGGGCGGCCCGGTACCGTACGGCGATCCGGCTGCCCGGCACCTGCGGGATCCGGCGCGGCAGCATGGCCCGCTGGAGGCCTTCGGCGAGGTCGTGCTCCTGCTCGAAGAGCATGGCCCGCTGCAGGCTCTGGGCGATGCCGCTGCCGAGGGCGACGAGGACGTTGCGCTCCTCGGCGGTGAAGTCGCCGTCGCGCCGGTACAGCAGCCCGAGCGCGCCGATGGCCCGCCCCTGGGCGATCAGCGGCAGGTAGACCCCGCTGCGCACGGCCAGCGGCTCGATGTACGGCCACAGCTCCGGGTAGCGGTGCTGGAACTCCTCTCGGGAGGCGAGGAAGACGGGCTGGAGGCTCCGCACGGCCTCGCTCATCGGGAACCGGGCGTCGATGCGGGTGTACTCGATCTCGGGGACGTACGAGCCGAGCTGCCCCTCGGCGACGAGGTGGATCCGGCCCCCGTCGACGATGCCGAGCATGACGCTGACCGCGCCGAGGTGGCTGAGGGCCTCGGGGTCCTTCAGGACGTCGGTGACGTCGTTGACGGTGCGGGCGTGGGCCAGGATCGCGGTGGTCCGCTCGACGACGCCGGTCATGCGGCGCCGCCCCTCGGCCCGCTCCCCGCCCGCGCCGGGCTCGCCGGGGTCGTGGGCGGCGTCGCGCAGGATTCCGATGACCCGGTAGGGCCGGCCGTCGGCGTCGCGCAGGATGTGGCCCTGGATGTGGGTCCAGGCCGGGGACCCGTCGCGCCGGCGGCTGCGGACGTACGCCCCGTAGTGGCTGCGCCCGTCCTTGAGGGCCTGGGCCACGCGGGCGTCGAGCCGGGCCGCCTCGGACGGTCCCATGCGGCTGCGCAGGCCGGCGGGGGTGCCGCTGAACTCCTCGGGATCCAGGTCGAGGACCTCCAGGGCGGTGGAGTCCAGGTGCATGCGCCCGCTGTCGAGGTCCCAGTCGAAGGTGCCCATGTGGTTGAGCGCGAGGCTCATGTCCGGCTGCGCGGGCCACCGGACCTCGGGGCTCGCTCGCCTTTCGGCCATGCAGCCAGGGTCTCACCGATCGCTGCCCCGCGCGGGCCGCGCGGCCCGCCCGCTCGGCGTCGACCGCCCGCCGGCCCGTCGGGCCGCCGGCTCGGCCGTCCCGGCATCACCGCAGGTCAGGGCCGTCTTATGGGGAATGACAACGGTCCCCGTTGCAGCCTTTGCCCATTGCTTCGCAGTGCGCTTCACTTCACGCGTCGGAACCGAACGGACGGGGGAACGGGATGAGCGTGCACCACCACACGCAGGACGAGGACGGCCACCGCGGCGCGGGCCGCGGCCACGCCGGAGACGGCCACGGACATGACCACGGCCACGGCCACGGCCACGGCGGGCACGGCCACGGGGTGGCCGCGGACGCCGACCGGCGGTGGCTGGCCATCGCGCTCGGCCTGATCGGCGCGTTCATGGCCGGGGAGGTGGCCATCGGCATCATCGCCCGGTCGCTGGCCCTGATCTCCGACGCCGCGCACATGCTCACCGACGCGGTCTCGATCGTCCTCGCCCTCGTCGCGATGCGGCTCGCGGCCCGCCCTGCGCGCGGCGGGTTCACGTACGGGCTCAAGCGCGCGGAGATCCTGTCCGCCCAGGCCAACGGGCTGACCCTGCTGCTGCTGGCGGTCTGGCTGGCGTACGAGGCGGTGCGGCGGCTGCTCGACCCGCCGCCGGTGGCGGGCGGTCTGGTGCTGGTCACGGCGCTCGCCGGCATCGCGGTGAACGTCGCGGCGGCCTGGTGCATCTCGCGGGCGAACCGCTCCTCGCTCGCCGTGGAGGGCGCCTACCAGCACATCCTGAACGACCTGTTCGCCTTCATCGGCACCGCCGTCGCCGGCCTGGTCGTCCTGACGACCGGCTTCGTGCAGGCCGACGCGATCGCCACGCTCGTGGTGGTGGCGCTGATGGTGAAGGCCGGCTACGGGCTGGTCCGCGACTCCGGCCGGATCTTCCTGGAGGCCGCCCCTGCGCACGTGGACCCGGATGCGGTCGGGGACCGGCTGGTCGGGCACCGGCTCGTCACCGAGGTGCACGACCTGCACATCTGGACCATCACCTCCGGCCAGGCGGCGCTGTCGGCGCACGTGCTCCTCGAGCCGGCCGGCGACTGCCACGCGGTGCGCCGGGAGCTGGAGCGGCTGCTGGCGCAGGAGTACGGGATCAGCCACACCACCCTCCAGGTGGACCACGTGCAGGAGGCGCTGCTGGCGGTGGGCCGCCCCGGCGAGGACGCGGCCGACCCGCACTGCGCGGACGCGCACGGCCCCGTGCACCGGCAGGGCCCGCACGACCACTGAGGGCGGCGCGCCGCCGGTCGCCGCACGGCCGCCGAGCGGTGGCGGGCCCGTCCGGCGGGCATACATCCGCCCATGACCGACAAACGAAGTGCCGGGCTGCTCCTCTTCCGCGACGCCGCCCCCGGCGGTACGGGCATCGAGGTGCTCCTCGGCCACATGGGCGGCCCGTACTGGGAGCGCCGCGACGACGGGGCGTGGTCCATCCCCAAGGGCGAGTACACGCCGGACGAGGAGCCGCTGGACGCGGCGCGGCGGGAGTTCACCGAGGAGATCGGCCTCCCGCCGCCCGAGGGGCCGTACCTCCCACTGGGCGAGGTGCGGATCCCGGGCGGGAAGCTGGTGACGGTCTGGGCCGTGCGGGCGGAGCTGGATCCGGCGCTGATGGTGCCCGGGACCTTCATGATGGAGTGGCCGCCGCGCTCGGGACGGACGGCGGAGTTCCCCGAATTGGACCGGGTCGCCTGGTTCGCTCCGGAGGTGGCCGAAACGAAGCTGGTGCGCTCTCAAGTCGCATTTCTCGAGCGGCTGTTGGGGTTGCCGCAGGGTTGACTCGACCTTGACTTGCCAACAAACGCCACCCGCGTGGACATTGCACGTATGACGAACGTCGTGCTGGTGGGAACCCTGGACACCAAGGGTGTCGAGTACGGCTGGCTGCGCGAGGGGCTGCTGCGCACCGGCGTCGAAGTGATCATGGTCGACACGGGCATCATGGGCGAACCACGGGTGCCCGCCGACATGCCCCGCGAGGCGGTGGCCCGGGCGGCGGGAGCGGAACTGTCGGAACTGCGGGCGGGCGCCGACCGGGGTGCGGCCGTCACCACGATGGCGCGCGGCGCCGAGGCGGTCCTGCTGCGCCTGCACGCCGAGGGCCGGCTGCACGCGGTGCTCGCCATCGGCGGCAGCGGCGGGACCTCCATCGCCAGCCGGGCGATGCGCGCGCTGCCGCTGGGCGTGCCGAAGCTGATGGTCTCCTCCATGGCCTCCGGGGACGTGGCCCCGTACGTCGGATCGGCGGACATCACGATGATGTACAGCGTCGTGGACATCGCGGGCATCAACAGCGTCTCCTCCCCGATCCTCGCCAACGCCGTGGCCGCCGCGGCCGGCATGGCCAAGGCGTACGAGCGGGCCGGCCTGGAGGTGCTGCGCCCCGCCCGGCTGGGCAGCGGGTCGCGGCCGCTCGTCGCGGCGAGCATGGCGGGCGTGACCACGCTCGGCGTCGATGCGGCGCGGGAGCGGCTGACCGAACTGGGCTACGAGGTCCTCGTCTTCCACGTCAGCGGCACCGGCGGCCGGACGCTGGAGAAACTGGCCGGCCAGGGCGTCTTCGCGGGCGTGCTCGACCTCACCCTCAGCGAGCTCGCCGACGACCTGTGCGGCGGCATCCTCAGCGCCGGTCCCGACCGGCTCAGCGCGGCCGGCCGCGCCGGCGTCCCGCAGGTGGTGAGCCTGGGCGCACTGGACATGGTGAAGTTCGGGCCGCTGGACTCCCTCCCCGAACGGGTGCGCTACCGGCGCGTCCGCGTCCACAACCCGTCCATCACGGTGATCCGCACCACCGAGGCCGAGTGCGCGGAGCTCGGCCGCCGGGTCGCCGCCAAGCTCCGCTCGGCGACGGGCCCCACCGAGGTGTGCCTGCCGCTGCGCGGGCTGTCCACGCTGGGCGCGCCGGGCGGCCCGTACCACGACCCGGCCGCGGACCGGGCCCTGTTCGCGGCGCTGCGCGAGGGGCTGCGGGGCAGTTCCGCGGTCCTGCGGGACTACGACACCCACATCAACGACCCCGCGTTCGGGCGGGCGGCCGCGGACCGGCTGCACGCGATGATCGGCGCGGAGCGCGCCGCGGCCTGACACGTGACGCCCGAGGGGCGAGACGCGCCGCAGGGTTGGGAACCGGCCGTGGCGGAAACCGTGTCCTGGGGGGTGGCCGGCCGGATGGCGACCGGCCCTTCGGGAACGGCGGCGCCACGGACGGGGGCGGACGATGACGAACGGGTGGACGGTGCCCGGCTACACGCATGCCCGGGACCTCGGCTCCGGGGCGAGCGGCCGGGTGGTCCTCGCCGTCCATGACGCGACCGGCACGCCCGTGGCGGTGAAGTACCTCGCCGACCGGCTGCGCGAGGACCCCGCGTTCGTCGGGGAGTTCCGGGCGGAGGCCCGGCTGCTGGGCGGCCTGGACACGCCGTACGTGGTCCGCCTGTACGAATACTGCGAGTTCACGGAGGCGCCCGGCGGCGCCGCCATCGTGATGGAACTGGTCGACGGCATCTCCCTGCGCGCCCTGTTGAAGCAGTCCGGGCCGGCCGGCCCCGAGGCTTCCCTGGTCCTGCTGAAGGGCTCGCTGCTGGGGCTGGCCGCGGCGCACCGGCAGGGCGTCGTCCACCGCGACTACAAGCCGGAGAACGTGCTGGTCGCGGCCGACGGCACGTCGAAGCTGGTGGACTTCGGGATCGCGACGCGCCGCGGCAGCACGCCCGGCGTGGCCGGCACCCCCGCGTACATGGCGCCCGAGCAGTGGCAGGGCCGGCCCGCCTCGCCCGCCGCCGACGTGTACGCGGCGACCGCGACGTTCTTCGAGTGCCTGACCGGCCGGAAGCCCTTCCCGGGGCAGAGCCTGGGGGAGCTCGCGGTGCAGCACGTCGAGGCTCCGGTTCCGGCGGCCGAGGTCCCGGAGCCGGTCCGCCCGCTGATCCGGCGGGGCCTGGCCAAGGCTCCGGAGCAGCGCCCGGAGAACGCAGAGGCCTTCGTCGCCGAGCTGGAGCAGGTGGCGCTGGCGGCGTACGGGCCGGAGTGGGAGGAGCGCGGGCAGCGCAAGCTGGCGGCGCTCGCCGCACTGCTGCCGCTGCTGTTCCCCTCGGCGGGTGCACCGGCGGAGGGGACCACGGCGGTGGCGACGACCTCGCTGGGGCGCGGTTCGGGCTGGGCGCCGGGGCGGCGCGGCCTGTACGCGGCCGGCGCGGCGCTGGTCCTGGGGGTGGTGGCGGGGCTCACCACCAGCGCGATGGGCGGGGAGCCGGGCGGGGCCCGGGCGGTGAACACCTTCGCGACGTCGAGCCCCGGGCCGTCCGCTTCGACGGGAGCGTCGGGCTCGCCGCTGCCGGGGCCGAGCGGGTCGGCCTCCCCGAGCGCGTCGGCCTCGCCCGGCGGGTCCCCGTCGGCGTCCGCGTCGCCGTCCGGCTCCGCGTCGGCCTCGCCGTCCGGCGGGGTGTGGCCGTCGCTGTCGCCGAGCCCGGGGCACACGGTGTCCTGGCCGCCGGCCACTCCTTCGGCCACGGCAAAACCGCCGACCTCCTCGCCGCCCGCCCCGTCCCCGAGGACGACCGTGTACGCGGTCGGGGTGAACCTGACGCAGACCGCCCCCGGCACCGGGCAGGCGAGCGTGGGCATCAAGGCCTCGGGCAGCGGCACGGTGAAGGTCACGGTGCAGTGGTTCACCGGCAACGACGGCAACCCGTTCGCGGCGCCGGACGGCTCTGCCGTCTACGAGTACAAGCCGGGCGCGGCCTTCGGCCCGCTGACGCATACGTTCAAGGGCACGGGCTGCTACTGGGCCGTGCGGATCACGACGGTGCCGGCGGCGGCCGAGGGGCCGGCCACCGACACCCTGCTCGACAGGAGGTGCGTTCCGGGATGAGCGAGGACGACGAGTACAGCGCGACCGTGCTCGGCAGCCACTGGATCAGCCGCCCGGCGGAGGCGGAGGCGGCGCAGACCGGTCCGACGCAGGCCCTGCCCGCGCAGGCCGACCGGACGCAACCCCTGCCCGCGCAAGCCGAACGGACGCTGCCCCTCCCGGCGCAGGACGGGCCGGCGCAGGCGCAGGCCCAGGAGGCCGTGGCGGACCGGATCGAGGGGTCGGTCATGCGGTTCGGGCCCGGGGTGACGGCGACCGTGCCGGCCCCGTTCCCCGTGGTCCTGGCCCCGCCGGCGCGGCGGCGGGGCGGGTGGCGCCGCTACGCCCTCGCCGGTGCGGTGCTGCTCGCCGTGCTGGCGTACCTGGCGTGGCAGCGGTTCGGGCCGGGCATCGAGGTGCGGGAGGTGACGGCCACGGCCGGCGCACAGGACGCCGGCTGCGATACGACCGCCGATGTGGTGGCCGTCGTACGGACCAACGGGCGCCCGGGGACGCTGGCGTACCGGTGGATCCGCAGCGACGGCACCCGCTCGGAGCAGCTCACGGAGCGCGTGCCGCGCGGCCGGGAGGAGGCCCGGCTGCACCTGCTGTGGACCTTCCGGGGACAGGGGGTCTACGCGGCCACGGCCCAGATCGAGCTCGTCTCCCCCGAACACCGCACCGCCACGGCAGGGTTCACCTACCGCTGCGCGAGCTGAGCGGGGGCCGGCCCCGGACACGGCAGCGCCGCGCCCGTCAGAAGCGGGCGTGGGCGGTGATGTCCGCCTCGAACTCGCCCGTCATGGCGGGGGTGACCGTCGGCCGGCACTGGAGGACCGCCGCCAGGTAGTCCTCGGTGGTGGCGCCGAGCCGGTCCGGCGCCGCGCCGCGGGCGCCCACCGACTCCAGGTCCCGTTCGAAGGACACCTGGGCGGCGATCCGCGCCGCGTGCTCGATGTCGGCCGGGGTGAACAGCTCGCTCGCCTCCACCAGGGCCGCCACGTCGACGTCCGCGCGGCCCGCCGTGTAGCGCGACCAGATCGCGGCGCGGGCGCCGGAATCCGGCGTGCCGATCGGGATCAGGTAGTCGAAGCGGCCGGGCCGCAGGAAGGCCGGGTCCAGGGAGCGGATGGAGTTGGTGGCGCAGACCAGCAGCCGCTCGCCGCCCTCGCGGAATCCGGGGATCAGCTTGAGCAGCTCGTTCGTCACCCCGTGGATGCCGCCGGGCTGCGCGGGCTCGGTGCGCACGGGCGCGATCTCCTCGACCTCGTCGATGAAGACGAGCACCCGTTCCAGCTCGGCGATCCGGGCGAACGCGTCGCGCAGCGCGGCCGCCAGGTTGCCCTCGTCGGCGAGGCGGGAGGGCAGCAGCTCCACGAAGGGCCAGCCGAGCCGGGAGGCGATGGCGCGGGCGAAGGTGGTCTTGCCGGTGCCGGGCGGGCCGAACAGGGTGATGGCGCGCGGCGGCTGCACGCCGTGGGCGGCGGCCCGTTCGGGCTCGGCGAGCGGCAGCACCACGCGCCGTTCGATGAGGTCCTTCTCCTGCTCCATGCCGGCGACCTTCTCCCACAGGTCGCTCGGCAGGAAGCGGCCGCCGAGGTCGTCGAGGAGGCCGGCGGCGGGCCCGTGCAGCGGCTCGCTCTTCTCGAAGTAGGCGACGGCCGGCTGCCGGGTGTAGCCGGCGTTGAGAAGTCCCTCGCCGAGCAGGTCCTCCTCGGGCAGGACGTACGCGATCCGGCCGACGCGGGCGGCGATGAGCCGCCGCTCCAGCTCGACCAGCAGCGCGCTGGCCAGGCCCCGGCCGCGCCAGCCGGCGGCGATCGCGATCCGCATCACCCAGGCGCGCTCGCCGGTGACGCAGGCGAGGGCCGCGCCGATCGGGACGCCCTGGTGGACGGCGACCACGCAGGGCTGCCGGTCGGTCAGGGCGCTGATGCACTCGGCCAGCGAGAAGACGGATTCCTGGCCGAGCTCGGCCGTGGTGTCGATCAGATGGACGACTGCGGCGAGATCGCTCTCGCGGTAGTCGTGAATGAGCCAGTTCACCCGGTACCGCCCCTCGTTCGTGCTCCTGCGGCGAGGCTAGGGGCGGCGGGGCGGCCCGCTCACGCTCCGCGGTGCACAACACCGGCTGCGGAAACCGTCCGTGGCGTCCATAGACGGTGTTTCCGCCCGGGCGGGCGGGGTGCGGGCGGGCGGGGTGCGGGCGGGCCGTGATTCACAGCGGATTCATATGGAATAACGGGCTCCGGTCATAGTTTCGACGGGGAGGCTCGGAGCATGATCCCCAGCATGCTCCCCCGACCGGCCCACCGCCGCCGCATCCGGCGGACCTCCCGGACGCTCGCCGCGCTGGCCGCGATGGCCGCACTGCTGAGCGTGAACATGCCGGACGCCCAGGCGGTGCCGCCGCTGGGCGTGACCGCGCAGGCGCACCCCGGGCCGACGGCGGACCGGGTCGGGCCGCTGTTCGCGGGCGGCCTGTCCGGGGGCCACTTCTGCACCGCCGCCGTGGTGCACAGCGACGGCCACGACGTGATAGCCACCGCCGCGCACTGTCTGGCGGACCCGCAGAACACCTACTTCGCCCCCGGCTACCGCGAGGGCAGCGCCCCGTACGGGGTGTGGCGGCTGACCGGCGTGTACGTGGCGCCGCAGTGGACCGCCGGCCAGGACCCGGACGCCGACGTGGCCTTCGCCACGGTGACCCCGGTCGACGAGGGGCAGGCGGCGTACGTCGAGGACGCCGTGGGCGGCTTCCCGGTGGCGGCCGAGCAGGCGGCCGATGCGCCGGTCACGATCGTGGGCTACCCGAGCACCGAGGACGCTCCGCTGCGCTGCGCCAACACCACCGCCCTGTACTCCGACACCCAGCGCCGGATCGACTGCCCCGACCTCAGCGGCGGTACGAGCGGGAGCCCGTGGCTGGTGGGCGGGGCGGTGGCCGGGGTGCTGGGCGGGTACGAGGGCGGGGGCTCCGACCCGGACGTCTCGTACAGCGCGGTGCTGGGCGACCAGGCGGTGGAGCTCTACCGGGAGGCGGCCGACGCCGACTGACGCGGCCGCACCGCGGCCGGCGGGTCCGGTCGGTGGGCGGAGCGGCCGACGGGGCGGGCGCGGTCGGTGGGCGGCTACTCGGGGATGCCCTCCGGCACCCATGCCGGCGACGCGGCACCGCCCGTGGCCGCGGCACCGGCGGCGGCCGCCGGGGCCGGGGCCTCCTGCGGGAGCTCGGCGGCCGGCCTGAACCAGGTCGGCTCGTCGCGCAGCGCCCGGTGGATCCGGTCCACCGCGAACGGCTCCAGCGGCGGCAGCGCGTCCGGCGCGAACCAGGCCACCTCCAGCGACTCGTGGTCGTTGACGCGGGCCTCGCCGCCGGTCGCCCGGCAGCGGAAGGTGATGTCCTGGAACTGGCAGACGTCGCCGTTGGGGTAGGTGAAGGGCTGGAGCATCTCGACCAGCACCACCCGCTCGGGCACGCACCGCACGCCCGTCTCCTCGTACACCTCGCGCACGGCGGTGTCGGCGGGCTGCTCGCCCGGCTCGGCGATCCCGCCCACCACGGACCAGCCTCCGGTGTCGGCGCGGCGGCCGAGCAGGACCCGCCCCTCTCCGTCGACGACGATGGCGCTGACCCCGGGCAGCAGCAGGAGCCGGTTCCCGGCATGGGCGCGGATCTCGCGGATGAACTCAGGTGTGCTCATGCCCTGAACCTTACGAGGCGCGCGGCGGGCCCCCGGTCAGGCGGCGCTCCGGCGGCCGCGGATCCGGCGCACGAGCGTGCCGCCCAGGGCCCCGGCGGCGAGCACGAGGAGCGCGTACTCGGGCAGCGGGCCGAAGCGGGTGGCGGGCGTCTCGGCAGAGCGCAGCGGGATCTCGGCGACCAGCGCGTCCGCGGTGAACATCTTCGTCTGCTGCACGACCGCGCCGTCGGGCCGGATGACGGCGCTGACGCCGCTGGTGACCGGGACGAGGACGGTGCGGCTGTGCTCGACGGCGCGGATCCGGTCCATGGCGAGCTGCTGGTAGGTCATCTGGGTCCGGCCGAAGGTGGCGTTGTTGCTGGGCACGGCGATGACCTGCGCGCCGTCCTGCACGGTGGAGCGGACGGCGTCGTCGAAGGCGGCCTCGAAGCAGGTGACCATGCCGATGCGGCTGCCGGCCATGTCGAAGACGCCGGGGTCCTTGCCCGGGCCGAAGTCGCGGCGCACCCGGTCCACGTCGGAGCTGAAGATCCGGACGAAGGACCGCATCGGGATGCGCTCGCCGAACGGCTGGATCTTGCGCTTGTCGTAGGTGTCCGTGGGGCCCTTGACCGGGTCCCACAGGATCATCGTGTTGCGCAGCGGGCCGGTCTCGGGGGCGAGGACGGAGCCGATCGCGACGGGTACGCCGACGGCCTTCACCGCGCGGTCGATGGCGTCGTACGCGTCCGGCTGGGTGTACGGGTCGATGTCGGAGGAGTTCTCCGGCCAGACCACGAAGTCCGGCTTGGCGACCCGGCCCGCCTTGACGTCGTCGGCGAGCTGCAGGGTGCGGTTGGCGTGGTTGTCGAGGACGGCGCGGCGCTGGGCGTTGAAGTCGAACCCGGCGCGCGGCACGTTGCCCTGGACCACGGCGGCCACGGCGGTGCCGTCCTCGGGGGCGTCGGAGACCAGCGGGCGGGCGGCGAGCGCCGCGCCGGCCGGGGCGGCGACGGCGAGGGCGGCGAGGGCGGCGGTGGCCCCGCGCGGGTGGGTGCGGGCGGTGCGCAGCACCTCGTACAGGCCGAAGCCGCACAGGGCGACGCCGAAGGAGAGCAGCGGGGTGCCGCCGAGGGCGGCGAGCGGCAGGAAGAGGCCGTCGGCCTGGCCGAAGGCGAGCTTGCCCCACGGGAAGCCGCCGAAGGGGGCCCGGGCGCGCAGGGCCTCGCCGGCGATCCAGACCGCTGCCCCCCACAGGGGCCAGGCGGGGAGCTTGCTGACGAGGGCGATGCCGAGGGTGGTCAAGCCGATGAGCAGGGCCTCGAGGGTGGCGAGGGCGAGCCAGGGGACGGGGCCGACGCCCTCGCTGGTCCACACCAGCAGGGGCAGCAGGAAGCCCAGGCCGTGCAGGAGGCCCAGGCCGAAGCCGGCGCGGGCGCGGCGGCCGTGCAGGCAGCCGGCGAGGACGGCGAGCGCGAAGGGGGCCAGCCACCACAGCGGGCGCGGCGGGAAGCTCAGGTAGAGCAGCACGCCGGATCCGGCCGCCAGTGCCGCGCGGAGGGCTGCGGCGGCCTTGCGCCGCGGCAGCCCGGGGGCCGGGCGGGCGGCGGTTCCTGCTCCGGTGGCGGCTTCCGCTTCGGCGCCGTCGGGCCTGCGGGTGACACTGCTGCTCATTGGGCGGAGTGTACGTGGCCCGGCCGGATGCCCCCACACGGGCGGGTCCGCGGCGGGGCGCCGTCCGGGCTGCGGATCAGCGGGCGAGGGCGCGCAGGTGCGTGCGGATGACGCGGACCGCGTTTTCGGCATCGTCGACGGTGACGGTGAACAGCTTGCCGTCGCCGAGGTGGAGGGCGAGCCCCTCGCCGCGCCGGACGACGACGGCGGTGCCCTTCTCGGGGCGCCAGCGGTAGCCCCAGCCGCCCCACTGCCGGGGGGTGATCCGGGGCACGAATTCGGCGGAGGTCACCTCGGAGAGCCGGATCGTGCGCCGCGGCAGCCCTATGTGCCCGCAGCGCACCTCCATGGCCTCGGAGTCCACGATGACGGCGACGTGCACGAAGGCGATCGTGCCGTAGAGGATCAGCAGGCCGACGGCGAGGCAGCCGACCACGGACATGGCGAGGGGGACGGTGCCCGACTCCCAGGAGAAGTCGACGGCGAGTTCGATGCCGAGCGCGAGCGCCGCCGCCCCGGCCGCCGCCAGCAGCCATTGCGCGCGGTTGGAGGCCCGGCCCGTCCACAGCGGACCAGGGGGGTGACCCGTCATGGGAAGCAGCGTACTCACGTTCCGCATGCACGGCACCGCCTCTCGCCCGGACTGCCCAGCGGCGCGTACCCGGCGGCGTTGACCTCAAGCAAGGTTGAGCTCCTACGGTCGCCCGCATGACCACTCACGAGGCGGCAGGGGCCGCACAGATCATCCCGGAGCGCTACCGCACGGCGGTGGTGCCGCACGTCCTGGTGGCCGACGCGGACGCCGCGCTCGCCTTCTACGAGCGGGCCTTCGGCGCCGTCGTGGACTTCCGGCTCGACCGCCCCGACGGGGGCGGGGTGCTGCACGCGGAGCTGCGGATCGGCGACGCGGTGCTCATGCTCGGCGACGCCGCCGAGGGGCCCTTCTCGGCGCCTTCGGCGCTCGGCGGGACCTCGGTCGCGCTCCACGTGTACGTACCGGACGTGGACGCGCTGGCCGCGGCGGCGGTGGCGGAGGGCGCGGAGCTGCTCCAGCCTCCGGGCGACCGGTTCCACGGTGACCGGACGGCCATCCTGCGCGACCCGTCGGGGCACCTGTGGGTGTTCCTGACCCACCTGGAGACCGTGTCCGGGGAGGAGCTGGAGCGCCGCCTCGCGCAGGCCTGAGGCCGTCGGCGCCGACGAAAGGCCGTCGGCGCCGACGACGAGGCCGGCGCCGAGCGCGTCCGGGTCGGTCAGCCGCCGCCCGTACGCGAGGTGGGCGCGCCGTGCCCGTGTCCCGTTGCGGCCGATCCCGTTGCCCGTACATGGCGTATTCCCCCTCGGCGGGCTGTCCGACACGGACCACCACGACAGTGGTACTACATCTGTGGTACCCGTGTGGTTAGGCTGCACCCGTGAACCAGGAACGAAGGGACGCGCTGCGCGACGCCGCCGTTGCGGTCCTGGCGGAGGCGGGCGGACGCGGGCTGACCCACCGGGCGGTCGACACCGCGGCCGGCGTGCCGCTGGGCACGGCCAAGAACTACTTCCCGAGCCGGGACACCCTGCTGCGGGCGGTCGCCGAGCGGTGCCTGGAGCAGTACCGGGCCGTCGCCGACACCCTCGCGGGGGCCGGCCCGGCGCCCGACGGCCGGGACGCCCTGGCCTTGCTGCTCGCCGGACTGCTGCACGATGCGGCCGGGCCCGGGCGGGCACGGGTCCTGGCCTACCTGGAGCTCCAGGCCGAGGCCGCGCGGCGGCCGTGGCTGGCCGCACTGCTGGACCCGATCGCCGCGGCGGACTTCGCGGCCCACGCCCGGCGGCTGCGCCGGGCCGGGCTGCCGGCCGGGCCGGCGCAGGTCCGCGCCCTGACCCTTGCGATGCACGGAGCGCTCCGGCACCTGCTGGCCGGGGCGCCGGACACGCTGGCCGCCGCCGGGCTGGACGATGTGGACACCTTCGCCCGGGGTGTACTGTCCGCCGTCTGCCCGGAGCCGGCAGCGTACGGGCCGGAGGCGGATGTCGAAGAGGAGGAGGAGCGATGACCACGCGGCTCGACCGCGCCGTCGGGGCGGTCCTGGGCTCGGCCGTCGGCGATGCGCTCGGCGCCCCCTACGAGTTCGGGCCCGCCGGCGAACTGGCCGCGCGCGGCGCCGAGATGCGCGGGGGCGGCGGCTGGGAGCCGGGCGAGGCGACCGACGACACGCAGATGGCGGTCCTGGTCGGCGAGTCGCTGCTGGAGCACGACGGCCTCGAACTTCCCGACATCTTCGGCCGGTTCCAGCGCTGGGCGGCGGGAGGGCCCAAGGACATCGGGCTCCAGACGGAGGACGTGCTGACCAGCGGCGCGCCCTGGGATCTGGCGGCCGCCCTGCACTTCCAGGCCAACGCGCGGGCGGCGGGCAACGGTTCCCTCATGCGCGCCTCGACCTCGGCGGTGTACTTCGCCGCCGACGGGCGGGATCCGACGATGGACGCGGCCCGGCGGATCGCCGCCCTGACCCACGGCGACCGGGCGGCCTGGGAGGGCACGGCCGTGCTGCACGAGCTCGTACGGATCGCCCTGGACGGCGCCGATCCGCTGGCCGCACTTCCCGAGGTGCTGGCGGCCGTGCATCCGGAGCACCGGGAGCGGTACGGCCGGGTGCTGGACCCCGGCTGGCACCCGGGCCTGGCCACGGAGTTCAACGGCGCGGTGTGGCCCTGCATGGGCTCCGCGGTGTGGGCGCTGCGCACGACCGCCGACTTCGCCGAGGCCGTACGGGCCGCCGTGAACCTGGGCGGGGACACCGACACGGTGGCCGCCGTCACCGGCACCCTGGCCGGCGCGTGCTACGGGCAGGCGGCGATCCCGCCGGAGTGGACCGCGGCGGTGCACGTGCCCCTGCCCGGCTTCGGGCCGCGCGTCCTGGGCGCGGACGAACTGCGCGAGCTGGCCCGGGGCCTCGCGGAACCGGGCGGGCTCTGAACGGCAGTCCGGTCAGCCGGCGACGGCCGCGCCCTCGCCGGCGAGCAGCCGCCCCTCGGCGTACTCCAGCGCGGCCGCGGGCAGAGCCCCCTCGGCGCCGCTGAGCAGGACGGTCAGGCCGCCGGTGCGCGGCAGGTCCGGGGCGGGTGCGGCGCCGATGCGGCGCAGTGCCTGCACGGCGACCGGCTCGGCGGAGCCGTAGTAGGTGAGCTCGGCCCCGCCGGTGCGCTCCGCGAGGGCGGCGCGGACGGTCGGCTCGACGAGCTCGTAGTGCGTGCAGCCGAGGACGACGTCGGTGACGTCGGCCGGGGTCAGCGCGGCCGCGACCGCGACGGCCGCGGCGACGGCCGCCTCGTCGCCGGCCTCGACGGCGTCGGCGAGGCCCGGGCACGGCACCTCGGTGACGCACGCTCCGGCGGCGAAGTCGCGGATCAGCCCGCGCTGGTAGGGGCTCCCGGTGGTGGCCGGGGTGGCCCAGATCGCCACGCGGCCGCCGTCGGCGGCGGCGGGCTTGATCGCCGGCACGGTGCCGATGACCGGGATCGCGGGCTCCAGCTCGGCCCGGATGGCGGGCAGGGCGTGGACGGTGGCGGTGTTGCAGGCGATGATCAGCGCGTCGGGGCGCAGGGCGGCGGCGGCCCGGGCGACACCGAGCGCGCGCCCGGTGAGGTCGGCGGGGGTGCGCGGGCCCCAGGGCATGCCGTCGGGGTCGGAGGACAGGACCAGATCGACGTCCGGCCGCAGCCGTCGCATCGCGGCGGCAGCCGCGAGGAGGCCGATTCCGGAGTCCATGAGGGCGATCTTCACCTGGTCACCTTAATCGACGCGCCCGCTCCGAAGCCGCCGACAAGGCCCTCGTGTGGGCCGCAGCACACCACCAGGCCCCCGCCCTCGCAGGGCCGCGCCGTTCCCGCTTCCGCTGCGCGGAGCCGGTCCCCTCCCCGCCGCCCCTTCCCGCTGTGCCGGATATGCGGCTGCGCCGCGCGGCGGGGCTCCGCCCCCGGACCCTCCCCCAGCGCCCCAAACGCCGGCGGGGCTGGAATATCCAGCCCGCGCGGCGTTTGAGCGCACGGGGCGCGAAGCGCACGGAACGGGGTCCGGGGCGTCAGCCCCGGTTTCTGGGGGCACCTCCCAGCGGTAGCTGGGGGAGAAGGGGCGGGGAGGGGACAGGCTCCGCGCAGCGGAAGCCGGGGTGCGGCGGCGTGCATACGGGACAGGCCCCGCGAGCTTCGGCAGACTGGCCGCCATGGGCCTCACCGGCGCCGCCTGCGCCTCCCTCGCCGCCTGGATCTGGCTGACCCTCGCCCAGGGCATGTTCTGGCGGACCGACGTCCGCCTCCCGCCCCGCTCCGCCCCCGCCCGCTGGCCCTCGGTGGCCGTCGTCGTCCCGGCCCGCGACGAGGCCGAGGTGCTGCCCCGGAGCCTGGTGTCGCTGATCACGCAGGACTATCCCGGCGAGGCCGAGATCATCCTCGTCGACGACGGCAGCACCGACGGTACGGCCGCGCTCGCCCGCCGCCTGGCCCGCGAGCACCCCGGGCTCCCGCTCACCGTCACCTCGCCCGGGGAACCCGGGCCCGGCTGGACCGGGAAGCTGTGGGCGCTGCGCCACGGCATCGCGCTCGCCCGGACCGCCCGTGCCGCCGAGCCGGAGTACCTGCTGCTCACCGACGCCGACATCGCGCACGAGCCGGACAGCCTGCGCGAGCTGGTCGCCGCCGCGACCAGCGCCGGCCTCGACCTGGTCTCGCAGATGGCCCGGCTCCGCGTCGCCGGCCCGTGGGAGCGGCTCGTCGTGCCGGCGTTCGTCTACTTCTTCGCGCAGCTGTACCCCTTCCGCCGGATCAACCGCCCCTCCGGCCGGACCGCCGCCGCGGCGGGAGGCTGCGTGCTGCTGCGCACGGAGGCCGCCGTGCGGGCCGGGGTGCCCGAGTCGATCCGGCAGGCCGTCATCGACGACGTCTCCCTCGCCCGGGCCGTGCGGCGCTCCGGCGGGCGGATCTGGCTGGGCCTCGCGGAGCGGGTGGACAGCGTGCGGCCGTACCCGGCCCTGGCCGACCTGTGGCGGATGGTCTCGCGCAGTGCGTACGCGCAACTGCGCCACCGGCCGCTGCTGCTGGCCGCGACGGTGGCAGGGCTGGTCCTCGTCTACCTCGTGCCCCCGGCGGCCCTCTTCGCGGGGCTGGCGGCCGGGCGGCCGGCGGCCGCGTGGGCCGGGGGCCTCGCGTGGCTGCTGATGGCCGGCACGTACCTGCCGATGCTGCGCTACTACCGGCAGCCCGCGACACTCGCCCCGCTGCTTCCGCTCACGGCTCTGCTGTACCTGCTGATGACCGTCGACTCGGCCGTGCAGCACTACCGGGGGCGCGGAGCGGCCTGGAAGGGCCGCACCTATGCCCGCCCGAGCGACGCCTGAAACCGCTGGACCCCGTCTTCGGCGATGTCATCGCAGGTCACCGAGGTGTGACGCTGCGTCAGCGGCAAGTCCGTGCAACAGCCAAGCACTGAGCACGAGTCGGAGCACAATGGGACGCAAGAGGCGAATCGTGCACGTGAAGGAGAAGTGAAAGGTGTGGCGCTGACCTGCGAAGATGCAGGTCAGCGCGGCGTTCGTCACACCTCGCTATGGACCCCGTGAAGTCGTGGGCTTAACTTATGTCCCATGACCTCCCCCCGCTCCACTTATGGCGGCGGCTACTACTCCGCGCCCTCCTTCCCGGACACCCCCATCTACGACTCGCTCGTGGCGGAACGCGGCACTCCGCAGATCGCCCCGATCCGGGTTCCGGCCGCCTACGACTCCCCGAGCACGGGCTATTCGAGCGGTGGCTACGTCCCGGCCCTCCCCTCCGCGCTGCCCGCGCTGCCGGCGGCGCTGCCCCCGGCAGCGCCCCAGCCGCAGCAGCAGACCGGCGGGTACGGCTACCCGTACCAGGGGCAGGCCGCTCCCGCGCCCATGCCCCTGCAGAACGCGCCCGCGCCGTACATCCCGCAGCAGCAGCCGGTGGCGGCCCGCGCGGCGTACATGCAGCAGACCCAGCCGCAGCAGCCGCGTCCGGTGGCCGCGGCCACCGGGTACGAGGCGATGCGCCCGGCGGCGCCGCGCCCGATGCAGGTGCCGACTCCGGTTCCGGCCGCCACCTACGAGGACCCGTACGGCCGCCCGTACCAGCAGCGCGGCTACTGACGGGAGGCCGGCCGGCGCCCCCCTGGGACGGCGGCGGGGCTCCTGGCAGGATGCTCCCATGTCGAACCTCTCCGTCCATGCGCTCCACGTCCACCCCGTCAAGTCGGTAGCGGGGACAGCTCCCGACGAGGTGGCCGTGGAGCCATGGGGCTTTTCCGGGGACCGCCGCTGGGCGGTCGTCGACGACGGGAACACCGTCATCACCCAACGCCAGCAGCCGCGCCTGGCGTTGGCCGCAGCGCGGCCTCTTGCGGGGGGCAGGGTCGCGCTGTCGGCGCCGGGCATGGCCGAGCTCGTGGTCGAGGTGCCCGCGCCCGGGCCGCTGGAGCCGGTCGTCCTGTTCGGGAAGAAGGTCGAGACCGTGGTCGCGGCGGCCGCCGCGGCCGACTGGTTCAGTGAGTACCTCGGTGTGCCGGCACGACTGGTGCACCTGGACGACCCCGCCGTGCGGCGCCCCGTGGACCCCGACTACGCCCTCCCCGGCGAGACGGTGAGCCTCGCCGACGCCTACCCGGTGCTGCTGACCACACGGGCGTCCCTGGACGCCCTCAACGCGCTGATCGCGCAGGGCGGCCACCCCGAGGAGGGGCCGCTGCCGATGGACCGCTTCCGGCCCAATCTGGTCGTCGCCGGGGCCGAGCCCTGGGCCGAGGACGGCTGGCGGCGGATCGCGATCGGCGACGCCGTCTTCCGCGGGGTGCGCGAGTGCGGCCGGTGCATCGTGACGACGACCGACCAGCGGACGGCCGAGCGCGGCAAGGAGCCGCTGAAGACCCTGGCCGGGCACCGGCGGATCGGCAAGTCGCTGGCCTTCGGCCGGCAACTGGTGCCGGTGCGGACGGGGACGGTGCGCGTCGGCGACGAGGTCCGCGTCCTGGAATGACACCTTCGGGGGGCTCTGCGGGAACGCTGGAACCAAGAGCCCCGGCCGTGCCGTTGGATCATTCGGAACGTGTCGCACGAGGTACGGGGGAACTTGCCGGATCGGGTGGCATGTCCTTCGCGAGTCCCGGACATGCGCCTCACCGGGGTGTGCGAGAGGCTTGGACGGCAGGCAGACGGAGGCTGGCACAAGTTGGGGGAGCCGGACCGTGTGGACAGCAATGGGTGTGTGGCGCTGGCGGCGCAATCCGCTGCGGCGGCCGACCGATCTCCTCGAGGCCTGGGTGGCGTTCGCCGCGCTGGTGTTCGTCCTGCTGGTGGCCCCCGCCGTCGGCTGCGTGACGGGGCTCGAGGTGGACGGGACGCTGCAGCGGGCCGCGCGCGTACAGCAGCAGGAGCGGTACCTGGTCCCGGCGGTGGTGGTCCGGCCGGCCGCCGAGCCGCCCGCGGGCGCGGGTGCGGACGCGACGGCGCAGCGGCAGACCCCGCAGCGGACGCCGATCGTGGCCTCGTGGACCGCCCCGGACGGCAGCAGTCATCAGGGCACGGTCCCCGCGGCGGAGGAACCGCCGCAGGCCGGCGACCGGTTCCGGATATGGACGGACCTGCGGGGCCGGCTCGTGGGGCGGCCGCTCGACCCGTCCGTGGCCAGTGCGCACGCCGCGCTCGTGGGCCTGGCCGCCGCGGTCGGCGCCGCCGCGCTGGTGGAGACGGTGCGCCGGCTCGTCGTACGGCGGCTCGTGCACCTGCGCTACCGGCGCCTGGACCGGGCCTGGGCCGCGGCGGGACCGGACTGGGGCCGCGCGGGCGCAGGCGGCTGACCTGGCCTCCCGGCGGGCTCCCGCGCGCTACGGTGGAGCGGCCGGAGCGGTTGCCGTAGGCCGCCGCGCGCGGGTCCGGCAGGTTCAATCGCTTCGGTCGCTTCGACAGCGCAAGGACGAGGGCGGGGGCACGACAGCACCATGGCACACGGCACGGTCCAGGTGACGCACGGCGGGTCCTCGCGGTGGCGCCGCCGCTCCGGTGAATACCCGACGCTGGCCGCCGCGCTCGCCGCCGCGGGCGACGGGGACGTGCTCTCCCTCGCCCCCGGCACCTACCGGGAGAACCTGGTGCTGCACCACGCCGTCACCCTGCGCGGGCCGGAGGGCGGGGCTCCGGGCTCGGTACGGATCGCCCCGCCCGACGGGGTGGCGCTGACCCTGCGCGCCTCGGCCGTGGTCCAGGACCTGCACGTGGAGGGCCAGGACCGGGCGGCGCCCGCGCTGCTGGTGGAGGAGGGCTCCCCCGAGCTGACCGACCTGCGGGTCAGCACCCGCTCCGCGGCCGGCATCGAGGTCCGCGGCGGGGCCCGGCCGCTGGTGCGCCGGTGCACGGTCGAGAATCCGTCGGGCGTCGGGATCGCCGTGCTCGACGGCGGCGGCGGGGTGTTCGAGGAGTGCGAGGTCGTCGCCGCCGGCCAGAGCGGGATCTCGGTGCGCGGCGGCGGGCACCCGCGCCTGGAGCGCTGCCGGGTCCACCACGCCTCGGGCGCGGGCATCGCCGTCACCGGCGAGGGCTCGGGGCTGGAGGCACTGGGCTGCGAGGTGTACGAGATCAAGGGCAGCGGCGTGCAGATCGCCGCCCGGGCGGCCGCCCGCCTCACCGACTGCATGGTCCACCGCACCTCCGCGGACGGGGTCACCCTGGACACGGACGCGGTGCTCACCCTCTCCGGCTGCGACATCCACGACATCCCCGAGAACGCGGTCGACCTGCGGTCGCGCTCGGTGCTCGCCCTCTCCCGCACCACCGTGCGGCGCTTCGGGCGCAACGGCCTGTCCGTGTGGGACCCGGGCACGCGGGTGGACGCCGAGTCCTGCGAGATCCACGACAGCACCGGCGACTACCCGGCGGTCTGGATCAGCGACGGGGCGACCGCCGCGCTGACGTCCTGCCGGGTGCACGACGTGCCCGACGCGGTGTTCGTCCTGGACCGGGGCTCGCGGGCGGAGGTGGTCGACAGCGACCTGTCGCAGGTGCGCAACACCGCCGTGTCGGTCAGTGACGGGGCGACCGTGCAGGTCGACGACTGCCGGATCCGGGAGGCGGGGACCGGCGCCTGGTTCCGCGACCACGGCAGCGGCGGCACCCTCGCGGGGAGCACCTTCGACCGGGTCCGGACCGGGGTCATCGTCACCAAGGGCGCCGATCCCGTGGTGGAGCGGTGCACGGTCGTCTCGCCCGCCGAGGCCGGGTTCTACGTGTCGGCCGGCGGACGCGGCAGCTTCCACGGGTGCCGGGTGGCCGACAGCTCCGGCTTCGGGTTCCACGTCCTCGACGGCTGCCGCACGACGCTGACCCGCTGCCGCACCGAGCGCTGTGCGCGCGGAGGGTACGAGTTCCCGGAGGACGGGCCCCTCGCCGAGGACTGCACCGCCGACGAGCCGGCGTCCCGGTTCGCCGCCGACCGGCCGGGCTCCGGCGGCGGGGCATGGGCGGACGGGGATCCGGGAGGGGAGTGGGCGAGCGGCCGTACGCTCACCGCGCGGCGGGGCGCCGGGGATTCCTCCCCGGCCGCGGGCGGCTCGCCGGTGCCCGGGGCGCGCCCGGCGGGCCGTGAGCCGGGTGCGCAGGGTGCGCAGGGGGCGGACGGGGCCCCGGTGCGGGCGGGTTCGGGGGCGGTGCTGGAGCGGCTCGAGGCGCTGGTGGGCCTGGAGAGCGTCAAGCGCGAGGTGCGTGCGCTCACGGACATGATCGAGGTGGGCCGGCGGCGGCAGCAGGCCGGCCTGAAGGCCGCCTCCGTCCGCCGCCACCTGGTCTTCACCGGCTCCCCCGGCACCGGCAAGACCACGGTGGCCCGGCTGTACGGGGAGATCCTCGCCTCGCTCGGCGTCCTGGAGCGCGGCCACCTCGTCGAGGTGTCCCGCGTGGACCTGGTCGGCGAGCACATCGGGTCCACCGCGATCCGGACCCAGGAGGCCTTCGAGCGGGCGCGCGGCGGGGTCCTGTTCATCGACGAGGCGTATGCGCTGGCCCCCGAGGACTCGGGCCGGGACTTCGGGCGGGAGGCGATCGACACGCTCGTCAAGCTGATGGAGGACCACCGGGACGCCGTCGTGGTGATCGTCGCCGGGTACACGGCGGAGATGGAGCGCTTCCTGACCGTCAACCCGGGCGTGGCCTCGCGCTTCTCCCGGACCATCACCTTCGGCGACTACGGGCCCGAGGAGCTGCTGCGGATCGTGGAGCAGCAGGCGGAGGAGCACGAGTACCGGCTCGGTGAGGGGACGGCCGAGGCGCTGCTGAAGTACTTCACCGAGCTGCCGAAGGGCCCGGCGTTCGGGAACGGGCGGACCGCGCGGCAGACCTTCGAGTCGATGGTGGAGCGGCACGCGGGCCGGGTGGCCCAGCTGGCGGATCCGGGCACGGACGAGCTCACCCTGCTGTTCGCGGAGGATCTCCCGGCGCTGCCGGCTCCCTGCTGATCCGCGGGGGCGGGACGGGCGGCCGGCCGGGCCGGGCCTGCTGCTCCTGCCCGTCCGGGGGTGCGGGCGGGCCGGCCAGCCGGGCCAGGAGGGCGTCGCGTTCCGCGGCGAAGGCGGGGTCGGCCTGGTAGTCGAAGTGGCCGAGCACGGGAGCCGGGAGCGGGTGGCGGGTGCTGCGCCCGTAGGCGAGCGGGTCGGCGAGCGGGCCCAGGTCGACGTCCTCGGCGGGATCGGCGGCGACGGGGCCGCCGATCGGGTCGGTGGCCCGCCACAGGTTGCGCCAGCAGTCGACCTGCCGGTGCAGGGCCAGGAGCGGGGCGGGCCCGAAGTAGGCCGGGAACCAGCGCCCGTAGAGCCGGCGCAGCGGGGATCCGTAGGTCAGCAGGGCGACGCGGCGGCGGACGTGCGGCGGCAGCTGCCACACGGCGGCGGCCGCGAGGACGCTGCCCTGGGAGTGGCCGGAGATCACCAGGCGGCCGCCGGTGCGGCCGGTCCATCCGGTCATCCGCCAGGTGAGGTCGGGCACGGCGCGCTCGGCGTAGCAGGGCGGGGCGAAGGGGTGGGCGGCGCGGGGCCAGAAGGTGCCCACGTCCCACAGCACGCCGATGGTGCGGCGGGCGGCGGGGTCCCGGTAGGCGCGCCGGCCCCAGGTGACCAGGAGCAGGAAGCCGACGCCTATCAGCCAGGACCCGGCGTCCTGGGCGGAGCGGGCGGCGGCCTCCAGGAGCGGGTGGGCGCCGCGGGCGGCCTCGCCCGGCACCTGCCCGGTGAGCCATGCGCCGGCCAGGGCGCCCGCGCCGAGCAGCAGGGTGGTCCCGGAGGCGGCGGCGACGAACCAGGGCGCGGAGTCGGTGAGCGCGGCGGCGGCCCGGGCCCCGGCGATGCGGCGGCTGCGGTCCTCGTCGGGGGACTCGCCCGGGTACTCGGCGGCCACGCCGGCGGCGATCCGCCGCCGGGCGAGGAGGGTGCGGACGGCGAAGGCGGCGGCGAGCAGGGCGAGGACGAGGAGCAGCGGGGGCAGCACGGCGGCCTGCCAGGACAGCAGTACCGGCGGGGCGGGCACGGCGGCGGCGCCGGCGGCGCCGGTTCCGGTGACGTCGAGCCAGTCGGCGACGCGCTGGGCGACCCCGCCGGTCATGACGCCGCCGAGGGCGCAGCCGAGGAGGGCGATGGCGGGGCCGCCGAGCCCGGACAGGGCGGTCTGCGGGTCGGGGGCGAGGCGGTGGAGGCGCAGGGCGACGACGGCGAGGAGGAGGGTGCAGCAGCCCTGCCCGAGCATGAGCAGGCCGAAGGCGAAGTCGCCGGGGAGCCGGCCGGAGGAGGTCCATCCGGGCCGGGACCAGCAGGCGTACACCAAGGCGGTGACGAGGAGGGCGAGCGCGGTGGCGGGCAGCCAGGTGACGGCGGCCCGGTCGAGGCGGTGGTCGGGCCGGGCTTCGGTGCGTCCGCGCCGGCAGACGACCCAGGCCACGGCGGCGGCCGCGAGGGTGAGCAGGAACTCCACGGCCCAGCCGAAGGCCTCGAGGCCGGGGGTGCCGGCACTGCGGTCGTGGCGGGCGGCGGGCAGCGCGACCGCGGCGGCGACGGTGAGCAGTCCGGCCGCGGTGTGGGCGGCGCGCAGCCGGGCCACGATCCGGCGCCCGTACCAGAATCCGGGCCGGCCGAGGGCGGGGGTGTCCTCGGCGGGGGCGGCTGCGTCCGCGGGCGGGGTCTGGGACTCGTACGCGCTCCACGTGCGGTTGGACAGGAACCACAGCAGCCCGGTCAGGGCCGCCGGGAGCAGCGCGGCCAGCGCGAGCCGCCGCCCGGGCTGCCCCCACCAGCGGCCCGGCTGCGCGAATCCCGGCCAGGAGCGGGAGCCCGCGCAGGCCGGGGAGCCGGCGCACTGCCAGGCGAGGAGGTCGAGCGCCACCTCGCAGGCGGCCGCGATCAGCAGCAGCGTGAGGCTGAGGGCGAGGATCCGGACGAGGACGCCGTACGTCCGCACCGCGCGCGGCGGCGGGGCGCCGTCGGGCACGGCGGGCCGGGCCCAGTGGGCGAGGTTGACCACCATGAACGGCAGGAGCAGCAGCCACAGGGCGCGGGAGCCGTTGCCGGAGGTGAGCCGGGACCAGCAGTAGGCCTCCACGACGGGCCGCCCGGCGTAGCGCTCGGGGTGGGACTCGGCATCGGCGTCGGCGGCGCGGCGGAAGACGGCGGCGGTCGCGTCGCCGGTGACCCGGACGGTGCGCGGATCGTCGAGCAGCTCTTCGGGGGACGCGCCGTGCACGCCGTGGACGCGGAGTTCGAGGGCCAGGGGGCGGGGCGGGGCGAGGAGTTCGAGGGCGAGGGGGTGCGGGGGCTGGGGGTGGTCCGGCACGGCGGCCTCCGCTCACGGGGCGTATCGGCGCAGGTCCAGCATCCCGCGCGGGGAGGCGCGCGCATAGCCCCTGTCCGGGCGATCGTTGCTGCGCCGGGGGCGCCGAGGGGCGCAACCCGATGGCACATCAACTACCCTTCCGTAGCGGGCCCCCAGGGGCACTTCATCCGCCACAGCCTCCCCGCATGCACCGCAGCGCGCCCGCGTACGCGACACGCACGACATGCACACCGGGCACCACATGCACGGCACGTACCGCCCGCGCGTACGGCGGTGCACGGCCCGCACCACCCGCACCACCCGCACCGCCCGCACCGCCCGCACGGAACCGTCCGGACCGATGGACTCCTCAGGAGGCAGGCCATGGCTCGCAGTCTCCGCCCGGTGGGGCTGGACTTCACCGGCAGCGCCCCGCTCCGCCCGACCTTCACCGCCCGCACCGCCGCACCGCCCCAGGCCGTGTACCGGGCGCTGGCCGAGGAGGTCGAGGGCTGGCCGCACTGGTTCGGGGCGGTGACGCTCGCCCGGCCGGTGCGCGGCGGCGCCGGCCGGGAGGTCCGGCTGCGGGGCGGGGCGTGGTTCCGGGAGACGGTCGTGGCGGCCGACCCGGAGCAGCGCTACGCGTACCGCGTCGACGAG
This sequence comes from Streptomyces sp. NPDC046866, assembly GCF_040704625.1. Taxonomy (NCBI): domain Bacteria; kingdom Bacillati; phylum Actinomycetota; class Actinomycetes; order Kitasatosporales; family Streptomycetaceae; genus Streptomyces; species Streptomyces sp. NPDC046866. Next base: position 50,928 of record NZ_JBEYXN010000006.1, read on the forward strand.
ACCAACGTCCCGGGGATGCGCGCCCTGTTGGAGGAGTGGCGGCTCGCTCCGGCCGCCCAGGGCCACGGGACCGAGGTCCGCTGGACCTTCGCCGCGGACGGCTCGGCCTCGTTCCGCCTGGCCCTCGCCGGCGCCCGCCCGGGCCTCGGGCACTCGTTCCGCACCGCGGTGCGTGCGCTGGACGCCCGCCTGGCGGACCGCCGTTGGAGCGGCGGCTGACGGGACACGGCCGTGGGCGGCCCGGCCGCCGTCATCCCGCGGTCAGGCGCCGGGCTCGCGCCAGACCCCGGTCTCCAGCAGGGTCGCGATGGCCTTCTCGTACGGGGCGACGTCCAGGCCCTGCGCGGCCACCCATGCGTCCGAGTAGTACTTGTCGAGGTAGCGGTCGCCCGGGTCGCACAGCAGGGTGACGACGCTGCCGGTGCGGCCCTCCGCCACCATCTCCGAAATGATCTTCAGTGCGCTCCACAGGCCCGTTCCGGTGGAGCCGCCCGCCTTGCGGCCTATGGCCTGTTCCAGCGCGCGGCAGGCGGCGATGCTCGCCGCGTCCGGCACCTTCATCATCCGGTCGATGGCGCCGGGCACGAAGCTGGGCTCCATCCGGGGCCGGCCGATGCCCTCGATCCGCGAGCCGCAGTCGCTGCTCGCGTGGGGGTCGTTGCGGGTCCAGCCGTCGAAGAAGCAGGAGTTCTCCGGGTCCGGGACGCAGATGCGGGTGTCGTACTGCATGTAGTGCACGTAGCGGGCGATGGTGGCCGAGGTGCCGCCGGTGCCGGCGGTGGCCACGATCCAGGCGGGCTCGGGGTACCGCTCCAGGCGCAGCTGCTGGTACATCGATTCTGCGATGTTGTTGTTGCCGCGCCAGTCCGTCGCGCGCTCCGCGTAGGTGAACTGGTCCATGTAGTGGCCGCCGGTGCGGGCCGCGAGGTCCGCCGACTCCTCGTACATCTTCATCGGGTCGTCGACGAAGTGGCATTCACCACCGTGGAATTCGATCAGGCGGCACTTCTCGGGGCTGGTCGTGCGCGGCATGACGGCGATGAACGGGACACCGATGAGTTTGGCGAAGTACGCCTCGGAGACGGCGGTCGAGCCGGAGGAGGCCTCGATGACGGGGCGTCCGGGGCGGATCCAGCCGTTGCACAGGGCGTAGAGGAACAGCGAGCGAGCGAGGCGGTGCTTGAGGGAGCCCGTGGGGTGCGTGGACTCGTCCTTGAGGTACAGGTCGATGCCCCACGCCTCGGGGAGGGGGAAGCGCAGCAGGTGCGTGTCGGCGGAGCGGTTGGCGTCCGCCTGGACCTTGCGGACGGCCTCGTTCAGCCAGGCGCGGTAGTCCGCGTCGCTGCGGTCGACGTCGATCGTCGTGGCCGTCGTACCGGAGGTGGTACGGGTGGTGCTCATGCGCCTTGCTCCTTCGTGCGGTCTTCGCCCCCTGCTTTCGCAATGTACCTCTCTCACCTGCGCAAACAGTCACTTTGGGTATCCATGCGGATCGCTTTCGATCGCGTTCGGTTGCATACACGGGCACCGTGGGTGACCCTGGTTGGAGCATTACTGAGGGTGCAGCACCCGTAACACTCATGTCGGGGAGTCGCAGCCGTGATCAGTCACTCACGCAGGCACTGCGTCGTCGAACTGCAGGCCTTGCCGTCCCGGATCGGGCAGATCCGGAGGATCGTTTCGGCGCAATTGCGCCACTGGCACCTGGATCCGCTCATAGACCGGGCTGCGCTCGGGGTGACGGAGCTGCTGAGCAACGTCCACCGCCATGCGCAGCCGGACAAGACCTGCACGGTCGAGATCGAACTGCGGCTGGGGCGGCTGACGGTCTCGGTGTACGACAGCGACCCGCGCCTCCCCGTCCTGCGGGCGGCGGCCGCGGACGCGCTGGAGACCTGCGGGAGAGGCCTCGCGCTCGTCGAGGCGGTCAGCGAGGCCTGGGGGGCCCGGCACCGGCCGGACAGCCCCGGCAAGGTGGTCTGGTTCTCGCTGAGAGCCGCCCCCGCCCGACCCAGCCCGAAGGCGCCCCGAGCCCCGTCGACCGTTCCGGTGGCCGCGTCGCTGACGGGAGCCCCGCTCGCGCCACTGGCCGCCGCGGAACGCATCCCGGCCGTGGTCCTGACCACCGCGGACCCGCTCGCCGTGGCCCCTGCGCGGGGGCAGACGCCGACCCCGTCGCCCCATCCGGCCCCCCTGGCCCACGCGACCCCGTCGGCCCACTCGGCCCCGTCGACCGCCTCGACCCCGTCGGCCCACGCGACCGCGTCGGCCCCACCGGCCCCACCGGCCCACGCGACCCCGTCGGCCCACACGACAGAGCGCGGCGGCGCCGCAGACGGCTCCCGCGCACCCGGCGGCCTGACGCTGAGGGCGCCGACCGTCATCGGCCCCGGGTAGCCGCCCGGTCGAGACCGGCGGCCCGGGCGGCCGAAGCACCCACCCACCCGGCCGCCCGGGCGCGTAGCCCCCCGTACGGGCGAGGGCAAGGCCTAGGCGGGCGCCGCCCCCAGCGCCCCCAGCGGATCGTCCAGCACCGGCTGCCAGGCCAGCTCCGCCGCCCCCACCAGGCTGTTGTGGTCCAGCGTGCACGGCAGGATCGGCACTCCCCCGCTGCGCCCCCACAGGCTGCGGTCGGCGACCACCGCCCGCAGCCGTTCCGGGTCCGCGTACAGCAGTTCCCGGTGCAGCCCGCCCAGGATGATCCGGTCCGGGTTCAGGATGTTCACCAGCCCGGCCAGGCCCAGGCCCAGCCGGTCGATGAGCTCCTCCGCGGCCGCCCGTACCGCCGGCTGCCCGTACTCCTCGCGCAGCAGGTCGCGTGCCTGCTGGAGCAGCGACACCTCCGGCCCCGGGGTGCGGCCCGCCGCGGTCAGGAAGGCCAGCGGATCGGCCTCCACGTCCAGGCAGCCGCGCCCGCCGCAGTGGCAGGCCCGGCCCTCCGGGTTGACGGTGAGGTGCCCGACCTCCAGCGCCAGGCCCGAACTGCCGCTGTGCAGGCGCCCGTCCAGGACCAGCGCCCCGCCGACCCCGCGGTGCCCCGTGGCCACGCACAGCAGGTGCTGCGCGCTGCGGCCGGCGCCGTGCCGGTGCTCGGCGAGCGCCGCGAGGTTGACGTCGTTCCCGGCCAGAGCCGGTCCGTCGATCCCGGCGGCCTTGACGCGCTGCTCGAAGATGGCCCGTACCGGCGCACCGGCCGGCCAGGCCAGGTGCAGCGGGTTCAGCGCCGTACCGTCGGGCTCGGCGACCGCCGACGGCACCGCCAGCCCGGCCCCGATGCAGCGCCGGCCGGTCTCGGCGAGCAGGGCGGCGCCCGCGTCGACGACCGCGCCGAGCACCTGCGCGGGGTCCGCGGAGACGGTGATCTTGCCGGGCGCCGTGGCGACGATCCGCCCGCCGAGGCCGACGAGCGCGGCCCGGAAGCCGTCCGGGTGCACCTGGGCGGCCAGGGCCACGGGGCCGTTCTCGTCGATGGCGAGCCGGTGCGAGGGCCGGCCCTGGGCGCCGCCCCCCGTGCCGCCCGGGCGGGAGTCGACGCGGATCAGGCCGAGCGCCTCCAGCTCGGCGGCGACGGCCCCGGCGGTGGCGCGGGTGACACCGAGCTCGGCCGTCAGGACGGCGCGGGTCGGGGCCCGGCCGGTGTGGACGAGCTCCAGCGCCGGGCCGAGGGCGCCACGGCCGCGCTCCAGCTTGCTCCTGGCGGACGCCGCGGTCGCCGCGGATGCCGCGGTCGCCGCGGATGCCGCGGTTGCCGCGGATGCGGTGGGTGCCGTGGTCCCGTCCCCCACCCGCGGCGGGGCCCCGTTGCCGTTCATGACAGCGATCCTCGCATGATCGGCCGGGTGGGCGTCGACCCGGCCGACCGCCGACCGCCCGGCGGTCAGCGGCCGGGCAGGTCCAGGCCGCCCACCCGCAGGGTGATGTTCAGCCTCCCGGTGAGCCCGAGCCCCCGCGGCCCGGTCCCCGGCAGGACCTTCGGCACCCCGTGGTAGGCCAGTCGCGCCGGCCCGCCGAAGACGAAGAGGTCCCCGCTGCACAGCTGCACGTCCCGGTAGGGCCGGCCGCGGTTCTCGGTGTTGCCGAAGCGGAAGACGCACGTGTCGCCGAGGCTGAGGGAGACCACCGGAGCCGGGGACTTCTCCTCGGCGTCGCGGTGCATGCCCATGCGGGAGTCCCCGTCGTAGAAGTTGATCAGCGCGATGTCGTACGGGGGCACGGCGAAGGCCTCGCCGTAGGCGGCGGCCACGGCATCGCGCCCCAGCTGCGCGAGCCAGCCCGGCATCGGCTTGACGGGGGCCCCGTCCCCGTCGACGGCGGTGCGCGCGTACGCGTACGGATACCAGTGCAGGCCGAGGCAGACCTGGCGGGCGGTCATCGTGCCGCCGCCCGGCGTGCGGACCGTACGCAGTCCGGCGGGCGGCCGCGCCCACGCCCGGCAGGCGGCCAGCAGCTCGCGCTGGCGCCCGGGACCGAGCCAGTCGGGCACGTGCACGGCGCCCGGGGCGATCTCGGTCCGCTCACGCGGGAAGAGTTCCCCGTTCATGCCCCCATTGTCGGGGGTCGACTGCAAGACTGCCGATATGAAGATCACCGAATTCGTGGAGACCCTGGAGCGGGAGGGCGAGTTGCTCGCCGCGCAGGCGGAGCGGGCGGGCACGGACGCCCCGGTGCCCACCTGCCCGCCGTGGCGGATCACCGACCTGCTGCGGCACACCGGCGCGGTCCACCGCTGGGCGGCCTCGTACGTACGGGACGGGGCCGTGGAGCCCGGCCCGTTCCCCGAGGCGCCGGAGCTGGCCGGCACCGAGCTGCTGTCCTGGTACCGGGAGGGGCACGCGGCCCTGGTCCGGACGCTGGCCGAGGCGCCGGCCGACGTCCAGTGCTGGACCTTCCTGCCGACGGCGCCGCCGTCGCCGCTGGCGTTCTGGGCGCGGCGCCAGGCGCACGAGACCACCGTGCACCGGATGGACGCCGAGGCGGCGCTCGGGCTCGCCCCCTCGCCGGTGGCCCCGGAGTTCGCCGAGGACGGCGTGGACGAGCTGCTCACCGGGTTCCACGCCCGCCCGCGCAGCCGCGTGCGGACGGACCGGCCGCGGGTCCTGCGGATCCGGGCCGCCGACACGGGCGCGGTGTGGACCGTCCACCTGTCCCCCGAGCCGCCCCGCACGGTCCTCGGCGATGCCGGCCCGGCGGACTGCGAGGTGACCGCCGACGCGGCCTGGCTGTACACGGCCCTGTGGAACCGCCTCCCGCTGGCGGGCCCGGGCGTCACGGGCGACGAGTCCCTGGCCCGCCTGTGGACGGAAACAGCCGGCATCTGACCCACACGGCCCCTGCGGAAGCGGGCCGCCCCACCCGGGCGGCCCGCGCGAGCCGGCCCCGAAGACAACCTCCCCGTCAAGGCACGGAGGTCCACCACACCGGCGGCAAGCCGAACACGCGGTCGACGTCAGGGTGTTCCCCAAACCACCCATGGGAGACTTCGGTGCTGGTGACCTGAGTCAGAGGTTCCCCTGCTGTTCCAGCAAAAGGAACCCTATGGACCGTCTGCTCCGTCTCCACCGCAGGCTCGATGAGTTGGACCCGCCTCGCTGGGCGCCTCCCGGCTCTGACGCGACCCATTGGGTACGCACGGTGCATGAGCTGCGGCGGGTTCCGCTGGGCGAACTCGGGCCGGCGGATCTACGCACCCTCACGGGGCTGCACGATCCGGTCGGCGAGCTGTCTACCCGCAGCGACGCCTTCCACACCTGGTGGGGCGCGCACAACGTCACCTGCGCCTGCCGGTCTCCTGGGCCGGTTTCCAGGACGCCGGACCCTCCTCGCAGACGCTCTCCGGCAGTTGAGCGGAGATCCCTCATGCCGTATGCCGCCGACACCCCGGGTCCGCACCCGTTGCCCATACGGCGTTCGCGCCTCAGACCGCCGGGAGGCCGACCAAGTGGGCGAGTTGGGCGGCGGCGTGGGTGAAGAAGGTGTCGCGGTCCTCGACGACACGGTTGAACTGGCCGAACAGCTCGAACGAGATCAGGCCGATCATCTGCGCCCAGGCGGCGACGAGGGCGGCCGTGACCTCCGGCGGCAGGCCCTCGGCGAAGTCCGCGGTCATCCGCGCCGCTTCGGGGCGCAGGGCGGCGGGCAGCGGCGGCAGGGCCAGGCCGTGGCCGGCGTGGGCGGCGCGGACGATGCCGATGAAGGTGTTCCCGACCCGGGAGGCGGGGGCGACGGTGTCCACGGGAGCGCTGTATCCGGGGACGGGGGAGCCGTAGATGAGGGCGTACTCGTGCGGGTGCTCCAGTGCCCAGGCGCGGACCGCCCGGGCGACCGCGAGCCACCGCTCGCGCGGCGGCAGGCCGGCGGCAACGGCACCGGCGTCGGACTCCTCGGCCGCCGCGCCGACGCTGTCGTACGCGTCGATGATCAGCGCGGTGAGCAGGTCGTCCCGGCTCGGGAAGTAGCGGTAGAGGGCGGAGGAGACCATGCCGAGTTGCCGGGCGACGGCGCGCAGGGAGAGCTTCGCGGCGCCCTCGGCCGCGAGCATGCGGCGCGCCTCGTCCTTGATGGCGGCGGTGACCTCGATTCGGGCCCGCTCCCGGGCCCCGCGCACGGTACTCATGGCGTCAGTCTGCCACGCGGGGAGAGCGGTGCACAAAAAACGGATCGGTGATTCAAGTTGAGAGCACTGCTCTTGTTTTGGGGCGGCGATCCATGCACACTGATCTCAAGCGAGAGCACCGCTCTCCCAATCGCCTCGGAGGCAGTCATGACCGCGCCCACCACCCCGTACTACGCCCAGGCCGGGTCGCTCGCCACCCGCTTCAACGCCCTCTTCGGCAAGCTAGCCCGCCTCGGGATCAGCCTCGCCGGCTCCGCCGAGCTGTCGGTGCGCGGCCGCACCTCCGGAAAGATGCAGCGGATCCCGGTCAACCCGCACACCTTCCGCGGCGAGCAGTACCTGGTCTCGGCGCGCGGCCACTCCCAGTGGGTCCGCAACATGCGGGTGGCGGGCGGCGGCGAGCTGCGCGTGGGCCGCAAGGTGCGCACCTTCACGGTCACCGAGCTCACCGACCCGGCCGAGAAGGCCCCGGTCCTGCGCGCCTACCTCGAGCGGTGGGGCTGGCAGGTCAACCAGTTCTTCCAGGGCGTCACCGCCACCTCCTCCGACGCCGAGCTCCGGGCGGCCGCCGACGACCACCCGGTCTTCCGCATCACGGTCTCCCGCTGAACGCCGCCCCGGCACAGCAGAAGTGGCGGCCCCGCCCGGACCTCCGGGCAAGACCGCCACTCCCCCGACCTGCTCGCTGCCGGCCACTCCCCTGACGTGCTCGATGCCGGCCCGGCTCGGCCGCCCGCGGCCTGCGGCCGCAGACCGGGCGCCGGCTCGGGGCTCCGGGCCTCAGCCCTCGCTCCGGCCGCCCCCCGCCGCCTTTCCGCCCGTCCGCGACTGCCGTTCGTCCACCAGGTGCAGCGCCTTGCGGGCCAGCGGGTACGTGCGCACCAGCTCGGCCAGGGTCGTCGCCCCCCGCGTGATCCGGGCGAAGGCCCGCCACGCCGGGCGGAAACCGGTGAGCGCCGCGTGCAGCAGGCCGGGCCGCGCCTCGAAGAGGGTCAGCATGCGCTTGCCGACGCTCATCTCGACGCCGAGGCCCGCCTTGATCGCGAAGGCGTAGTTGAGCGCCTGGCGCCGGGCGTCGACCGCGTCCTGCGCCTCGGACAGCTTCACGGCCCACTCGCCGGCCAGCCGGCCCGAGCGCAGCGCGAAGGAGATGCCCTCACGGGTCCACGGCTCCAGCAGTCCGGCCGCGTCGCCCGCCACCAGCACCCGGCCCCGCGACAGCGGTGAATCCGGCTTGCGGCAGCGCGTCAGGTGGCCGGAGGAGACGGCGGGCTCGAAGCCGGCCAGCCCCAGCCGGGCGATGAAGTCCTCGAGGTACTGCTTGGTCGCCGCGCCGTCGCCCTTGGCCGAGATGACCCCGACCGTGAGGGTGTCGCCCTTGGGGAAGACCCAGCCGTAACTGCCGGGCAGCGGGCCCCAGTCGATGAGCACGCGGCCCTTCCAGTCCTCGGCGACCGTCGCCGGGACCGGGATCTCCGCCTCGAGGCCCAGGTCGATCTGGTCCATCTCGACGCCGACGTGGGCGCCGATCCGGCTCGCGCTGCCGTCCGCGCCGACCACCGCCCGGGCCAGGACGGTCTCGCCGTCCGCCAGCACCACGGCGACCGTGCGCCGGTCGGGCACCGCCGCGCCGTGCTGCTCGACCCGGGCGACCGCCGTGCCCGTCCGCACGGTCGCGCCCGCCTTCTCCGCCTCCGCGACCAGGCCGGCGTCGAACTCGGGCCGGTTGATGAGCCCGAACAGCATGTGCTTCGAGCGGCGGGTGCGGGTCAGCTTCCCGTTCAGCGTGAAGGTGACCGCATGGATCCGGTCCTTCAGCGGAAGCGTGAAACCGGGCGGCAGCGCGTCGCGCGACGGGCCGATGATGCCGCCGCCGCACGTCTTGTACCGGGGCAGCTCCGCCTTCTCCAGCAGCAGGACGCGCCGCCCGGCCGCCGCGGCCGCATGGGCCGCCGAGGCCCCGGCCGGGCCGGCCCCGACCACGACCACGTCCCACACCTCGCCGGTCCCGCCGGCCACCTCGTCCCCCGCCCCGGCGGCGGTCCGCCCTGCTGCGTCGGCTCCGTCGACGGTGCTTTCGTCGCTGCTCACGATGTGCTGCTGCTCCTGATCATGCGTTGCTCCGATGCCGGGGAAATCCTACGGCGCGCCTGCGGCCCGTTCTGCTGTGCGAGGATCGGACCGACCTGCGCCCATCCCCGGCATGCGCCCACCACGCGGATGCGGGAGGCGTACACAGACGACAACGTCGCACCCAAGAGGAGCGTGCCCATGTCCCAGAATCCGATCGCCGAGACCATCGCCTCGCTGATGCCCCGCGCCAAGCAGGAGCTGACCGAGCTGGTGGCCTTCCAGTCGGTGGCGGACTGGGCGCAGTTCCCCAAGAGCGAGAGCGAGGGCGCGGCGAACTGGGTGGCGGACGCGCTGCGCGCGGAGGGCTTCCGGGACGTGGCGCTCCTCGACACCCCGGACGGGACGCAGTCGGTGTACGGCTTCCTGCCCGGCCCCGAGGGCGCGCCGACCGTGCTGCTGTACGCGCACTACGACGTGCAGCCGCCGCTGGACGACGCCGCCTGGATCTCCCCCGCCTTCGAGCTGACCGAGCGCGACGGCCGCTGGTACGGGCGCGGCGCCGCGGACTGCAAGGGCGGGTTCATCATGCACCTGCTGGCGCTGCGCGCCCTGAAGGCCAACGGCGGGGTGCCGGTGAGCGTGAAGGTGATCGTCGAGGGTTCGGAGGAGCAGGGCACCGGCGGCCTGCAGCAGTACGCCGAGGCCCACCCGGAGCTGCTGGCCGCCGACACGATCGTCATCGGCGACGCGGGCAACTTCCGCCTGGGCCTGCCTACGGTGACGGCCACCCTGCGCGGCATGTGCCTGCTGAAGGTGAAGATCGACACGCTGGCCGGCAACCTGCACTCGGGCATGTTCGGCGGGGTCGCCCCGGACGCCCTTGCGGCGCTGATCCGGGTGCTGGACTCGCTGCGCGCGGCGGACGGCTCGACCGCGGTGGACGGCCTCGCGGCGGACGCGGTGTGGGAGGGCCTGCAGTACCCGGAGGAGGACTTCCGCTCCGACGCGAAGGTGCTGGACGGCGTGGAGCTCATCGGCGAGGGCACCATCGCGGACCGGCTGTGGGCGCGTCCGGCCGTCACGGTCCTCGGCATCGACTGCCCGCCGGTGGTCGGCGCGACCCCGTCGGTGCACGCGAGCGCGTCCGCGCTGATCAGCCTGCGGGTGCCGCCGGGCGTGGACACGGCCGAGGCGATCAAGCTGCTGGAGGCGCACCTGGTGGCGCACACGCCGTGGAAGGCGCACCTGGACGTGGAGGTCGTCGGCCAGGGCCAGCCGTTCCGGGCGGACACCGCGAGCCCGGCGTACGCGTCCATGGCCGCCGCCCTGGAGGTCGCCTACCCGGGACAGCAGATGCAGGTCAGCGGCATGGGCGGATCGATTCCGCTGTGCAACACGCTGACCTCGCTGTACCCGCAGGCCGAGATGCTGCTGATCGGCCTGAGCGAGCCGGAGGCGCAGATCCACGCGGTGAACGAGAGCGTCTCCCCGGAGGAGCTGGAGCGCCTGTCGGTGGCCGAGGCCCACTTCCTCCTCAACTACGCGGCGTCCAAGGGCGCCTGAGGCGCACGGGCCCGGCCGGCCCGTTGCCCGCACCGCGGCCGCGCCGCCCGTCGTCCGCCACTGCGGCGACGGGCGGCGCGCCTGCGCTACGGGCGAACTCCGCTGCCGGTGAAAGCAGTTACGGGAGCGGAGCCGGCCCTCGTACGGTCGGTGCATGGATCTTGTCGAGGTCATACCCCAACGGCTGTACATGCTCCGCTTCCCGATCGGCCAGGCCTACCTGTGGTGCGACGGTGAGGCCCTGACCCTGGTCGACTCCGGCCACGCCGGGGCCGCCCCGGCGATCGAGGAGGCCATCCGCTCGCTCGGGCTGGACCCGGCGCGGCTGGAACGGATCGTGCTGACGCACTGTCACGCCGACCACATCGGCGCCGCGGAGGACCTCGCCGGCCGGTGGGGTTCCCGGGTGGTGGCCCACCGGCTGGAGGCCCCGGTGGTCCGGGGCGAGCGACCGGTCCCCGATCCGGTCCTGCTGGACTGGGAGTTGCCCTACTACGAGCACGCGATGACGGTTCCCCAGGCGCCGCCGACCCGGGTCGACCAGGAGGTCGAGGACGGCGAGGTGCTGCCGTTCGGCGACGGCGCCGTGGTCGTGCACGCGCCCGGCCACACGCCGGGCAGCATCGGCATCCACCTCCCCCACCACGGGGTGCTGTTCGCGGGGGACTGCATCGCGGGGGTCGGCCAGGTGATGCTGGGCGTCTTCAACGTGGACCGGGAGCAGGCTCAGGCCTCCTTCCGCCGCCTGTCGGCGCTGGCTCCGGCCGTGGCCTGCTTCGGCCACGGGGAGCCGCTGACCGCGGATGCGGCGGCCGTGCTGCATGCGGCGTCGACCGCCGAGCCGGCGCTGCCCTGACCCGGGGCCCGGCCGGGGCCGTCCCGGCCCCGGCCCGTACGGCCGCGCCGGCGGCTACGGCGTGGGCGCGCCGCCCTCCAGGTACAGGGGGCACCCGCGTTCGCGCGCCCGCAACGCCCACCGCAGCCTCTCGTGGCGTACGGGCGGCAGCAGCTCGGCGGCCTCCGCCTCCGTGGCGAACCGCCAGGCCCGCAGCTCCGGGCCGGGCAGCCGGAGCCGGGCCACCGCCCCGGGGGACAGCCGGCCCCCGTCGAACAGCAGCCGCAGGCCGCCGTACGCGGGGCGCACCGGCCGCTCCCAGTCCACCACGAGCAGCCCGGGTACGCGGCCGAGGTCGATGCCGAGTTCCTCGGCCACCTCCCGCACCCCGGCGCGCGCGGGCGCCTCGCCCGCTTCGACGACGCCGCCCGGGAACTCCCAGCCCGCCTTGTACGTCGGGTCCACCAGGAGCACCCGGTCCTGGTCGTCGAAGAGCAGCACCCCGGCCGCCACCGTCTCGCGGGTCGGCTCGGGGGTCTGCACGATGTCGCAGATCCCGGCGGCCTCCGTGCGCACGGCTTCGGCGATCAGCTCCGCCGTCTGCCGCACGCTCAGGGTGCCGTTGTCGATGACGTGGGCGTCGGCCGTCAGCCAGCCGAGGGCCTGCCGGTAGGCGGGGATGTGGTCGTACGCCCACTGCCGGACGTGGAGGTCGACCTCCTCGGCGCTGCCCGGTTCCCGGCGGGTCGCGATGCGGTGGCGCAGGATCGTTTCCGCGGGGGCGAGCAGCACGTGGCGCACCGGGATCCGGCGCGCCGCCAGCCCGCCGAAGATCTCGTCCCGGTACTCCTGGCGCAGCAGCGTCATCGGCACCACCAGCACCCCGCCCAGCTCCGCGAGCATCGCCGCGGCCGTGTCCACGACCAGGCGGCGCCAGCTCGGCAGGTCCTGGTAGTCGCTCACCTCCGCGAGGCGCTTGCGCGGCAGGAGCCGGCGCAGTGCGTCGCCGACGAGCTCCGGGTCGTACAGGGTGCTGTCCGGGAGGATCCTGGTCAGTTCCCGGGCCGTGCTGGTCTTCCCGGCGCTGAATGTGCCGTTGATCCAGACAATCACGTCTACCCCTCTCCCCACGGCTCGTCAAAAGCCCCCAGTGGCTTGCCCGCATCACCCTGCCACGGAAACCCGCGGACGGCCCGGGTGCTTATCCTCGAGGTCGCAGCCGTGCCCGCCCGCCCGTCGTGTCCCCGGAGGTTTCGCTCCCGTGCCGCAGATCCGCCGCCCGTCGTCCGACCCCCGCTACGGCTCCCGGCCGACGATGAAGGACGTGGCGGCCCGCGCGGGGGTCGGCCTGAAGACGGTGTCGCGGGTGGTCAACGGCGAGCCGGGGGTCACGCCCGACACCGTCCGGCGGGTCCAGGAGGCCATCGAGGCGCTCGGCTTCCGCCGCAACGACAGCGCGCGGGTGCTCCGCAAGGGCCGGACCGCCACGGTCGGGCTGATCCTGGAGGACCTCGCCGACCCCTTCTACGGGCCGCTGAACCGGGCCGTGGAGGAGGTGGCCCGCGCGCACGGGGCGCTGCTGATCAACGGCTCCAGCGCGGAGGACCCCGACCGTGAACGGGAGTTGGCGCTGGCGCTGTGCGCGCGGCGGGTGGACGGACTGGTCGTGATCCCGGCGGGCGACGACCACCGCTACCTGGAGCCGGAGATGAAGGCCGGGGTGGCCACGGTGTTCGTGGACCGCCCGGCGGGCCGGATCGAGGCGGACGTGGTGCTGTCGGACAACCGCGGCGGTGCCCGTGAGGGCGTCGCGCACCTGATCGCGGGGGGCCACCGGCGGATCGGGTTCATCGGCGACCGGCCCCGCATCCACACGGCGACGGAGCGACTCGGCGGCTACCGGGCGGCCATGGCGGAGGCGGGCCTGCCGGTGGCGGAGTCCTGGGTGTCGCTGGGGCCGACGACCCCCGAGCGGGTCACCGCCGCGGCCCGCGCCATGCTCGCGGGACCGGAGCCGGTCACCGCGCTGTTCGCCGGCAACAACCGGGTGACGGTGACCGCGGTACGAGTCGTGGCCGGCCACCCGGGGCCGGTGGCGCTGGTCGGCTTCGACGACTTCGAGCTGGCCGACCTGCTGCGGCCCGGCGTCACCGTGGTCGCCCAGGACCCGGCGGCCCTGGGCAGGGTGGCCACGGACCGCCTGTTCCAGCGCCTCGGCGGCTCCGCCCTCCCGCCGGCCCGCATCGAACTGCCGACGCGCCTGATCCCCCGCGGCTCGGGCGAACTCCTCCCGCCGGCCTGACCGCTCACCGGATGAGCCCCCGCAGCACGGGCAGGCCCCGCCCCCGGCGGTGAGCCCGGCGAGCACGGCCAGAGCGGGGTGCACCCCGCCCGCTCGGTGCCGTTCCGTCAAGTCCGGCACCGTTCGGCCGATCTCTGCACAGACTGGCCGGGTGGACGTACCGCACGCCGCCGGGTTCGACGAGGAACTGGGCCGCTTCGCCGCCGACTTGCGCCGGCTCCGGATCGAGGGCGGCAACCCCTCGTACCGGGAGCCGGAGGCACGGGCGGCGAAGTCCCGGATCGCGGGTGGCTGCCCGTCGCCCCCCAGAGCGACGTCTGCCCCGACTCCTTGACGTGGGCGGCCGCCTTCTCGCGGCGACGGCCGACTGCTGGCCACCGGCCTGCGACGACGGGACCGTGCGGCTGTGGGACCCGTACCCGGGCGTGGCTTTCGGTCCTGCTCTGACCGGGCGCGACGGGCCGCTCCTCGACGTCGCGTTCTCGCCCGACGGCCGTTCGCTCGCCGCCTGCGGCGAGAGCGACACCGTGGTGCTCTACCGGCAGGGTCCGAACGTCGGTGCGCGGCGCCCGCGGTCGCTGGCGGAACGCTCGCCGGCCGCCGCACTGGGCGAGGGGCACTGTTGCCCTGCCGGCCCTGTCCTGCGACCACGGCACCCCGCTGCGCAGGCCGGCCTTCTCGCCGGACGGCGGGCACCTGTGCGTGCGCACCGGTACGGGGCCGGCGTCGGCGGAAAACAGGCCCGGCCCCGGTGATCGCAGTCCGGGGCCGGGCGGTATCGGGGGCGTCGGGTCAGGCCGTGGCGGTCAGGGTGGCCGAGCGGCGCGGGATGGCGAAGGCGTCCAGTTCGGCGCGGGTCAGGCCGGTCAGGGCGGTGACCTCGTCGGTGCCGACGGCGCCGCAGTCGAGGCCGCGGACCAGGTAGCCGGCGAGCGCCTTGGCGGTGGCGGGCTCGTCCATCACGTCGCCCTCGATCTTCGCGACGTACGCCTTGAGGCGGGCCGCGGCGGCCTCGAGGCCCTCGCGGTAGAAGGTGAAGACGGCCGCGTAGCGGGTCGGGAGGTGGCCCGGGTGCATGTCCCAGCCCTGGTAGTAGGCCCGGGCCAGGGCGCGCCGGGTCAGGCCGTAGTGCAGCTTCCAGGCCTCGTGGACCTTCTCGGTGGTGCCGATCGGCAGCACGTTCGTCGAGCCGTCGGAGACGCGTACGCCGGTGCCGGCGGCCGCGACCTGCATGATCGCCTTGGCGTGGTCGGCGGCCGGGTGGTCGCTGGCCTGGTAGGCGGCGGAGACGCCGACGCAGGCGCTGTAGTCGAAGGTGCCGTAGTGCAGGCCGGTGGCTCGGCCCTTGGCGGCCTCGATCATGCGGGCCACGGTGGCGGTGCCGTCGGAGGCGAGGATCGACTGGCTGGTCTCGATCTGGATCTCGAAGCCGATGCGGCCCGGGCGCAGGCCGCGGGCGGCCTCGAAGGCCTCCAGCAGCTTGACGAAGGCACTGACCTGCTCGGCGTAGGTCACCTTCGGGAGGGTGAGGACGAGGCCCTCGGGCAGGCCGCCGTGCTCCAGCAGCCCCGACAGGAAGATGTCGGTGGTGCGGATGCCGCGGTCGCGGACGTTGGACTCCATGCACTTCATGCGGATGCCCATGTACGGGGCGTTGGTGCCGTTGGAGAAGGCCTCGGAGACGAGGCGGGCGGCTCGGGCGGCGGCCTGGTCCTCCTCCTCGTCGGAGCGGACGCCGAAGCCGTCCTCGAAGTCGATGCGGAGGTCCTCGATGGGCTCCCGGCGCAGCTTGGCGCGGACGCGGTCGTAGACGGGGACGGCCAGCTCGTCGCCGATGCCGAGCACCTTGGCGAAGGTGGCGGCGTCCGGGGCGTGCTCGTCGAGGGCGGCCAGGGCCTGGTCGCCCCAGGTGCGGATGGTGTCGGCGGTGAAGACGTCGCCGGGGACGTAGACGGTGTGGATGGGCTGGCGGGTGCCGGGGTCGCCCGGGTAGTGGCGCGCGAGCTCCGCGTCCACCGGGGCGAGGGAGGCGCTGATGCCCTCGCTGACCGCGCCTGCGAGGCTCGTCGCCACCTTCTCCTGCTGACCCATCGTGCACTCTCCTCTTTTCCGCTTCACGGAAGCCTGGCTCCGCATAGCAGAATTTAGTCACGGGGTTCCGCTCCGTCAATGGTCCCCCCGCCCTTCCCGGGATACGACTCGGGGCCGTGCGGCGAAAAACACCACACGGCCCCGTGACGGAGGACTTGCGCAGGTCAGCCCTTGCGCGCCTTGATCTCCTCGGTCAGCTGCGGGACGACCTCGAAGAGGTCGCCGACCACGCCGTAGTCGACCAGCTCGAAGATCGGGGCCTCGGCGTCCTTGTTGATGGCCACGATGGTCTTCGAGGTCTGCATGCCGGCCCGGTGCTGGATCGCGCCGGAGATGCCGGAGGCGATGTACAGCTGCGGGGAGACCGACTTGCCGGTCTGGCCGACCTGGTTGGTGTGCGGGTACCAGCCGGCGTCGACGGCGGCGCGCGAGGCGCCGACGGCCGCACCGAGGGAGTCGGCCAGGGCCTCGATGAGGCCGAAGTTCTCGGCGCCGTTGACGCCGCGGCCGCCGGAGACCACGATCGCGGCCTCGGTCAGCTCGGGGCGGCCGGTCGACTCGCGCGGGGTGCGCGAGGTGACCTTGGTGCCGGTGGCCAGGGCGCCGAAGGTGACGGCGAGCGTCTCGACGGCGCCGGCGGCCGGGGCGGCCTCGACCGGGGCCGAGTTCGGCTTGACGGTGATGACCGGGGTGCCCTTGGACACGCGGGACTTGGTGGTGAAGGACGCGGCGAACGCGGACTGCGTCGCGACCGGACCCTCGTCACCGGCCTCCAGGTCCACGGCGTCGGTGATGATGCCGGAGCCGATGCGGACGGCGAGGCGGGCGGCGATCTCCTTGCCCTCGGCGGAGGAGGGGACCAGCACGGCGGCCAGGGAGCCGGCGGCGGACACCGACTCGTACGCCGCCTGGAGCGCGTCCACCTTCGGTACGACGAGGTACTCGGCGAACTCGGGGGCGTCGGCGGTGAGGACCTTGACCGCACCGTGCTCGGCGAGCGCGGCGGCGGTGTTCTCGGCACCGGCGCCGAGGGCGACGGCGACGGGCTCGCCGATGCGGCGGGCCAGGGTCAGCAGCTCGAGGGTGGGCTTGCGGACGGCGCCGTCCACGTGGTCGACGTAGACGAGGACTTCAGCCATGGGAATGCTCCTGCGAATGCGAAGTAGTCAGGGGGTTCGAGAGGGTGCTGGCTGAAGCTCTTAGATGAACTTCTGACCGGCCAGGAACTCGGCCAGCTGCTTGCCGCCCTCGCCCTCGTCCTTGACGATCGTGCCGGCGGTACGGGCCGGACGCTGCGCCGCGGAGTCCACCGCGGTCCAGGCGCCCTCCAGGCCGACCTCTTCCGCCTCGATCTCGAGGTCGGACAGGTCCCAGGACTCCACCGGCTTCTTCTTGGCGGCCATGATGCCCTTGAAGGAGGGGTAGCGGGCCTCGCCGGACTGGTCGGTCACGGAGACGACCGCCGGGAGGGAGGCCTCGAGCTGCTCGCTCGCGGAGTCGCCGTCGCGGCGGCCGGTGACGGTGCCGTCCTCCACCTTGACCTCGGAGAGCAGGGTGACCTGCGGGACGCCCAGACGCTCGGCCAGGATCGCCGGGAGGACGCCCATGGTGCCGTCGGTCGAGGCCATACCGGTGATGACCAGGTCGTAGCCGGCCTTCTCGACGGCCTTGGCCAGCACCAGCGAGGTGCCCATGACGTCGGTGCCGTGCAGGTCGTCGTCCTCGACGTGGATGGCCTTGTCGGCACCCATGGACAGCGCCTTGCGCAGGGCGTCCTTGGCGTCCTCGGGGCCCACCGTCAGGACGGTGATCTCGGCGTCGTCGGCCTCTTCGGCGATCTGCAGCGCCTGCTCGACCGCGTACTCGTCGAGCTCCGACAGCAGACCGTCGACGTCGTCGCGGTCGACCGTCAGGTCATCGGCGAAGTGCCGGTCGCCGGTGGCGTCGGGCACGTACTTCACACAGACAACGATCCTCAGGCTCACGCCGGCTCTCCTACCGCATCGTCTTGTTACTGATACCGCCTTGTGCAGGCAGCATAGGCGCCTTTTTCGGGCTGATCCCGGTCGGGGCGGCCCGCGCTCCGAAGGGAATGTTACTCGTCAGTACACCGCGGGTCCGCCCGGGAGGCAAGGCCGGTGAACTGTGATCTGTCCAACGCCGCCCGAACCCGCCCCAGCAGGGACGATTCAGTCGCGCAGCGCGTTGAAGCGTCCCTGGTGGTACAGCAGCGGACGCCCCTCGCCGGCGGGGTCACCGACGACCGCCTCCGCGATGATCACCCGGTGCGCGCCGGCCGGGACCCGTGCGACCACACGGCACACCAGCCAGGCCAGGACGCCGTCCAGCAGCGGAACCGCGTACGGGCCCGGCGCCCAGCCGGTGGCCGGCCCGAAGCGGTCTGCGCCGCTGCGGGCGAACAGGCCGGCCAGCTCCTGCTGGTGCTCGCCGAGTATGTGGACGCCGAGGTGGTCGCTGTCGCGTATCGCGGGCCAGCTGGAGGAGCCGGTCGAGATGGTGAACGACAGCAGCGGCGGGTCCGCGGAGACCGAGTTGAGCGAGGTCGCGGTGAACCCGACCGGCCGGCCTGCGGTCTCGGCGGTGATCACGGCGACGCCCGCGGCGTGCTGCCGGAACACGGAGCGGAGCAGCTCGGGCGAGCCGGGCAGGGCGGAACCGAAGGGCGCGGGGTGGGCGGGCTGGGCCGTGGTGGCCGTCGGGGCCGTCATGGAGGGGCTTCCTTCTGCCGCGGACGCGGCGGGCGAGGGCGCGGGGATCGGGTCGGGGGCCGGGGCCTTCAGCGGGTCCGACAGCGCGCACTCGCATGGCGGACGAGGTCCAGGTGGACCCGCCCGTACAGCAGGAGTTCGTACCGCATGCCGCCAGCCTGGCGATCTCTCGTGTACACAGTCAAGCCGCGACGGTCAGATGCGAGGCGCGTCACGCTGCGTGCGGGCGCGCGTACCGGCGCGCCCGTCATACGGCGGCGCCCAGCGCGGCGATCACGTCGGCCTTGCGCGGCATCCCGGCCGCCCGGCGCACGATCCGGCCGGAGGAGTCCAGGACGAGCACGGTCGGGGTCTTCTCGATGCCCAGGGTGCGGACGAGGTCGAGGTTGCGCTCGGCGTCGATCTCGATGTGGGCCACCCCGTCGACCATGTCGGCCACCTCGGCGAGGATGCGGCGGGTGGCCCGGCAGGGCTGGCAGAACGCGCTGGAGAACTGCACCAGACTGGCCCGCTCCCCCGGCTCCGCGCCCAGCTGCGCGGCGCCCAGCGGTGCGCGGCCGTTGCCGTTGCTGCTGTTGCCGATGCCGCCGTTGCCGTTGCCGTTGCCGTCCACGCCGTCTCCCGTCATCGCCACCGTCAACGCCACTGCCCCCGCCCGCCGTCACTGCGGGACTTCCCGTCCCGCATCATTGAAGTACGTTCGTACGCCGATCCGAGCGCCCGGGGCGCGCGCCGCATTCCCGGCGTGACGAGAATCTCGCCGGGCCGGGGCATCTGGGCTGGCCAGCAGCCCCCGGATGCGGCACGATCCCCAAGGGCCGCGTACCTACGCTGCCGTAACTTCCGGCCGGGAGAACCTCCCCAGGCAGAAAGCGGGGTCTCCGCACCATGGCTGAGCTCGTCTACCCCCCGGTGATCGGGGCCGCGCACACCCTCTTCCGGGCCCTGGACATCCGTATCGACATGAAGGGCACCGAGCACATCCCGCGCAAGGGCGGGGCGGTACTGGTGTCGAACCACATCGGCTACCTCGACTTCATCTTCGCCGGGCTGACCGCGCGGCCGCAGAAGCGGCTGGTGCGCTTCATGGCCAAGGAGTCGGTGTTCCGGCACAAGGTGTCCGGCCCGCTGATGCGCGCGATGAAGCACATCCCCGTGGACCGCAAGCAGGGCGAGACGGCATACCAGCACGCCCTGGACTCGCTGCGCTCCGGCGAGATCATCGGCGTGTTCCCCGAGGCGACGATCTCCCAGTCGTTCACCCTCAAGAGCTTCAAGTCGGGCGCGGCGCGGATGGCGCAGGAGGCCGGCGTCCCGCTGGTCCCGGTGGCCCTGTGGGGCACGCAGCGGCTGTGGACCAAGGGCCGCCCCAAGGACCTCAAGCGCAGCCACATCCCGGTGACCCTGCGGGTCGGCGAGCCGATCGAGGCCCCGACGGACCAGTACGCGGGTGCCATCACGCGGCGGCTGCGCGAGCGCGTGCAGGAGCTGCTGGACGCGGCGCAGCGCGCCTACCCGGTCCAGCCGAAGGATGCCGCCGGGTCCTGGTGGCTGCCGGCGCACCTGGGCGGCTCCGCCCCGACGGCCGCCCAGGTCAAGGAAGCGGGCTGATCCCGGACCACCGGGACGAGTGAATCTGCGGCCCGCGCGGCCCGCCCCCGGCGGCCCGCGCGGGCCTCTTCGCATGCGGACATGGTGCCGGTCCCCGCTGCGCGGCACGTCCAGCCCGCGCGGCGTTTGAGCGCACCGGGCGCGAAGCGCACGGAACGGACCCCGGGGCGGAGCCCCGGTTCGGGAAGGGGCGGGGAGGGGACAGGCTCCGCGCAGCGGCAGCGGGCGTGCGGCCGCGGGGCGGCTCAGCGTGCTCGCGGGGCTTCGGCGGCTTCGGCGGCACCGGTCCGCTTGCGGCGGCGGTGTGCGGCGACCCGTTCGCGGGTGGCGCACGTGGGGGAGCAGTAGCGGCGGGGGCTGCCGGGCCCGCCGCCGAGGAAGAGCCGCCCGCAGCCGGCCGCGGCGCAGCCGCCCCAGGCGATGCGGCCGTGCTCGGTGAGCAGTTGGGCGAGGGCCAGGGCCCCGGAGGCCAGGAACCACTCGCCCCACCCGGCCCCGTCGCCCCGGTCGACGTGCAGGTGCCAGGGGTGGCCGTCGTGCCGGGTCAGGCGGGGACGGGTGGCGTACTGCGCGAAGAGGTCGTTGAGGGCCTGGGCGGCGCGGTCCTCGTCGGGTTCGGCCAGGACCTCCGCCATCCGGCGTGCGGCGCCGCGCAGCCGGTCCGCGTCCGCTTCCGTGAAGGCCTCGGGCGTGAGGTCGGCGGGGCGCTCCCCGTGCCGGAGCAGCAGCGCCGCGAGTTCGGCGCGCGGGAGGGCGGGGTCGGCGCGGACCGCCTCGGCGAGCTCGACCAGTCGCCGGGCGGCGGAGAACCCCCGGTCGGAGTCGGTCATCGCCGCATCCTTTCGCCGTATGCCTCCACGACGTAACGTCTTGTACGACCATCACGTTACACGGTCGGCAGGGGGGATCCGGGATGCCCGCATTCGGGCGGTACCTGGCAGCGGCGGTCGCGGCGCGGACGGCCTCGGAGGGGATGGGCCTGGCCGTGATGCTGCTGGCCCTGGAGCGGACCGGGAGCGCGGCGCACGGCGCGTACGTGCTGACGGCATGGCTGGCCCCGCACGTCCTGGCGGCCCCGCTCGCCGGGGCGGCCGCGGCGCGCGCCCGCCGGCCGCGGCTCTTCCACGTGGGGTCGCTGGCCGGGTTCACGGCCGCCGCGGCCGCCCTGGCCCTGCTCCTGGGCCGGGCCCCGACTGCCGCGGTGCTCGCCGTGGCGCTGCTCGGCGGGAGCTGCGGGCCGATGGTGACGGGCGGGATGTCCAGCCTGGTGGCCGGGCTGGTCCCGGCAGGGGCGGCGCGCGACCGTGCGTACGCGTGGGACGCGGCGACCTACAACGTCGCCTCCGTGGTGGCCCCGGCGGCGGTCGGCCTGGTCGCGGCGCTCGGCTCGGCCGCGCCGGCGATGGCGGGACTGGCGGGGGTCTGCGCGGTCGCCGCGGGCCTGGCCGCGACGCTCCCCTACGGCCTTCCGCCCGGTGCGGCGGGGCAGGTGCCGCCGCGGACGGGCCCGAGGGCGGGGCTCGGCGCCGGTCTGGGGGCGCTGTGGCGGATCCGGGAGCTGCGGGCGATCACCGCCGCCACGAGCCTGGCCTTCGCCGGGCTCGGCTCCCTCACCGCCACCTCGGTCCTGCTGGCGGCCCGGCTCGGCAGTCCGGGTGCGGGCGGTGTGCTGATGACGGCCTTCGCGGTGGGCGCGCTGGCCGGCTCGCTCACCCTCGGGCGGATCACGGGTCTGGACGCGGGCCGGATGGCGCGGTGGGCGATGGCGGGCACCGGGGCCGCGCTCGCCGCGGCCGCCTTCTCGCCGTCCGTCGGCGTGGCGGCGGCGCTGTTCGCCGCCGCGGGGGTGTGCGACGGGCCTCTGCTCACGGCGACGCTCCGGGTCCGTGCGCAGTTCGCCCCCGAGGCGGTGCGGACGCAGGTGTTCACGCTGGGGGCGGGGCTGAAGGTGACCGCGGCCTCCCTCGGTGCCGCCCTCGTGGGGCTCGCCGCCGGGGCGCCGCCGCAGGCGCTGCTGTCCGCGGTCGCCGTGCTGGTCCTGGCGTCGGCCCTGCTGCACGCCCGGCTGGCGCCGCCCTCCGGGGCGGCAGCCTCAGCTGGAGCCGCCCCGGCTACAGGTCGACCGGCAGGTTCTGCCACAGCCGGGACCGGTCGGGGGACTCCCGGAGCACCTTGAGCACGGCCGGGTGGGCGCTGGCGTACAGCTCGGGGTAGTCGATCTCGCCGAGCTCGGGCCGTACGGGGAAGGCGAGCCGCTCGGCGTCCAGGGAGAACCGGGCGTCCACGCCGGGCCTGTTGCCCCGCGGGTCCTGGCGGTACCACCGGCTGCTGCAGGGCATCCGGAGGGCGACCAGGCCGTGGATCGCCGGCTGGGAGCCCCCGGGGCAAGCCCCGGCTCCACTGGAGCAGCTGTCGCTGCACTGATGATCGCCGGTGAGGCGCTGGTAGCACATGCCTGCCGGTATGCCCTTGGCCCGGAGCAGGGCCACCAGTGCGTGCGCCTTGGCGTGGCAGATGCCGTTGCGGGTGCCGAGCACCTCGGAGGCGCGCCAGGCGACCCGGGGATCGCCGGAGTCCGCGGAGTGGGGGATGGCGTCGCGGACGAAGTCGAACACCGCCTCGGCGTATGAGTATGCGGTGCCGGTGGTGAACCAGAAGGTTTCGGCGATCTCTTGCACCACGGGGTGGCCGTGGTCGATCACCTCATCGGAGGCCAGATAGTCGTGGATGTCAGGGCTCTGCTGGATCAGCTCCATGACTCCGAGGATAGGCGCACCGATGACCGCAAATCAATGGATTTGCGGTCATCGGTATAAATATTCAGAAGATTCGAAGGGCCGGTCGCCTGTCGGCTAGCGGGACATCTCTTCCTTCAGCGCCTGAAGGAAGCCGTCGACGTCCTCCTCCGCGGTGTCGTAGCCGCACATCCACCGCACGTGGCCGGCGGCCTCGTCCCAGAAGTAGAAGCGGTAGCGCTGCTGGAGCCGCCGCGACACCTCGTGCGGCAGCTTCGCGAACACCGCGTTGGCCTGCACCGGGTAGAGGATCTCCACCCCGTCGGTCTCGCGGACGCCCGCCGCCAGGCGCTGCGCCATCTCGTTGGCGCGCCGGGCGTTGCGCAGCCACAGGTCCTTGGCCAGCAGCGCCTCGAGCTGCACGGACACGAACCGCATCTTCGACGCGAGCTGCATCGACATCTTGCGGACGTGCTTCATCTGCCGCACCGCGTCCGGGTTGACCACGACCACGGCCTCGCCGAACATCATGCCGTTCTTCGTGCCGCCGTAGGACAGCACGTCGACGCCCACCGCGTTGGTGAAGGTGCGCATCGGCACGTCGAGGGAGGCGGCGGCGTTGGCTATGCGGGCCCCGTCGAGGTGGACCTTCATGCCGAGCGCGTGCGCGTGCTCACAGATCGCCCGGATCTCGTCCGGGGTGTAGACCGTGCCCAGCTCGGTGTTCTGGGTGATCGACACGACCTGCGGCATCGCCCGGTGCTCGTCCTCGAAGCCCCAGGCCTCCTGGTCGATGAGCTCGGGGGTGAGCTTGCCGTCCGGAGTGGGGACGGCCAGCAGCTTCAGGCCGGCCATCCGCTCGGGCGCGCCGCCCTCGTCCACGTTGATGTGGGCGGTCTTGGCGCAGATCACCGCACCCCAGCGGTCGGTCATGGCCTGCAGGGCCGTGACGTTCGCGCCGGTGCCGTTGAAGACCGGGAAGGCCTCCGCGTACGGGCCGAAGTGGCTGCGGATGATCTTCTGCAGGTGCTCGGTGTACTCGTCCTCGCCGTAGGCGACCTGGTGGCCGCCGTTGGCCAGGGCAAGGGCCTCCAGGATCTCCGGATGGACCCCTGCATAGTTGTCGCTCGCGAAACCGCGTACCGCCGGATCGTGGTGGCGGCGGGCATCGGTCTTCACGGTTGCGGAGTGAGCCACAGACGCTGTCCGTTCACATCGATGGCGGGCCGCTCCCACACGCCGGCGATGGCCTCGGCCAGCTCCTTGACGTCGGTGAAGCCCGCGAACTTCGCATTGGGGCGCTCGGCGCGCATCGCGTCGTGCACCAGTGCCTTGATCACCAGGATCGCAGCCGCGGCGCCCGGGCCCTCCTCGCCCCCCGCCTTGCGGAAGGAGTCGGCCATGGCCAGCGTCCACGCCTCGGCGGCCGCCTTGCCGGCGTTGTACGCGGCGTTGTTGGCGACCGGCTTGTGCGCGCCGGACTGGCTGACCAGGACGTAGCGGCCCCGGTCGCTGCGCAGCAGTGCGTCGTGGAAGGCCATCGACGTGTGCTGGACGGTGCGGATCAGGAGCTTCTCCAGGAAGTCCCAGTCCGCGAGGTCGGTCTCGGTGAAGGAGGTGCTGCCGCGCCAGCCGCCGACGAGGTGGACGACTCCGTCGACGCGGCCGTACTCCTTCTCCGTGCGGTCGGCCCAGGCCTTGGTGGCCTCCAGGTCGAGCAGGTCCACCGTGTCGCCCGTGACGGTGGCACCGCCGTGGGCGTAGCGGGCCGCGTCCACCGCCTCGGCCAGGCGCGCCGGGTCGGCGTCGGACGCGACGACCACCGCGCCGGCCTCGGCGAGGCGGAGCAGCGCGGCCCGGCCGGCGGGACCGCCGGCACCGGCGACCGCCACGACGGCGCCCTTCAGCGGGCCGTTCGCGTTGTTCCCCGTGTTCATCTGTGCAGCCTCCTGTGGGCGAGTGCTCACGCGGCGGCCCGCTCGGCCGACTCGGCGTTCGGTGCGGTAATGCCCTTCGTGGAGGCGATCACGCCCTTGAGCTTCTTCGCGAGCGCCTCATAGAACATGCTCAGCGGAAACTCGTCCGGAAGCACGTCGTCCACGAGCTTGCGCGGCGGCTGCGTCAGGTCGAGGGCGTCGGGGCCCTTGGCCCACTTGGAACCGGGGTGCGGGGCGAGGTAGGTGGAGACGAGCTCGTACGCCTTGAACCAGTGCACGAGCTTCGGGCGGTCGATGCCGGCCCGGTACAGGTCCTCGATCTCGCCGCAGAGCTGGTTGGTGACCTGCGGGGCGCGCATCCAGTCGATCTTCAGCTTGTTGTCCGTCCAGCGCACGACGTCGTGCTTGTGGAGGTACGCGAAGAGCAGCTGGCCGCCGAGGCCGTCGTAGTTGCGGTTGCGGTCACCGGAGACGGGGAAGCGGAACATCCGGTCGAAGAGGACGGCGTACTGCACGTCGCGGCCGTGCTCGTTGCCCTCGGACTCGAGCTTCACGGCCTCCTTGAAGGCGGTGAGGTCGCAGCGCAGCTCCTCCAGGCCGTACATCCAGAACGGCTGGCGCTGCTTGATCATGAAGGGGTCGAACGGCAGGTCGCCGTGGCTGTGGGTGCGGTCGTGGACCATGTCCCACAGGACGAAGGCCTTCTCGCAGCGCTCCTGGTCCTCGACCATGCGGGCGATGTCCTCGGGCAGCTCGATGCCCAGGATGTCGACGGCGGCCGCGGTGACCTTGCGGTAGCGGGCGGCCTCGCGGTCGCAGAAGATGCCGCCCCAGGTGAAGCGCTCGGGGGCCTCGCGGACGGCGATGGTCTCCGGGAAGAGCACGGCGGAGTGGGTGTCGTAGCCCGGGGTGAAGTCCTCGAAGGTGATGCCGAGGAACAGCGGGTTGTCGTACCGGGTGCGCTCCAGCTCGGAGAGCCACTCGGGCCAGACCATCTTCAGGACGACGGCCTCGAAGTTGCGGTCCGGGTTGCCGTTCTGCGTGTACATGGGGAAGACGACCAGGTGCTGGAGCCCGTCGGCGCGCTCGGAGGCGGGCTGGAAGGCCAGCAGGGAGTCCAGGAAGTCCGGCACGCCGAAGCCCTCGGCGACCCACTTGCGCAGGTCGGCGACGAGCGCCTTGTGGTACACGGCGGCGTGCGGCAGCAGCGGGGACAGGGTCTCGACGGCGCTGATCACGCGCTCGACGACGGCCTCGACATCGGCCGGGGCGGGGGCGTCCGCAGCCTCGAAGTCGATCGAACCGTCCTTGGCCTGCCAGGGGCGGATCTCCTCCACGGCGGCCTTGAGCTCGGGCCACGCAGGGTGGTCGACCACCCGCGCTCCGGCGGCTATCACCGCGCCGCCAGTTGCCGGCACAAGAGTTTCCGTCATGTCACTTCCTCCACAGGAGAACCTCACGTCAGCACAGCGTATGCACGGGACGCTCTCCCGCTCAAGAGGTCGCTCAGGAAATTATTCGGTGACACCCCTATCGTTACCGCAATTCTTCCCGCCGCTCCCCGGTCCGGGCGACGGCTTCGTCCTTCCGTCAAGGTCGCGGAGGCGCGCCCACGCGCGGGTGACGCGGCACGGGGCCCGGCGGGCCCGCGCGGCGG
This sequence comes from Streptomyces sp. NPDC046866, assembly GCF_040704625.1. Classification (NCBI taxonomy): domain Bacteria; kingdom Bacillati; phylum Actinomycetota; class Actinomycetes; order Kitasatosporales; family Streptomycetaceae; genus Streptomyces; species Streptomyces sp. NPDC046866. The sequence continues at coordinate 77,074 of NZ_JBEYXN010000006.1, forward strand.
CGCCGGAGGCGTACGGCCCTGGCGGGAACCGGTCGTCCGCGGAATCCGGGGCTCTGCACGGGCGGTCCCAACCCGGGCGGGGGCCACTAGCATGCGCCTCACCGCGCGCGGGCGGACCTGGGACGCCGACCGCGCCGGGAGCCGCCGTCGACGGAAGCGAGAGAACCTTGACTTTCCTCACCATCGGTCACCGCGGGGTCATGGGTGTCGAGCCGGAGAACACCCTGCGGTCGTTCGTCCGCGCGGAGCGTGCCGGCATGGACGCCATCGCGCTGGGTGTGCAGCTGAGCAAGGACGGCGTGCTCGTCGTCCTGCACGACGCCGAGGTGGACCGGACCACCGACGGCACGGGCGCCGTCGCCGATCTGACCCTGGCCGAGCTGCGCGAGCTCGATGCCGGCCGCGGAGAACGGGTGCCGGTCTTCGAGGAGGTCCTGGACGCGGTCCGGCTCCCCCTCCAGGTGTCCGCACCGGACCGGGCCGCCGCGGCGGCGCTCGCGGAGCTGGTGGTGCGCCGGGACGCGGCCGGGCGGGTGGAGGTGGCCTCGTTCTCGGACGCGGTGCTGGCCGAGACGGCCCGGCTGGTGCCGGGCGCCCGGACCGTCCTGCACTCGGACCTCGCGGGGGACGAGGCCGAGGACGTCGTGGACCGGGCCCTGGCCGCGGGCGCGCACAGCCTGGCCCTGAACCTGCGGCGGCTCACCCTGGAGACGGTGGAGGCGGCGCACCGGGCCGGTCTGCGGGTGACCGGCTGGACGGTGAACTCGCTGGAGCACCTGCGGCTCGCGCGGGCGCTCGAACTGGACGGCGCGGCCACGGACTTCCCCGAGATCCGCAGCACGGGCCGGTTCACGGCCTGACGGGCCGCGCCGCCTGCCGTAGCGGCTAGAGCGGCTTGACCAGCAGCTCGAAGGCCAGGTCGTCGCGGAGCGGCACGCCGAAGCGCTGGTCCCCGTACGGGAAGGGGCTGAACTCGCCGGTGCGCCGGTAGCCGCGGCGCAGGTAGTAGGCGATGAGCTCCTCCCGTACGTTCACCACCGTCATCCGCATCTCGGTGGCTCCCCACGTCTCGCGGGCGCGGCGCTCCGCCTCGGCGAGGATCTCCTTGCCGAGGCCGCCGCCCTGGAGTCCGGGGCGGACCGCGAACATCCCGAAGTAGGCGTGGTCGCCGCGGTGTTCGAGCTGGCAGCAGGCGACGAGCTCACCGGAGCGCTCCACGACCAGCAGGACGCTGTCGGGGGTGTTGATGACGGCGCGCACGCCGTCCGGGTCGGTGCGCTGTCCCTCCAGGTAGTCCGCCTCGGTCGTCCACCCGGCCCGGCTGGCGTCCCCCCGGTACGCCGACTCGACGAGCGCCACGAGCTCCGGGACGTCCGCCTCCACGGCGTTGCGGAACTCCAGTGCGCTGGGCTGGGCTGTCGACATGGGGTGGCTCCGTTCTGCTCTGCGCCGTGCTGCGCTGCTGCGTGGCATATGACATGCCCGGTGCTGCACCGACAGCCTAACCCCGTGCGGCGTGCGGGCCCGTGGGCGCGGGCATCTCTTCGGTGACGCCGACGAACCGGGGGGTTCCGCCGTGCACGGTCCCGCGCTGTCCTCTTCCGCCTCCCTCCCCGCCTGGCTGCTGGTCCTGTTGTGCGCGGCGAGCGGCGCGTACTGCCTGGGCCGGGTGCGCAGGGCCGGCCGGGCGGCGGACGGTGCGGCGGCGGGCGAGGGGCTGATGGGGCTGGGGATGGCGGCGATGGCGGCGCCCCCGGGGATCGGGCCGTGGGGGCCGCAGATCCTGCTGGCCGTCTTCTGCGGGACGGCGGTGCACGCCGTGTGGCTGCTGCGCGGCGGGCTGCACCACGGCCACCACCTGGTGGGCTCGCTGGCCATGGCCTACATGGCCCTCGCCGGGCTCGGGGCGGGGGCGGGTACCGGTGCCGGCGGCCACGGGCACGGCGGCGGGCCGCCGCTCGTGACCGGCGCCCTGCTCCTCTACTACGCCGGCTACGTCCTGCTCGGCGGGGCCCGCCTGCTGCCGGCCGCGCTCCCGGGCACGGCTGCGGTGCCGGCCCCGGGAGCCCCGGCCGAGCTCGCCCGGGCATGCCGACTGGCCATGGGAATGGGCATGTTGGCGATGCTGCTCACCGTGTGAGGGCGCGGAAACGTGTCCTGCGTCACCAATCCGCCCGGGACCGTACCCGCAGGTAGTCCGCCGCCCTAGGCTGGCGGCCATGATGGTGGCCGCCGCTCTCCTCCTGCTCGGCGCCGTGACCGCGGTGCTCGCTCCCCGCCTGCTGGCCAGGGCCCGGTGGCCCGAGCGGGAACCCGTCGTCGCCCTGTGGGTGTGGCAGTGCGTGGTGGGCGCGGTGCTCGTGTCCTTCGCGCTGTCGATGCTGCTGAGCGCGGCCGCCGCCTGGCTGGCGGTGCGGGGGCGGCTCTTCGCCGCCGCACCGCACGGGGTGGTCGACGCCTACGCCCTGGGCCCCACGGGCGGCCCGTGGGCCGCGGGAACCGCGCTGGTGCTGGCCGGCGGCGGTCTGTGGACCGGCTTCCGGCTGACCCGCGAGGTGGTGCGCGCCCGGGCCGGGCGGCGGGCCCGGGGTGCCGAACTGCGGGTGCGGGCGCCCCTGCTGCCCGGGGAGGACCCGGCCGGCGGCGCCCGGCTCGTCGTCCTGGAGGGGTCCCGGCCCGACGCCTGGTGGCTGCCCGGCTCCGCGCCGCAGCTGGTGGTGACCACGGCCGCGCTCGGGCGGCTGAAGGGCAGTCAGCTGGATGCCGTGCTGGCGCACGAACAGGGGCATGCGGCCGCGCGCCACGACTGGCTGCTGCACTGCTCGCGGGCGCTGGCCGGGGGGTTCCCGCAGGTGCCGGTGTTCGCCGCGTTCGACGCGGAAATGCACCGGCTCGTCGAACTGGCCGCCGACGACGTGGCCTCGCGCCGCTTCGGGCGACTCACCGTCGCGCTCGCGCTCGTCGGCCTGAACGAGGACCGCGGGGTCTTCGGGCCCTCCCCCGCCCCGGAGCCCCATGTCCCCGAGCGGGTGCGCCGGTTGCTGTCGGCGCCGGCGCGGCTGCCGGCGGGCCGCAGGCTCCGGCTGACCGCCCTGGCCACCCTGCTCCCCGTGGTCCCGCTGGCGGTGGCGCTCGTGCCGGGCCTGACCGCTCTCGCCTGAGTGCGCGCTCCGGGCGGCGGCACGACGCGTCCGCGCCCGGGGGCATGGCCCGCGCACGGGCCCGGCGGTGCAAGGATCTCCGGCATGCACAGCAGGCACCTCCTCCGGGCCGGGATCGGCTGCGCGCTGCTCGCGGCCGTCGTGACCTCCCTCGTGATCGTCCGCTGGGCGCCGCTCCTCTCGTACGACGGCACGGTCGCGCGGAGCCTGCACGCGGACGCCGTCGGCCATCCGGCGGTGACCTCGGCGATGCGGGTGCTCACCGACTGGGTGTGGGACCCCTGGACGATGCGCGCCCTGGCCGCCGTCGCCTGCGGGTGGCTGTGGTGGCGCGGCGACCGGCGGCGCGCCCTGCTGATCGCGGGGGCCGCGGTGGCCGCCCTGCTGCTGTCTCAGGGGATGAAGGCACTGGTGGGCCGGCACCGCCCGATCTGGCCGGATCCGGTCGTATCGGCCGACTACGCGGCCTACCCGTCGGGGCATGCCCTGACGGCGGCGGTGGTCTGCCCGCTGCTGCTGTGGCTGGTGCCCCGGTCGGCCCCGAAGCCGTGGCGCCTGGCGGCGTGGATCCTGGCCCTGGCCTCGGTGTTCGGGGTGGGCTTCACCCGGATCTTCCTCGGCGTGCACTGGCTGTCGGACGTGCTGGGCGGCTGGCTGCTGGGAGTGGCGCTGGCCGTGGCGGTGATCGCCCTGCCCGACCCGCGGAATCGACCGAAAGCCGCCGCTGGGTGAGGGTGTGCACGTCCTGCCCTGCGCGATCCCCCGCGTCGCGCAGAGCAGGTGCACCTGCGCTGAGTATATTGGCTGGCAGCCAGTCAACGCAGGAGTAAGCATGTCCCCGCGCAGCGCATCGGTCAATGAAGAATTGCGCAGACGTTCCCGCGAGCGGCTGCTCCAGGCCACCGTCGAACTCGTGGCCGAGCGCGGCTACGAGGCCACGACCCTCGGCGACATCGCCGACCGCGCGGGCGCCGCCCGCGGCCTGGTCTCGTACTACTTCCCGGGCAAGCGGCAGCTGCTCCAGTCGGCGGTGCACCGGCTGATGCACCTCACCCTGGAGGCGGCCCTCGAACGGGAGCCGCGCACCGAGGACGGCCGCGAGCGGCTGGCCCGGGCCATCGACGCGATCCTCGGCCTGGCCCTGGAGCGGCCGCTGCTGATGCGGACGCACATGGCGGGCATCCTCCAGGCCGAGGGCTTCGTGCAGTGCCCGGAGCAGCAGCGGCTGGCCGCGCTGCTCCGGGACACCGTCGCCCGCTACGGCTCGGCGGACCCGGACGCCGACTACCCCCTGCTGCGGGCCCAGCTGATGGGGGCGGTGGTGGCGGTCCTGCTGCCGGGCGCCCCGATGCCGGCGCCCCGCCTGCGGGCGGAGCTCTTCCAGCGGTACGCCCTCGACTGGACCCTGGGCACGCCCCCCTCCGGCTCCCCGCCCGAGGGAACGTTTCCGTCGGCCTTGGCTCAGCGGTAGTCGGGCTGGCTCTGCACGTTGAGCCGGTCCAGCCGGACCCACTTCGCGCTCTCGGTGCGCCAGTCGTCGAGCCGCAGCACGTCGAGGCCCTTGGTGATGTCGTTCGAGTAGATGTGCCCGTTGTAGTAGTACGCCGACCAGGATCCCCCGACGGACAGCCGGTCGGTGGACAGCGGCCCGCGCTCGAAGTACCCGATCTCCCGCGGCCGGGCGGAGTCGGTGAAGTCCCAGACCGACACCCCGCCCTGGTACCAGGCCTGGACCATGATGTCGCGGCCGAACGCCGGGACCAGGGAGCCGTTGTGGGCGACGCAGTTCTCGGTGTCGGCCTGGTGGCGCGGGATCTTGAAGTAGCTGCGCAGGACGAGCCTGCGCTGGTCGCCGCTGCCGGTGATGTCGTAGATCCCGTCGGCCCCGTGGTTGGCTCCGGTGGCCTCGTTGCAGGTGGCGCCGCCACCGCCGCCGAGCTCGTCGGTGAAGACCACCTTGTCCGCCGTGGCGTTGAAGGTCGCGGAGTGCCAGAACGCGAAGTTCACGTTGTCCTGGACCCGGTCGATGACCCGCGGCTGCTCGGGCTTGCTGATGTCGAACAGGATGCCGTCGCCCATGCACGCCCCGGCGGCGAGCTTCTCGGAGGGCAGTACGGTGATGTCGTGGCAGCCCGTGGTCTTCGCCACCCCCGGGTTGGTCGGGGCGCCCGGGTTCCCGCCGTCCGGGAACAGCACCGGGAACGCCACCACGGCGGCCTGCGTCGGATCCCTGCGCGGAACCTTGACCACCGAGATCCCGTCGTGCGGCGGCCGGCAGTCGGGAAAGGCCTCGCTGGGCGAGTAGGAGGCCACGTACACGTAGACGTCCGGGCCGGAGGGCACGAGCGTGTGGGTGTGCGACCCGCATGCGGTCTCCACGGACTTCACGTACCGGGGGCTCCTCTTGTCCCGGATGTCGAAGATCTTGATGCCCTCCCAGGAGGACTTCTCGGTCGCCGGCTGCGAGACGCTGTTGCAGGAGTCGTCGCTGCGCGAGGAGTCCGTCGACAGGAAGAGCAGGTCGCCGTAGACGGACACGTCGTTCTGCCCGCCGGGGCACAGCACGGTGCTCACGACCTTCGGCGCCTTCGGATCACCGATGTCGTAGATCACGAACCCGTTGTAGTTCCCGGCGTAGGCGTACTTCCCCTGGAAGGCCAGATCGGTGTCGAAGGCGTCGGGGAAGGAGCTGGGGACGTTCACCAGTGGCTTGACGTTGCCGCTGTGCACGATCTCGTCCCGGCCGGGGATCTCCCCGGGGGCGAGTTCACGGCCGGCCGTCACGTCGGCGCTCTGCCGGAACTCCCCGCCGGGGCCCAGGTCGCCGGGATCGGGGCTGGCGGCCGCGGGCCCGGCGGCCAGGAGTGCGGTGAGGAGTCCGGCCGAGGCGGCCAGGACTCTCCGTTTCAGTAACACTGTGCCCTCCCGTGGGAACGGAATGCGGACCACCGCAGTATGTTCCTCATCATGGACATGGCAAAGGTCTCACTCGGCCGAATCATGACCGCGGCCCTCACGGTGGCCCTCCTGTCGGCCACCGCCTGCACCACGCAAACCCGAGGCGCCGAACCCCCCGTCATCGCACCGGGCAGACCGGGCGACGGGAACCGCACGCTCTCCCCCGAGGAGGCCGCGCGCCGCCGCCCCGACAACACCCCGAACGCGGCCGACCGCACCTACGTCGGCCACATGATCGAACACCACCGGCAGGCCCTCGCCATGAGCGCACTGGCCCCGGACCGCGCCACCTCGCCCGCCGTCAAACACCTGGCCGAACGCATCACGGCAGCACAGACGCCCGAGATCGCGGCCATGCAGTCATGGCAGCGCAAGACCCAGTCCACCCCCGCCCACGACCACACCCCCATGCCGGGCATGGCCACGGAAGCCCAGCTGAAGGCCCTCGCCGACGCCCGCGGCACCGACTTCGACCACCTGTTCCTCACCCTGATGACGGCCCACCACGAGGGCGCCCTGAAGATGGCGGCCGACGTGCTCAAGAACGGCAACGACCCCGCCGTCGAAGAGTGGGCCAACGAAGTGGTGGCCACCCAGAGCGCCGAGATCAGCCGGATGCGCACCATGAGCTGACGGGCGCCCGCCCCGGTGCCATCCTGGGAATCCCTGCGGGAGGAGTTCCGCCGTGCTTCGTGTCGCCGTCGTCGGTTCGGGCCCCAGCGGGGTCTACGCCGCCCAGACCCTGGTCCAGCAGCGCGAGGTGCCCGGCGTCCGCGTCGACGTACTGGACCGCCTGCCGGCCCCGTACGGCCTCGTGCGCTACGGGGTGGCCCCCGACCACGAAAAGATCAAGTCCCTCCAGAACAACCTGCGCACCGTCCTGGAGGACACGCGGATCCGCTTCCTCGGCAACCTGGAAGTGGGCGGCCCCCGGCTCCCCACCGCCCGCCTGCTGGACCTGTACCACGCGGTGGTCTACTGCGTGGGCGCCGCACGCGACCGCACCCTGGGCATCCCGGGCGAGGACCTCGCCGGCGTCCACTCCGCGACCGCCTTCGTGGCCTGGTACAGCGGCCACCCGGACGCCGCCGCCGCGTCCTTCGACCTCCCGAGGACCACTTCGGCCCTGGTCATCGGCGCCGGCAACGTCGCCGTCGACGTGACCCGCATGCTGGCCCGCGGCGTACCCGAGCTCACCCCCACCGACATGCCCCACCCGGCCCTGGGCGCCCTCGCCGACAGCGGCGTCCGCTCGGTCACCATGGTCGCCCGCCGCGGCCCCTCGCAGGCGAAGTTCACCACCAAGGAACTCCGCGAACTCGGCACCCTCCCCCGCGTCGCCACCCGTGTCGACCCCGCCGAGCTCGCCCGCGACCCGGCCTCCACCGACGAAACCGGCCTCCCCGCCGTCGCCCGCCGCAACCTGGAGGTCCTTCGGAGCTGGTCGGACAGTCCCCCCGCCACGGACCGCAGCATCACCCTCCGCTTCTACCTCCGCCCGGTCGAACTGCTCGCCGGCCCGGACGACCGCGTCGCCGCGGTCCGCTTCGAACGCACCGCCCCGGACGGCCGCGGCGGCGTCGTCGGCACCGGCGTCCACGAGGACATCGAAGCCCAGCTCGTCCTCCGCTCGGTCGGCTACCAGGGCGTCCCCCTGCCCGGCCTCCCCTTCGACCCCGCCACCGCCACCGTCCCCCACGCCGCAGGCCGCGTGCTGCGCGAGGGCCGCGCCTCGGTCGGCGAGTACGTGGCGGGCTGGATCAAACGCGGCCCCACCGGCGTGATCGGCACCAACCGCCCCTGCGCCAAGGAAACCGCCTCCTCCCTCCTCCAGGACGCCCCTGCCCTCGCCCGCCGCGAGCTCCCGGACGACCCCCTCGACGCCCTCCGCGCCGCAGGCCTCCGCCCGGTCGAATGGCCGGGCTGGCTGGCCATCGAAACCGCGGAGGCGGACCTCGGCCGCTCCCTGGGCCGCCGCTCCGTCAAGATCCCGGACTGGCCGGGCCTCCTCACCGCATCGGGCGCCCACGACACCACCCCCTGAACACCGGCCCCGCACAACCCGCGAGCCGTTCCTCCGGGGCTTCCCGGCAGTCCGTTGCCGTTCCGGGGCGGGTCGGGCGGTCAAGGGCGGCCGAAGGCCATCGCGAAGCGACGCGACGAAGGAGCGCCCTTGAGGGCCCGGCGCGCCCCGGAAGGACCATGGGCTGCCGGGAAACCTTGGTAGCGCACCACTTCCGCCCGGCCGCGGCCCCTCACAAAACCTCCCGCACCAACTCCTCCAACTCCACCCGCAGCGCCTCCACCAGCTCGGCCAGGTCCGGCACGGCACCCGCGTCGGCGACCAGCCCGTAGTGAACGGTGTCCTTGTACGTGGACACGGCGACCGCCAGTGCGTGCCCACGGGCCAGCGGAGCCAACGGATAGACCTCCCGCACCCGGCTGCCACCGAGCGTGAAGGTGAAGCCGGGCAGCGGAACGCTGGTGACCAGGATGTCGAAGAGCAGCCGCGCCGCCTGGGCCACGAGCGGGCCGCCCAGACGGTGCCCGAGCGGATGGACGTGGTCGGCGAGCAGCGCGACGGCGCCGGCGCCCCGCGCGGGCCCGGCCTCCTTGTTGCGGTCCATGCCGGTCCGCACCCGCTCCAACCGCCGCAGCGGATCCGGCTCCTCGATCGGAAGCCGCAGCAGATAGCCCGAGAGCCGGTTGCCGTACCTCGCGCCGGCGCCCGGCCTGCGGCGGGATACCGGTATCAGCGCCCGCGGCCCGGGGCCTTCGGGGACGGGGTCACCGCGGCCCGTCAGCCACCGCCGCAGAGCGCCCGCAACGAGGGTGATCAGCACGTCGTTGACGGTTCCGCCGGCGACCTTGCGGATCCGGTTCACGTCGTCCAGATCCAGGGCGAGGCCGGCCACCGCCCGCGTCCCGGTCCCGCCCGCGACCGCGGTCAGGGCGGGCGGCACCGCCAGCGGCAAGCCCGACCGCGCCATGGCGGCGCCGATCTCCACCGCCTGGCCGACCCCCTGGAGCCGGGCGGCGAGCACCCCGGGAAGGTTCCGCAGGCCGGAGCCGGCGGCCGGCGCTTGCGGCAGCGGCCGCGCCGGACCGCGTAGGGGCGGCCCCTCGTCGAACAGCGAGGCCGCGAGCGCGAGGGCGGCGAGCCCGTCGGCGAGGGCGTGGTGGAACTTGAACAGAACCGCGAAGGACCGCGGGTCGGGCCCCGCCAGGACGTGCGCCTCCCACGGAGGCCGGTCCCGGGCCAGGGGGCGCGCCATGAGCGGGCCGGCCGCGGCCCGCGGGTCGGGCGTACGGACGAGGAACACGTGCCGGTCCGCATCGAAGTCCTCATCGGCCGCCCAGGCGGCCGCGCCGACGGGCACCAGCACGTCGTGGATCCGACGCCGCAGCCCGGGCACCCGGACACAACGGACGGCGAGGAGCCGAGCAGCGACGGAGGCGGGATCAAGGGCGGAGGAGTCGCCGACAGGACCACCGGAACCAGAGGTAGTGAAACCGGAGGCGTCAAAGACCGCAAGCGCCCCGAGATGCATGGGATGGCCGGCGGATTCGATCCGCCAGAAAGCGAGGTCGAGCGGGGAGAGATGCTCTGTGGCCACGTAGTGCCTCTCGCGTGCAGTGGCAGAGGCGTGAAAGTCAACCCCTTGCACCCTCCTACGATCAAGTAGCCACACTTTTCGCGCACCCGCTGACCGACGCCGATCAGCCGGAAAGGCGCCGGGCAAGCCGCCGAGCCCAGAGGGCCGACCGGGTGCAGACTGACCGGGACGACAGGGACAAACCCGAACGGAACAACGAACCGGAACAGGACGACGAACCGGACGGGACGACGAACCCGGAACGGGACGACGAACCGGAACGGGACGACGAAGTCCGGAGGTACCGACATGCCAGAGCTGCTGCTCCTCGCGGGAACACGCAAGGGCCTGTTCATCGGGCGCAGGGACACGGGCGGAGGCGGAGGCGGCGGATCCACGCCCGGCAGCGACGCCGCCCCCTGGACGTTCGACGGCCCGCACTTCAACGCCCAAGCCGTCTACGCCGTGGCGATCGACCGCCGCGGCCCGACGCCCCGCCTGCTCGTCGGTGGTGACAGTTCGCACTGGGGCCCCTCGGTCTTCACCTCCGACGACCTGGGCGCGACCTGGCAGGAGCCCGCCGAACCCGCGGTGCGGTTCCCCAAGGACACCGGCGCCTCACTGGAGCGGGTCTGGCAGCTGCATCCGGCCGGCCCCGAGGCGCCGGACGTGGTGTACGCGGGAACGGAGCCGGCCGCCCTCTTCCGCTCCACCGACCGGGGCGTGTCCTTCGAACTGGTCCGCCCGCTGTGGGAGCACCCGACCCGCAGCGCCTGGGTGCCGGGCGGCGGCGGTGAGGGCCTGCACACCGTGCTGACCGACCCGTCGGACCCCGATGCGGTGACGGTGGCGGTGTCCACCGCCGGCGTCTTCCGCACCCGGGACGGCGGGGCGAGCTGGACACCGGCCAACCGGGGCGTCTCGGCGGTGTTCCTGCCGGACCCGCACCCGGAGTTCGGCCAGTGCGTGCACAAGATCGCCAGGGATGCCGGCAACCGCGAACGGCTGTACCTGCAGAACCACTGGGGCGTGTACCGCAGCGACGACGCCGGCGGGCAGTGGACCGACATCGGCGGCGGGCTGCCGTCCGACTTCGGCTTCGCGGTGGCCGCGCACCCGCACCGCCCGGACACCGCGTACGTCTTCCCCCTGAACGCCGACTCCGACCGGGTCCCGGCGGAGCACCGCTGCCGCATCTTCCGCACCCGGGACGCGGGCGCCACCTGGGAGCCGCTGACCCGCGGGCTGCCGACGGCGGACCACTACGGGACGGTGCTGCGCGACGCCCTCTGCACGGACGACGCCGACCCGGCGGGCGTCTACTTCGGCAACCGCAACGGCGAGCTGTACGCCAGCCGGGACGACGGGGACAGCTGGGAACTCCTGGCGGAGCACCTTCCGGACATCCTGTGCGTACGGGCAGCAGTACTGAACGGCAGCACGTCCTGAGGCGACTGAGGCGACAGCAGGCCGGCACCAGACCGGCTCCACCAGTGCGGCACGGACTGTCAGTGTGGGCCAGTAGAGTGACTCCCCGTGGCAGCACGACCGTTGAACGAAATCGTCGAGCCGGGCTGGGCCCGGGCTCTGGAGCCGGTGGCGGCGCAGATCGCCGCGATGGGCGACTTCCTGCGCGCCGAGATCGCGGCGGGCAGAACCTACCTCCCCGCCGGGGCGAACGTCCTGCGGGCGTTCCAGCAGCCCTTCGACGAGGTGAAGGTGCTGATCGTCGGACAGGACCCGTACCCCACCCCGGGGCACGCGATGGGCCTGTCCTTCTCGGTCGCCCCCGACGTACGGCCCGTACCGCCGAGCCTGGACAACATCTTCCGCGAGCTGTACGCCGACCTCGGCGTGCCGCGCCCGGCCAACGGGGACCTGACCCCGTGGGCACGCCAGGGCGTACTGCTGCTGAACCGCTCCCTCACCACCGCCCCGCGCAAGCCCAACGCGCACCGCGGCAAGGGCTGGGAGGCGGTCACCGAGCAGGCGATCCGGGCGCTCGCGGCGCGCGGCAAGCCGCTGGTGTCGATCCTGTGGGGCCGCGACGCCCGCAACCTGCGGCCGCTGCTGGGGGAGCTTCCGGCCGTGGAATCGGTCCACCCCTCGCCCATGTCCGCCGACAACGGGTTCTTCGGCTCCAGGCCGTTCAGCAGGACGAACGACCTGCTGGCCCGGCAGGGGGCGCAGCCGGTGGACTGGCACCTTCCCTCGGCCAATTGACCCAGCGGCCCGCCGAACACTGCCGAGCAGCCCGAACGACGCCGAGCAGCGCCGAACGCGCCGAGCAGTTGAACCGTATACGACATTCACCGGATAAATACGGACAGATGCCGCCCGAGTGGACCCTGACCGAACACCGGGTTCCGATAAGCCAGTAGCATGCGGCGCCATGAGCTCCCCCACTGGGCCCGCACATGGCCTGCCCGTACGAATGCCGCGACCCCGTCAGACCGGACGCCACCGCCGGCCCGAGCCCGCGGTGGCCCCCGAGGGAGCGCCCACGCTGGTGCTCGCCGTACCCGGCACCCCCTCGGCCGCCTCGCGCGGTCTCGCGGAAGAGATCATCAGCATCGGCCGCTCCGAGCTGCCCGGCCTGGAGGCCCGCATCGGCTTCCTCGAGGGCAGCGACGAGGAGGGCGCCGAGTTCCCGGCCCTGTCCACGACGCTGAGCGCCGTCGCGGCCGAGCGTGTCGCGCGCGCCGAGTTCGCCCGCGCCGCCGGCCACGAGGTGCCCGAGCCGACCGGCCCGGACGCCGTGGTCGTGCCGCTGCTGGCCGGCCCTGACGCCGACCTGCTGCGCCGGATCCGCCAGGCCGTGATGGACTCCTCGGCCGCCGTGGAACTGGCCGAGGTGCTCGGCCCGCACCCGCTGCTGGCCGAGGGCCTGCACGTGCGGCTTTCGGAGGCGGGCCTGGCCCGCGCCGACCGCGCCCGCCTCTTCACCGTGACCACCGCCGCCGACGGCATCATCGTGGCCACCACCGGCGGCGAGGAGGCCGTCCAGGTCGCCGGCGTCACCGGCATGCTGCTGGCCGCCCGCCTCGCGGTACCGGTCAAGGCCGCCGCCCTGGACCAGGAGGGCTCGGTGGCGTCGGTCGCCGAGCAGCTGCGCGCCGAGGGCTCCACGCAGCTCGCGCTCGCCCCCTACCTGATCGGCCCGGAGGCGGCCGAGGGCCTGCTGGACACCGCCGCCAAGGAGGCCGACTGCGCGGCCGCCGAGGTGCTGGGCGCCTACTCGGCGCTGGGCAAGCTCGTCGTCACGCAGTACGCCGCGGCGCTGGGCATCACCCAGGGCACCCCGGCCCGCTGAGCCGTCCGACCCGCGCACCGGCCGCACCAGGGCCCGCACCCCGCCACCCGGGGTGCGGGCCCTCGCGCATGCCGGGCTCCAGGCCGGACGACCGGCCTCCCCCGGCCGCTCCCCGAGTCGTCCCCCTCAGGCGAAGACCACGCAGCTGGCGGCCGGCACCGCCACCGAGCCGGCCGGCCTCGGCCGCCCGGTCAGCGGGTCCACGTCGAACCAGCAGACGTCCCCGGAGCGCTCGTTGGCCGCGTAGAGCCGGCGCCCCGCCGGGTCGGCGGCCAGGTCGCGGGGCCAACTCCCGCCACACGCCACGACGGACGTGAGCCTGGGCCGCTCGGGCCCGTCGGCGAGCGAGAAGGTGAGGATGACATCGGCGCCGCGCACTGCGGCCCACACGAAGCGCCCGTCCGGCGAGGCCACCAGGGCCGACGGGTAGGCCCGTACACCTTCGGCGCCCCCCTCGGCGCCTCCCGCGGTGCCCCCCTCGGCACTGCCCGCACTCCGTACAGGCGCCGAACCGCCGTCCGAGCCGATCGGAACCTCCGCACCCGCCTCCACCCGGCCCGTGCCAGGATGCCAGCGGCAGACGGTCAACTGCGGCTCCAGCTCGTGCACGACGTACAGCAGCTCACCCGCCGGGTGGAAGGCGAGGTGCCGCGGCCCCGTCCCGGCGCGCAGCGCCGTCTCGCCGTGCAGGCGCAGCGACCCGGTGGCCGGGTCCACTGCGCAGACCCGTACCGAGTCGGTGCCGAGGTCGACGCTCAGCACCCAGCGGCCGCTCGGGTCGGGGAGCACCTGGTGGGCGTGCGGGCGCTCCTGGCGGCTCGGGTGGGGTCCGCTGCCCCGGTGGACGAGGACCGCGGCCGGCCCGGACAGCCGCCCGTCGGCGGCGAGCGGCAGGCTGCTGACGCTGCCGGAGGTGTAATTGGCGGTCAGCAGCCGGCGCCCGGCGACGCTGAGGTGCGTCGGCCCCGAGCCGCCCACGCGGACGGCGGGGCCGAGGGCGGTGAGCCCCTCAGGGGTCGGTCGGAAGGCACCGGCCGCGCCCTGCTCGGCCTCGCTCACCGCGTACAGCAGGCCGGTGCCCCGGTCGACGGCGAGGTAGGAGGGGTCGGCGAGCGCGTCGGTGGACGAGAGCAGGGTGAGGGCCTCGGTCAGCGGATCCACGGCCGCGGTGGTGATGCCGCGGCCGCCGGCCGAGGTGAACGAGCCGACGTAAACCACACCCCTCTCCTCGCTCAAACCGCCGACCTCCCCCGAACCGCCATCGCCTCCCGAGGCAGAGCCCCCTGCCGTCCCACTCATCCCGTCAGCGCCGTCCACAAGGGCCCCTCTCCACCGGTCTCCGGTCCTCCCGGCCGACGGTAACAGAAGGTCTAGACCAGATCTCGCCCCTGCGCCCTGTCCCGTGCGCCCGCATGGTGCACGTACGTGGTGGAGCTGGGCCGGTCGTCGTAGGTGCGGTGGAAGACCGGCGTCGCGGCACCCGAGATCGGCGGCACGATCCACGACCAGTCCGCGCCCACCTCGCGCCCCTTGCCCTCCTCGCGCGCCAGGTGGGTCAGGAAGCGCCGCGACTCGCTGTGGTGGTCGGCGATCGTGACGCCGGCCCGGTCGAAGGAGTGCAGTACGGCCCGGTTGAGCTCGACCAGCGCGCGGTCCTTCCACAGCGAGCGGTCGCTCGACGTCTCGAGGCCCAGGCGGCGGGCCACGGCGGGCAGCAGGTTGTACCGGTCGGTGTCCGCGAGATTGCGGGCGCCGATCTCGGTCCCCATGTACCAGCCGTTGAAGGGCGCGGCCGGGTAGTGGATGCCGCCGATCTCCAGGCACATGTTGGAGATGGCCGGAACCGCGTGCCAGCGCAGCCCCCAGTCCGCCCAGCCGGGGTCGTCGGGATGCTCGATCGCCACCTCGAGGACGGCGTCCGCGGGGGTGTCGAACCAGCGGGGCTTGTCGTCGACCCCCTGGACCACCAGCGGGAGCAGGTCGAAGGGCGTTCCGGCGCCGCCGCTCCAGCCGAGCGCGAGCAGGGCGCTGGTCAGCGGGGCGTTGCGCGCGTCCCCGACGGTGATCGAGGGGTGGTCGCCGTAGCCGGCGTAGCGGACGAGCTGTTCGCTCCAGATCAGCGGGCCGGGGCGGTCCGGGGTGTCCGGCGCGAAGACGGTGATCGTGGGCCTGACCCTGCCGCCGTTGGTGGCCTCGCGCAGGTGCTGGAAGCACTCCGCGGCGATCTCGTCGGCGTCGGTCAGCTCGCGGCGGTCGCGCACCCTCAGCGAGTTCCAGTAGAGCCGGCCTATGCAGCGGTTGCTGTTGCGCCAGGCGACTCTGGCCCCGTGGGCCAGCTCCTGCGCGGTGTGCCGGTAGGTGCCGGTCTCCGCGATCTCGGCGCGTACGGCGGCGAGTCGGGGCTGCGGATCACCGGCCTGCGGAACCTCCCGGTGGAAGAGTCGGATGAACTCCTCCGCCGCTTGCCACACTTGGCCGGTGGTCGAGCGCTCTTGAAGTATTTCCATCCCGAGCCGTTACCCCCTGTCCGGACAGATCCACCCTGTACGTGCCGGATGAATGTGCGGTGAACAATCACCCGTTGTACATGCCGCAGGTCAGTCGCGTGAGAGTCCGAGGACGCGGAACACTCCACCGAGTGACCTTCGAGCCAACGCCCTGCGGGTCGGTCCGGGCGCGGCGTAGGATCCGCGGCGTGGGTTCCCGGGAACATCGGCCGTTTGAACGTCGGTGTGGTCGGCGTGACGTCGGGGACATCAGGAGCAGGGCCGGCTCATGAACAGCGCCTGCTCCCCCGCCGAGGCGGTGCCGTCGTACAGCGCGGTGTCGAGGCCGCAGAGGGCGAATCCCATGGACCGGTAGGCGTGCACGGCAGGGGCGTTGAGCGTGCTGACCTCCAACCACAGGTGCGCGGCGCCGCGTTCGCGCGCGAATGCGGAGGCGTGCTCCATGAGGGTCCGGCCGATGCCGCGGCCGCGGTGGGTCGGGGAGACCTCGATGTCGTCGACGGTGACGCGGCGGTTCCACGGGGCGTAGGTGACCGCGGCGAAGCCGCACACCACCTCGCCGTCGAGGGCGACGAAGACCTGCTCGTCGCCTTCCGGCGCCCCGCCCGCCTCGTAGGCGGCGCCCGACCCGTCCGCCCCGCCCGCCCCACCAGCGGCTTCACGCTCGACCTCGTCCTGGGGGAACACCTTGCGCACGGGCGGGTCGACCGGCACCTCGCGCACCGCGAAGCCGGCCTCCCCGCCGACCACCTCGAACACGGTGTGCGTGGTGAACGACCCGTCGAGCCGCGCCATGGCCTCCGCGTCCTCGGGGCGGGCCGTGCGGTACGTGATGTCCATGGCGCCGACCCTATGGCCCGCCGGTCCCGCGGGGCGCGGCTTTCGGTCAGACGGGTCGGCCGCCGGGCGCTCGACGGTCGGCCGCAGGGCGACCCAGCGTTCGGGCGGCCACGGGCCGTCAGGCGGTGATGACGAGCGGGGACCGCGGGTCGGTGCGCAGCGGGGCGTGCAAGGCCACGAGGGCGTGCTCCAGCCCGTGCAGGTGCGCCAGCGCCGGCACGCCGTCGGGGGCAGCAGCAGCGGCCCGCGGACGGGCGGCCCCGGGGGAGTCGGCACCGCCCCCGGCGGAGGCGGCCGACCCACCAGGGGGCGCCACCGGAGCCCCCGCAGCCACCGGGGCTCCCGCAGCCACGGCGGCCGCAGGAGCCGTCAACGCCTCCACCGCCGCCTCGACGCGCCAGCACGCGGCGGCGAGGCGGGCGTCGTGGGAGGCCTGCGGGTCGGCGGCGACGGCCACCAGCCCGCGCACCTCCCGGGCGCAGTCGTCCAGCAGGGCGAGGACCTGCCGGGCCCGAACCTTGCGGGCGCGCAGCGGGCTCAGCGGGTGGACCAGGGGCGCGAGGGCCGTCCGGGCGCGGCCCAGCAGCAGTTCCAGTTCGGCGGCGTGCGGGGCGGGGTCGGCCCCGGGGTCGCCGGCGAGGCGGTCGAGTGCGGCCGCGGTGGCGGCGCGTACGCAGTGCAGGGCGCGCTGGATCCAGGCGTCGTTGGCGGCGTGCGTGGTCACCGGGAGGACGAGGACCACGGCGAGCGCGGCGCCCAGCGCGCCGATGGCGGTCTCCTGGAAGCGCAGGAGCAGCAGGCCGGGGTGCAGGACGCCGAGGAGCCCGTACAGCAGCCCCGCCATCACCGTGACGAAGAACATCATCCAGGAGTACGACGGCGCCGCGGTGTAGAAGATCCCGAAGACGCACACGGCGACGAGCACGGCGGTGGGGGCGGGTGCGCCGTGCAGCGGTACGGCGATCAGCAGTCCGGCGGCGATGCCGATGACGGTGCCGAGGACCCGGCGGAATCCGCGGACCAGGGTCTCGCCGCGGGAGGCGGTGTTGACGAAGATCCACCAGGCGGTGCCGACGGCCCAGTACCAGCGGTCCTCGGAGAGGGCCTGGCCGATGGCGAGCGCGAAGCCGCAGGCGACGGTGGCCTGGAAGGCCTGCCGCGTGGTCGGCCGGGCCAGGCCGGTGCCGGGCAGTGCGGGCGGGGCGGGGGGCGGCGGGGTCCGCAGCTCGATGGGCCACAGCAGGAACCGCACGGCGCCGGAGGCGAGCAGCGCCAGCCCGACGGCGGCGTAGAGCTCGGGCAGCTGGGCGGGGACGGCGTGCAGGAACTGCGTGACGAAGAACATCATGAAGCCGAAGATCCCGAGGGCGTGCCCGCGCGGCCCCCAGCGGCGGGCGTAGACCCCGGCGAAGACGACCGCCAGGAAGGCGGCGTCGCGGGCGTGCGGCATGTCGTGCAGGGTGGTGGCCAGCGCCAGGACCGGGAAGCCGGCGACCGGCAGCAGTGCGGTCGTGGCGCGCTGGGCGCCGACCGTGGGGTCGAGCACCGTGAACAGCGCGAGCAGGGCGGCCAGGCCCCCGGTGATCGAGGCGATGAGGGAGAGGCCGCACAGTTCGGCCACTGCCACGGCGAGGCTGACGCCGATGACGGCCCGCAGCGAGTTGCGCAGTCTCAGACGCCCCGGATCCGGAGCCACGAACATCCTCTTCACGGCGGTGTGCCGCCCCCCTCAAGGTGGTGCGCGCCGGCCCGGTGTCCGCCCGGGGGTGGTGGGCGGCAGACGGGCACGGCGAAGGCACCGCGCTCGGGACGGCCTCGTTGCCGCCCGGCACCGCGCGGTGCCGTAAGTACATGGATACACCACAGATAACCATCGAAGGGCCCACTGGCTCAACACAACGCGTCAACGCTGGACCATTGGTCCACTCGCCCCGGGGGCTCCTGTGCCAGGGCAGGACCAACGGACCAGCGGGTGCGCAGGGTGCCCGAAAGGGCCGGGTCGGGGGCTGGTCGGGGGTTAGGGGCGGATGTTCCAGCCTGCGATCACGGGGAGGCCGTGCTCGGTGGACAGCACGCTGACCGTGCCGGTGCGCAGGAGGAAGAGACGGCCGTCCTCGGGCCGCAGCCGGAGGTAGCGGGCAGTGAGCACGCGCAGGAAGTGGCCGTGGGCGACGACGACGGCGCTGCCGCCGGTCCCGGCGAGGACGGGGGCCAGCCGGGTCAGGGCGCGGTCGGCCCGGGCGCCGACCTGGGCGGCCTGCTCGCCGGGGTGGTCGCCGTCGCCGGGTGGGACGCCGTCGGTCCACAGGGACCAGTCGGGGCGGGTCCTGCGGATCTCCGCGGTGGTGACGCCCTCGTAGGCGCCGTAGTCCCACTCGTGGAGGTCGGGGTCGGCGATGCCGCCGACGAGCCCGGCGAGCTCCGCGGTGGCGACCGCGCGGCGCAGCGGGCTGGTCAGCACCAGGGCGGGCGCGGGCCGGAGGTCGCGGAAGAACGGGGCGAGCGAGAGGGCCTCCTCGACCCCGGCGGGTGCGAGCGGGACGTCGGTGCGGCCGGTGTGCCGCCCGGTGGCGCTCCACGCGGTTTCGCCGTGCCTCACCAGCAACAGGTCACTCACCCTCGGACGATATCCCCCGCCCGCCGCCGGGGCCCGACGGCCACGCCCTGGCCATGCCCTGCCACGCCCTGCCCACGCCCTGGCCACCCGCTGGGCACCTCTGGCACGCCCACCGCCGCCTCGAAACGATGCGCAAACGGTGCGACTGGTCGCGCGGGGCAGGGGTCGCGAGGCTCATGGCATGGGCGAGGTCACGCTTGGTGGGCCGGGCGAGCAGGGGATCGCCGCGGGGTTCGCGGCAGGCGACGAGCGGTGCGTGGAGGCCGTCTACCGGCGGTGGCGGCCGCTCGTTCATGCGCTCGCCCAGCGGGCGCTGGGCGACGACCGGGAGGCCGAGGACGTCACGCAGCAGGTCTTTCTCGCCGCCTGGCGGGGGCGGGATCGGTACCGCCCCGGGCCGGGCGGGTTCGGGGCCTGGCTGACCGGGATCACCCGCCACAAGGTGGCCGATGCGCTCCGCTCGCGGACCCGGCGGGCCCTGGCGGCGGACGCCGCCGCCCGCATCGCGCCGCAGGCGGCCGGATGCCCTGGGCCGGCGCCGCTGCCGGAGGCGGAGCAGGCGGTGGACCGGGTGCTGATCCACTCCGCGCTGGCCCGGCTGCCGTCGGCGCAGCAGCAGATCCTGCACCTCGCCTTCTACGCCGACCTGACGCAGACGCAGATCGCGGACCGCACCGGGCTGCCGCTGGGCACCGTCAAGAGCCACATGCGAAGGGCCCTGGGCCGGCTGCGCCGGACCCTGCCGGAGCAGGTGTCCGCGGGTCGATGACCGCGAGGGCCTGGCTCAGCCCGTGCAGCCGTTCGGCGCGGGGCAGCGGGGCTCCCCCCGCCCAGCCGGGTCCGGCCAGCAGCAGCGCCGAGTGCCTCCGTGCCCCGCGCAGGCCCCACTCGATGCCCGCTACCGAACGGGCCAGGGCGCGGTCGGCGGTCGTACGGGACTGCGCCCACAGGACGACGGCGCGCGGGCCGGTGCGCCGTACGGCATCGTGCAGGGCCTCGGCGGGCAGGGCCGCGCCGAACATCCGGGTCGCCACGCCCCGTTCGCCGAGCGCCGCGGTCAACGCCTCGATGGGCAGGCTGTGCTGCTCGCCGGGCACGCACGCCAGGAGCACGGGCGGGGTGTGCGGCGGCTCGGGCCGGGGTCGGATCCGGTGCAGGGCGGCGGAGACCTGCCAGGACAGCAGGTGCTCGACCTCCACGTACCGCTCGCCGACGGTGGCCCATGTGCGGCCCACCGCGTGCAGCGTCGGCGCGATGACCTCCTCCCAGGCGGTGACCAGGCCGAGGTCGGCCACGGCCGCCGCCAGCAGGTCGGCCACGGCCGGTGCGTCCAGGCGCACGGCGGCCCGGGACAGGCCCCGGCATTCCGGGCGGACCGCGCCCAGCGGCATCCCGCTGCCGACCCCGCCGGGGCGGTCCGCGGGGTTCGTCGGCGGCTCCGCAGGGGCGGCGGCCGGGTCCAGGGCGCCGCCGCGTGCGGTACGGGCTGCCTCCGCCGGCGGCACGCCCTGTGCGGTGAGCCGGCACATCAGCTCCAGGCGGGCGATGTCCTGGGGGGTCCAGCGGCGGTGGCGGCCCTCCTCGCGCCGGGCCGGACCGATGGCGTACCTCCGCTCCCAGGACCGGACGGTGGTCGGGGACACCCCGAGCCGCCGGGCCACGGCGCCGGTGCTCAGCGCGGCGGCGGACGGCTCCTGCGGGCCCGGCCGGGGCGACCTGGGCGGGGACCTGTGCGCCACTCCCGAGGCCGCGGGCGCGTCCCCGTCCGGCGCACTCGGCGGCGGCTCGGTCGGGTCCGGGGGCGGGGAAGGGGGCACGCCGGGCACGCTGTCCACCTGCTCACGATACGGCCCGGCCGATGGGTGCGAGGCCGGCCGGGGCTGGGTCAACCGGTGCCGCGTCCGTGGTGGAAGCGGGCCAGGGCGGTGGCGAGGTCCACCACCGGCGGCGGATAGGCGTAGCGGGCGCGGTCGGGGGCGGGCAGGCGCCACGGCTCGTGCAGGCGGGGGCCGTCGAGGCCGGCGAGTTCCGGGACCCAGCGGTGCACGTACCGGCCGTCCGGGTCGAAGCGGAGCCCCTGCCGGACGGGGTTCAGGACGCGGTTGGGCCGGGTGTCGGTGCCGGTGCCGGCCACCCACTGCCAGTTGAGCTGGTTGTTGGCGAGGTCGCCGTCGACGAGGAGGTCGAGGAAGTGGCGGGCGCCGATCCGCCAGTCCACGTAGAGGGTCTTGGTGAGGAAGCTGGCGGCGAGGAGCCTGCCCCGGTTGTGCATCCAGCCCTCGTGCCGCAGCTGGCGCATGGCCGCGTCGACGACCGGGTAGCCGGTGCGGCCCTCCTTCCACGCCTCGGTGTCCTCCTCCGCGGCCGGGCCGGTGCGCCAGCGGTCCCCGCGGCCGCGGTAGTCGTGCGCCGCGCTGTCGGGGCGGGCCGCGAGCACCTGGTGGTGGAAGTCGCGCCAGCACAGCTGCCGGACGAAGGCCTCGGCGCCGGGCCCGCCGGCGGCGCGGGCGCGGCGGACGGCCTCGGTGGGCGAGAGCGTGCCGAAGTGCAGGTGCGGGGAGAGGCGGGAGGTCGCGTCGCCGGCCAGGTCGTCATGGGCGTCGGCGTAGCGGGACATGCCGGCGCGCAGCCAGCTCGCCAGGAGCGCACGGGCCTCGCGCTCGCCGCCGGGCGCGAGGCCCGGGGAGGCGCCCGCGACCGCCCCGCGCCGGGGCAGCGGCTCCGAGCCGATGCCCTCGGGCACGCGCACGGAGCGCGGGGCGGACAGGACCTGCCGCGGTTCGAGCTCGGCCCAGCGGCGGAAGTACGGGGTGAACACGGCGAAGTGGTCGGATCCGGACGGGCGGACCATGCCGGGGGCGGCCACCGTGACCACCGCATCGTGCACGTAGAGCCGGCGGCCCTCCGCTTCGAGGGCGGCGCGCAGCCGCTCCTCCCGGGCGTGCGCGAAGCCGCTGACGCCGGCCGCCATGTGGACCTCGTCGGCGTCGCACTCGCGGGCCACTGCGCAGACCTCGGCCGCGGTGTCGCCCGAGCGCAGGACCAGGCGGCCGCCGCGCTCGCGCAGGGCGGCGTCGAGGTCGGCGAGGCAGTCGGCGAGGAAGGCGAGCCGGTTGGGCGCGGCGAAGCCGGCCGCATCGACGGCCCGGTCGCGGACGAAGAGGGGGACCACCCGGTCGCAGGAGGACAGCGCGGCGCGCAGCGGGGGGTGGTCGTGCAGGCGCAGGTCGGAGGTGTAGAGGACCACCGCGACGTTCATGGGTTCGGGCTCCGGTCAGGGGGTGTGGGGGGCCGGTCCGGGCGGGGGCCCGGCTCCGGCCCGGGACGTGGCCCCGGTGCCGGCGGGGGCCGGTCAGGGGCCGGTCCGGCTCCGGGGCGGGGTTTCGGCCCCAGTCCGGGGGGTGCGGCCCCGGTTGGGGGCTTCGGCCCCCGGCCCGGGGTTTCGTCCCCGGTCCGGGGCCGGGTTCAGGGCCGCCGTCCGGGCTCGGGTGGACGGCCGCCTCCACCCGGTACTTCGGCCGGTGCGTGCCCGGCGGATGCGCCGGTCGCGCCACCGCCGCGCTCCTCCAGCCGGTGCGCGGCGCGGGCGATGTTGCGGGCCATGCCGCCGAAGACCACCGCGTGGAAGGGCGAGACGCTCCACCAGTAGAGGTGCCCGAGCAGCCCGCGCGGGTGGAACAGGGCCCGCTGCCGGTAGCGCGCCCGCGGCGCCGGCCCGTCGCCCGCAGCCGCCGGTGCGGGCTCCGCGTACATCTCCAGCCACGCGAGCCCCGGCAGCCGCATCTCGGCGCGCAGTCGCAGCAGCCGGCCCGGTTCGATCTCCTCCACCCGCCAGAAGTCGAGGGAGTCCCCCACCCGCAGCCGTGCCGCGTCGCGCCGCCCGCGGCGGATGCCGACCCCGCCGACGAGCCGGTCCAGCCAGCCCCGTACGGCCCACGCCAGCGGGAAGGAGTACCAGCCGTTCTCGCCGCCGATGCCCTCCACCACCTGCCACAGTGCGGCGGGCGAGGCGTCCACGGCGCGCTCCCGCCGGTCGGTGTACAGGCTGCCGCCCGCCCAGTCGGGGTCGGTGGGCAGCGGGTCGCTCGGTGCGCCGGGCACGGCGGCGGAGGACCAGCGGGTGTCCACCCGCGCCTCCCGCACCCGCTGCAGGGCGAGCGCCAGTGCCTCGTCGAAGCCGATCGGGGCGCCCGGCGGGTCGGGGACGTGGCGGGCGATGTCGTGCTCGGCGCACACCACCTCGTGGCGCAGCGATTCGGCGAGCGGCCGGGCCAGGGCCCGCGGCACGGGCGTGACCAGCCCGATCCACTGGCTGGAGAGCCCCGGCGTCAGCATGGGGACGCGCAGGATGAGCCGCGGGGGCAGCTGGGCGACGGCCGCGTAGCGGTGCATCATCTCCTCGTACGTGACCACGTCGGGGCCGCCGATGTCGAAGGACCGGCTGACCTCGGGCGGCATGGCGGCGCTGCCGACGAGGTAGCGCAGTACGTCGCGGACGGCGATGGGCTGGACCCGGGTGCCGACCCAGCTCGGGGTGACCATGACCGGCAGCCGCTCGGTCAGGTAGCGCAGCATCTCGAAGGAGGCCGAGCCGGAGCCGATGATGACGGCGGCGCGCAGCACGGTGGTCGGCACGCCGGAGTCGAGCAGGATCCGGCCGACCTCGGCGCGCGAGCGCAGGTGCGGGGACAGCTCGTGGTGCGGGATGCCGGCCGGGGTGAGGCCGCCGAGGTAGACGATGCGGCGGACGCCGGCCGCCCGGGCCTGCTCGGCGAAGATGCGGGCGGCGGCGCGGTCGCGGTCCTCGAAGCCGGGTCCTGCGCCGAGGGCGTGGACGAGGTAGTAGGCGACGTCGATGCCCTCCAGGGCGGCAGCGACGTCCGCGGGGTCGCCGACGTCCCCCCGGACCGTCTCGGCCCGCCCCGCCCACGGGTGGTCGCGCAGCTTCTCCGGGGAACGGGCCAGGCACCGGACGCGGTGGCCGGCGTCGAGGAGCTCGGGCACCAGCCGGCCGCCGATGTAGCCGGTGGCCCCGGTGACCAGGCAGTGCAGACCGGTCATGGTTCTCGCTCCGCTCTTCGTGCTGTCCCGGACGGGATTCGGTCGGACGGGCGGGACCGGATGCAGCCGCTCCGCACACATGCCGGGGCCCGCGTACCTGCACGCCTACCCCGACGCGGCGCCCCGCCACTGGGCCATTGGTACAGTCACGGCATGGCGGTGGACGAACTCGACACCCGGATCCTGCGCCTGCTGATCGAGCAGCCGCGCACCAGCGTCCGCGAGTACGCCCGGATCCTCGGAGTCGCACGCGGCACGCTGCAGGCCCGCCTCGACCGGCTGGAGCGCACCGGTGTGATCACCGGGACGGGCCCCGTGCTCTCGCCCGCCGCGCTGGGACACCCGGTCCTCGCCTTCGTGCACATCGAGGTCACCCAGGGCTATCTGGACCAGGTCGGCGACGCGCTGGCGGCCGTACCCGAGATCATCGAGGCGTTCTCGATCACCGGTGGCGGGGACCTGCTGACCCGCGTGGCCGCCCGGGACAACGAGCACCTGGAGGACGTGATCCAGCGCTTGATCCGGCTCCCGGGCGTGGTCCGCACCCGGACCGAGGTGGCGCTGCGCGAGCGGGTGGCGCACCGGCTGCTGCCACTGGTGGAATCCGTGGGCCGGGCGGCGCGCACCTCCTGACGCATGCGCACGTGCTGGCAAGATGGCCGCGTCAGGCGCGTACGGCACGTACGGCAGGTACGGCACGTGCATCAGGACCGGCAGGGCAGGACGGGCGCAGCGGATGATCTCCGTCATATTCGACCTCGACGGCACCCTCGTGGACAGCGAGCCGAACTACTACGAGTCCGGGCGGCGCACCCTGGAGCGCCACGGCGTGCCCGATTTCACCTGGGAGCAGCACTCCCGCTTCATCGGCATCGGCACCCTGGAGACCCTGCACATCCTCAAGGACCGGTACGGGCTCCGGGCTCCGGTGGAGCAGCTGCTGGCCGAGCAGAACGCGGCGTACCTGGAGCTGGCCCGCAGCGGCACGGAGGCGTTCCCGCAGATGCGGGTCTTCGTGGAGCGGCTGCACGCGGAGGGCGTGCCGATGGCGGTGGCGTCGGGGTCCTCGCGGGAGGCGATCGACGCGGTGTTGGCGGGGACGGGGCTGGACGCGCTGCTGACCACCGCGGTCTCGGCCGAGGAGGTCACCCGCGGCAAGCCGGCCCCGGACGTCTTCCTGGAGGCGGCGCGCCGGCTCGGCGTGCGGCCCGCCGACTGCGTGGTCGTCGAGGACGCGGCGCCGGGTGCGCGGGCCGCCCATGCGGCGGGCATGGCCTGCGTGGCCGTGCCGTACGCGGAGGCAGCGGCCGGCGATCCGGGGTTCGCGACCGCGGAGCTCCTCTTCCGCTCCGGGCAGCCCGAGTTCACCGCCGATGCGGCATACGCCTGGCTGTCCGCCCGCCGCGCCGCCTGAGGCCGCACCGCGCCCCTCGTGCGCCGGAGCGCTGAGCCGCCGGGTCGCCGCGTCGCCGGACCGGGTCGCTGCCGGGCCTCGCACCGCTCAAGGCCCCTGGCAGGCCGAAGCGTTACGGCCTGCAGGGCTCTGGC
The DNA here is from genome assembly GCF_040704625.1 of Streptomyces sp. NPDC046866. Classification (NCBI taxonomy): domain Bacteria; kingdom Bacillati; phylum Actinomycetota; class Actinomycetes; order Kitasatosporales; family Streptomycetaceae; genus Streptomyces; species Streptomyces sp. NPDC046866. The sequence continues at coordinate 102,675 of NZ_JBEYXN010000006.1, forward strand.
GGGCGGGGGCGGCCCGCTGCGACCATGCGGGGCGTGACCGCCACCCTGCTGCCCACGGGTACCGAGCGCGGACCGCGCCGGTGGCCCCTCCTCGGAAACCTGCCGGCCTTCGCCCGCGACCCCCTGGCCTTCTTCGAGTCCTTGCGCGACGACTACGGCGACTGGGTGCCCTGGGCCCTGGGGCCGCGGCGCAACCTGATGCTCTCCCGGCCCGAGCACGCCGGCGAGCTGCTCGGCTCCGTGGAGAAAACGTTCAAGCCCATGGAGTTGGGCTGGGCGTTCCACCAACTGCTCGGCGACGGCGTGGTGGTCTCCACCGGGGAGGAGTGGCGGCGCAAGCGAGCCCTGGTGCAGCCGGCCGTCCGGCCCCGGCAGGTGCGCGCGTACGCCGCCACGATGGTGGAGTGCGCCGACGCGCTGGCCCGCGACTGGACCGAGGGCAGCCGGATCGACGTGCACCGGGAGATGGCCGGGCTCACCCAGCGGATCGCAGTGCGCACCCTCTTCGGCAGTGACGCCGCAGGCCGCGAGGCCCCCATCAGCGCGGCGATGGCCACGGCGCAGCAGGAACTGGGCGCCGAGTTCCGGGGCCTGACCCTCTTCCTGCCGCCCTGGGTGCGGACTCCCGGCCGGCGCCGGCTGCGCCGGGCGGTGGCGGTCCTCGACCGGGAGATCGCGCACGTCGTACGGGAACACGAGGCGGCCTCCCGCAGCGGCACCGAGCGGGACGACCTGCTGAGCCGACTGCTGGCGGCCCGCGACGAGCACGGCGCCCCGCTCTCGGGGAAGGAGCTGCGGGACGAGTCGATCACCCTGTACATCGGCGGCCACGAGACGACGTCCACCACGCTGACCTGGGCCTGGCAGCTGCTGTCGGGTGCGCCCGAGGCACGGGCCCGGCTGACGGAGGAGCTGGACCGCGTGCTGGGCGGGCGGCTGCCGGCGTACGAGGACTACGAGCGGCTGACCTGGACCCGGCAGGTGGTCAAGGAAGCACTGCGGGTGTACCCGCCGGTCTGGCTGATCTCGGCGGTCGCCGGGGAGGGGGCGTCGATCGGGGGGCGGGCCGTGCCGGAGGGGACGACCGCGTGGACCAGCCCGTGGTCGATGCACCGGGACGAGCGGTGGTTCCCCGATCCCCATGCCTTCCGTCCGGAGCGCTGGTCCGCCGACGCGGTCGCCGCGCACCCCGTGTCCGAGCAGGCCTGGATCCCCTTCGGCGGCGGCCCGCGGGCCTGCCTGGGGGCGCGGTTCGCCCTGGTGGAAGCGGCGCTGGTGCTGGCGGTGCTGGCCCAGCGGTTCCATGTGGACAGCGGTCCTGCGCCCGTGCCGGTCTTCCCCGGGCTGACGCTCCAGCCGGCGGGTCCGGTTCCGGCGGTGCTGCGCCGGCCGTGAACGGGGGCCGCGTGCCCCGGGAAAGAGGCGGGAAGATCCCGCCGCCCCGGAGAGTTGGTAGAACCGTGAACGAACTCATGCGGGGAACGCGGTCCACGAGCCCCGGCGCGCACGTCGGCCCGTCAGGCGCGGCCGACGCGGCCGGCACGGTCGACGTGGTGGTCGTGGGCGCCGGCCAGGCGGGGCTGTCCAGCGCCCACCACCTGGCGCGGGCGGGGATCGGCCACGTGGTCCTGGACCATGCGCCGCTGCCGGGCGGCGCATGGCAGTTCCGCTGGCCGTCCCTGACGTACGGCAAGGTCCACGGGATGCACGCGCTGCCCGGCATGGAGCTCACGGAAGCGGACCCCCTGCGGCCGTCCTCGGAGGTGATCGGGGAGTACTTCGCCGCGTACGAGCACCGCTTCGGCCTCGACGTGCGCCGCCCCGTGGACGTGACCGCCGTACGGGAGGGCACCGGCGGGCGGCTGCGCGTGGAGTCCTCGGCCGGCGTATGGTCCGCCCGGGCGCTGATCAACGCCACCGGCACGTGGGACCGGCCCTTCTGGCCGCGCTACCCCGGGCAGGAGACCTTCCTGGGGCGCCAGCTCCACACCGCGGACTACCCGGGGCCGCAGGCGTTCGCCGGGGCCCGGGTGGTCGTGGTGGGCGGCGGCACCTCGGCGGTGCAGCACCTGCTGGAGATCGCCGAGGTCGCGGCGGAGACCACGTGGGTGACCCGGCGGCCGCCGGTGTTCCGCGACGGGCCGTTCGGGGAGGCCGAGGGCCGGGCGGCCGTGGCCCTGGTGGAGGAGCGGGTGCGCCGCGGGCTGCCCCCGCAGAGCGTGGTCAGCGTCACCGGGCTGGCCCTGAACGAGGCGGTGCGGGCGGGGATCGCCTCGGGCGTACTGGACCGCAGGCCCGTTTTCGACCGGATCACGCCGACGGGCGTGGCCTGGGACGACGGGCGGCAGGTCGAGGCCGACGTGATCCTCTGGGCGACCGGTTTCCGGGCGGCCATCGACCATCTGGCCCCGCTGCGGCTGCGCGAGCCGGGCGGCGGCATCCGGGTCGAGGGCACGCGGTCGGTCCGGGACGCGCGGGTCCACCTGGTCGGCTACGGTCCCTCGGCGTCCACCATCGGCGCCAACCGGGCCGGCGCCGCCGCCGTCCGCGAGATCCGCCGCCTGCTCGCGCCCCGGAACCCCGCGGTCGCGCCTGCGGCCGAGGTGCCCGCCCCCGAGACCCTCGAAGCCGCCGTCGAGGCCGCCGGCCTCCGACCGGCGGCCGGGGTCGCCGCGGCGGTCTAGCGGCGCTCTAGCCCGGGCCCGGCGCGGAACCGGACCGGGCCGCGGCCGGTCTCGCGCCGGCCACAGCCGAAGCGGCAGCGGCAGCGGCAGCGGCAGCGCGGATGCGGTTGAACTCCGCGACGTGCTTCTCGTGTTCCTCGTACGTCACCGAGAAGCGGGTGTCACCCGGCTTCACGGTGACGAAGAACAGCCAGTCGCCGGGTGTCGGCGCGACGGCGGCGGCCAGGGCATCCGGGCCGGGGTTGTCGATCGGCGTGGGCGGGAGCCCGTGCCGCCGGTAGGTGTTGAAGGGGCTGTCGATGCGCGTGTCGCTCCATGTGGTGTTGAGCGTGCGGCGGTCCAGCGCGTAGTGGAGGGTGGAGTCCATCTGGAGCGGCATCGCCTTCGCCAGCCGGTTGTGCACCACGCGGGCGACCTTGCCCATGTCGGCGGGTGTGTCGGCCTCCGCCTCGACGATGCTGGCCACGGTGGCCGTCTCGTACGGGGTCATGCCGTGGGCTCTGCCGCCGTCGGCGACGGTCCGGGCCGCGAGGTGGCGGTTGGCCGTCTCCACCATGGACGCGAGGAGGGAGCCGGCCGTGGTCTTCGCCGTCACCGGGTACGCGGCAGGGAACAGGAACCCCTCCGGATTTCCCTTCGCCTCGGCGGGCAGCGGCAGTTCCGTCGCGGCGGCCGCGGCCTGGGCGGACCCGGCCGGGAGCTTCAGCTCGCGGTCGATGGCGGCGTAGACCTGCGGGGCCCGCCAGCCTTCGGGGACGACCAGCCTGCGCAGGACCCGGGGCGCTTCCGGCTCCGCCCGCAGCAGCGGCACGAGCACGGCCGTGCCGGACGCGAGCAGTAGGCAGAGGAAGACGGCCAGACGTCCGCGGCGGGTGAGCCGGCATCGCTGCCGCGGCGGCCGGAATGCGGAGGGCATGCGGGCACGCTAAACCGCAGGGCGCCGCATTCCCGGACAGCACGTCCCGGCACCGGTCAGACGATCACACGTTCCACGCTTTCGGCCCTCTCGGCGCGGTCGGCCCCGGCGACCCGCTCCACGGGCTCCAGCGGCTCCACCCGTTCCGTCGGCCCGCTGCCCGCGGTTTCGCGGTCCCGGCGGACGAGGGCCGCGTACCGGCCGTCGGCCTCCAGCAGTTCCTCGTGCGTGCCGCGTTCCGCGATGCGCCCCTTGTCCAGGACGACGATCTGGTCGGCGTCGCGGACGGTGGAGAGCCGGTGCGCGATGGTGATGGTGGTGCGGCCCGCGGAGAGGTTGTCGATGGCCTGCTGCACGGCGTGTTCGGTGCGGGTGTCGAGGGCGCTGGTGGCCTCGTCGAGGATCAGCACCGGCGGATCGCGCAGGATCGTCCGGGCGATCGCCAGGCGCTGCTTCTCGCCGCCGGAGAAGCGGTAGCCGCGCTCGCCGACCAGGGTGTCGTACCCGTCGGGCAGGGACTCGATGTGGTCGTGGATCTGGGCCGCGCGGGCCGCCTCGGCTATCTCCTCGTCCGTGGCGTCCGGTTTGGCGAAGCGCAGGTTGTCGGCGACCGAGGCGTGGAAGAGGTACGTCTCCTGCGAGACCACGCCGATGGAGCGGGCCAGCGAGTCGAAGTCGAGGTCGCGCACGTCCACCCCGTCGAGGGCAACCCGTCCGCCGGTGACGTCGTAGAGGCGGGGGACCAGGTAGCTGAGGGTGCTCTTGCCGGAGCCGGTCGGGCCGACCACGGCGAGGGAGCCGCCGGCCGGGACGGTGATGTCGATCCCGGAGAGAGTGGGCCCGTGCTTGGCGTCGTACGCGAAGTCCACGTCCTCCAACCGGATCTCGCCCTTGGCCCGCTCCAGGCGGACGGGGTCCTCGCGCTCGGTGATGTCCACCGGCAGGTCGAGGTACTCGAAGATGCGCGCGAAGAGGGCCAGCGAGGTCTGGATCTGCACACCGGTCGACAGCAGGCTCACGGCGGGCCGGAACAGGCCCTGCTGGAGCGTGACGAAAGCGACGAGGGTGCCGACGGAGAGGGACGGCGCGCCCGACTGGAGGGCCATGCCGGCGGCCCAGTAGATGAGTGCGGGCATGGCGGCCATGACGATGCCGATGGTGGACATCCGCCAGCGCCCGGCCATGCTGGAGCGGACCTCCAGGGAGACCAGCTTCTCCGACTCCTCGGCGAAGGACCGGGTGAGCGAGTCGGCGCGGCCCATCGTGCGGCCGAGCAGGATGCCGCTGACGGACAGGGACTCGGTGACGGTGGCGGCCATCGCGGCCATCTGCTTCTGCCGCTGCATGGTGATCTTCTTGCGCTCGCGGCCGACGCGCCGGCTGATCCACACGAACAGGGGCAGCAGGAGCAGCGAGACGAGGGTGAGCCGCCAGTCGAGCGCGAGCATGGCGACCACGGAGGCGACCACGGCCGTCAGGTTGGAGACGAGCGACGTGGCGGTCGAGGTGACGGTGGCCTGCATGCCGCCGATGTCGTTGGCTATCCGGGACTGCACCTCGCCCGTGCGGGTGCGGGTGAAGAAGGCCAGCGGCATCCGCTGGAGCTGGGCGTAGACGGCGGTGCGCAGGTCGTGCATGACGCGCTGGCCGACGGTGGTGGAGATCAGGGTCTGGAGCACCCCGAAGACGCTGGTGACGACGGCGGTGAGGATCATGCCGAGGGCGAGCAGGCTGAGCAGCCCGGTGCGGCCGTCGGGGATGGCGACGTCCAGGATCTCCTTCAGCAGGAACGGCGAGGCGACGCCGACCAGCGAGGACGCGCAGACCAGCAGCCCCACGGCGGCGAGCCGGCCGCGGTAGGGGCGGAAGAGGCCCACGATCCGGCGCAGTTCGCGCGGGCGGTCCGCGGGGGCGGGGCTGCTGGGGTCGAGGGCTTCTTTCGATGGGGTCCACTTCGGTTCTTCGGGGCGCATGGGCCTCCTTCTGACGAGACTCGCATGAGCATAGCTCATTGTTACCTATACTCACAATGAGTCCGGTCCTGGTACCGTTCACCAGTATGAGCACCGCTTCCGAAACCGACAGCTCGACCGCCGGCCCGTTCCCCGGCCCGGCCGCCGTCTCCCCCGAGGGCCCCGAGAGCTCCGCGGACAGCACGGACGGCGTGCTCGCCGAGCAGCTGCTGCGGCTGACCCGCCGGCTCCACCGGATCCAGAAGCGCCACCTGGAGCCGCTCGGCATCACCCCTGCCCAAAGCAGGCTGCTGCGGCTGGTCTCGCACTACGACGGCGGGCAGCCGCCGCGCATGGCGGACCTCGCCGCCCGCCTGGAAGTGGTGCCGCGTGCCGTGACGACGCTGGTGGACGGCCTGGAGGCCGCGGACTGCGTGCGCCGCGCGCCCGACCCGGCGAACCGGCGGGTGATACGGATCGAGCTCACGGACACGGGGCGCGCCACGCTGCGCAGGCTGCGCAGCGCGCGGACCGACGCCGCAGAGGAGATCCTGGCTCCGTTGACCGCCGGGCAGCGGGACCAGCTCGGCGGCCTGCTGGACGCTCTGATGGACGCCCCCGGAGGGCGCCGCTGCTGACGGGAGCAAGGGGTCGCGATGCCGCTGCTGGAACCGAAGCCCGGGGCCCTGCGCCCGCACACCGTCCGCGGCCCCTCTCCCGACCGGCTGCCCGAGTGGCGCGCCGGCGGCACGCCCGAGCCGCTGCGCACCGAGCTGACCGAGCTGCTGGGCGCGCAGAAGGTGCTGTGGAAGGCCTCCGACCTCGTCCGGTACGCCTCCGACGCCTCGCCGTACCGGTTCGTGCCGCAGGCCGTGGTCGTGGCCGAGGACGTCGACGACGTCTCCGCGGTGCTGTCCTACGCCCGCGGGCGCGGGCGCGAGGTGGTCTTCCGGGCCGCCGGGACCTCGCTCAACGGCCAGGCCCAGGGCGAGGACATCCTCGTCGACGTACGCCGCCACTGGGCCGGCATCGAGGTGCTGGACGGCGGCCGCCGGGCCCGTATCCGGCCCGGCACGACCGTGGCCCGGGCCAATGCCGCCCTCGCCCGCCACGGCCGCGTCCTCGGGCCGGACCCGGCCAGCGCGGTCGCCTGCACCCTGGGCGGGGTCGTCGCCAACAACGCGTCCGGCATGACGGCGGGGACGACGAGGAACGCGTACCGCACGCTGGCCTCGCTGACGCTCGTCCTGCCGGGCGGCACGATCGTGGACACCGCCGATCCGCTGGCCGACGAGGAGCTGGCCCGCGCCGAGCCGGCCCTGTGCCGCGGGCTGATGGAGATCAAGCGGGAGATCGAGGCGGATCCGGAGCTGGTCGCCCGGATCCGGGCCAAGTACGAGATCAAGAACACCACCGGCTACCGGCTCGACGCCTACCTGGACGGCACCACCCCGGTCGAGATCCTGCGCGGTCTGATGGTCGGCTCCGAAGGGACGCTCGGCTTCCTCGCCGAGCTCGTCTTCGACACCCTGCCGCTGGACCGCCACCGCACCTCCGGCCTGCTGTTCTTCCCCTCCCTGCCCGCAGCGGCGGCCGCGGTGCCGCTCTTCACCGCGGCGGGCGCCCTCGCGGTCGAGGTGATGGACGGGAACACCCTGCGCGCCTCGGTGCGCGTCGCGGGCGTACCCGCCGACTGGGCGGGGCTGCCGAAGGACACCACGGCCCTGCTGGTGGAGTTCCGCGCCGCGGACGAGGCGGGGCGGGCGGAGCACGAGCGGCGCGCCGCCGAGGTCCTGGCGGGGCTGGACCTGGTGGCGCCGGTCCCGTCGGTCACCAACGCCTTCACCCGCGACCCGGGGACGATCGACGGCTACTGGAAGGCGCGCAAGGCCTTCGTCACGGCCGTCGGCGGGGCCCGGCCCCAGGGCACCACCCTGATCACCGAGGACTTCGCGGTGCCGCCCTCCCGGCTGGCCGAGGCGTGCGAGGCGCTGCTCGCGCTCCAGGCGGAGCACGGCTTCGAGGCGGCCGTCGCCGGGCACGCGGCCCACGGAAACCTGCACTTCCTGCTCGCCTTCGACGCCTCCCTGCCCGCCGACGTCGAGCGGTACGCGGCCTTCATGGACGCCTTCTGCCGGCTCGCGGTGGAGCGCTTTGACGGCTCGCTGAAGGCCGAGCACTCAACGGGCCGCAACATGGCGCCCTACCTGGAGCTGGAGTGGGGCCCCAGGGCCACCGAGCTGATGTGGCGCACCAAGCAGGTGGTCGACCCGGACGGGCTGCTCGCCCCGCGGATCCTCCTCGACCGCGACCCCCGGGCCCACCTGCGCGGCCTGAAGACGATTCCCCGGGTGGAGGCGGTGGCCGACCCCTGCATCGAGTGCGGGTTCTGCGAGCCGACCTGTCCCAGCGCGGACCTGACGACGACGCCCCGCCAGCGCATCGTCCTGCGGCGGGAGATGATGCGGCAGCAGCCGGGCTCGCAGGTGCTGGACGGCTTGCTGGAGTCGTACGGGTACGACGCCGTCGACACCTGCGCGGGCGATTCCACCTGCATGCTCGCCTGCCCCGTCGGCATCGACACCGGCGCGCTGGTACGGGACTTCCGGCACCGCCGGCACGGTCCGCGCGAGGAGCGGGCGGCCGAGCTCGCCGCCCGCCGGTTCGCGGCCGTCGAGAGGGCGGCCCGGCTGGCCGTGGCCGCCGCCGACCGGGTCGCCGGCCTGGTCGGGGACCGGCTGCCCGCCGCGGTGACGGCGGCCCTGCGCGGTGCCGTACGGCCCGACCTGGTCCCGCAGTGGCTGCCGCAGCTTCCCGGCCCGGCAGCGCGCAGGCCTCCTGCCACGCGGCGGGCGGGCGCGGCGGCCGTCTACTACCCGGCCTGCGTCAACCGGATCTTCGGCGGCCCGGACGGTGGCGAGGACACGTCCTTGCAGGAGGCCGTGGTGGCCGTCTCGGAGCGGGCCGGCAAGCCGGTGTGGATCCCGGATGAGGTCACCGGGACCTGCTGCGCGACGATCTGGCACTCCAAGGGCTACGAGGCGGGGAACCGGGTGATGGCCAACCGGATCGTGGAGGCCGCCTGGGGCTGGACGGCGGGCGGGCGGCTGCCGCTGGTCGTGGATGCCTCGTCCTGCACGCTGGGCCTGGCACGGGAGGTGGTCCCCCACCTGACCGACGACAACCGCGCGCTGCACGCGCAACTCCGCGTCGTGGACTCGGTCGTATGGGCGGCGCAGGACCTGCTGCCGCACCTTTCGGTGCGGCGCACGGTGGGCTCGGCTGTGGTCCACCCCACCTGCTCGATGCGCCATCTGGGGGTGGAGGCGCAGCTGCTGGCGGTGGCCCGGGCGTGCGCGCGGGAGGTGGTGGTGCCCGAGGACGCGGCCTGCTGCGCCTTCGCCGGCGACCGGGGCATGCTGCATCCGGAGCTGACCGCCTCGGCGACGGCGCGGGAGGCGGCGGAGGTGACCTCCCGGGCGTTCGACGCGCACCTGTCGGCGAACCGGATGTGCGAGGTGGGCATGGACCTGGCGACCGGCCGCAGCTACCGCTCGGTGCTGCTGGAGCTGGAGCGGGCCACGCGCCCCTGACCGGGCGTCATACGGCGGGGGCGACCGCACATCCCGCCGTGTGAGGCCTTGGCCAACGCAAAATCGATTGCCCCGCTCCGGTCCGGAAGGCGAACCTTGCACGGTTTGGACCTCTCGACCAGTCATGGGGCGTCATGCAGATCAGCGATCTCCCGTATCCGGATCCCGGTGTACCCGACGCCCGTTCCGGTCCCCGCTTCCTGGTGTGGCTCGGACGGGGCCAACTCGGCGGACAGGTCAAGAGCCTGTGCTGGGGCCTGGTCCACTTCTGCGGCGTCGCGGGCCTGCCGTACGCGGTGGGAGTCGGCGTGGACGCGGTCGTGGACCGCGACGGCACGCGGCTGCTCCTCGTCGGGGCCCTGCTGGCCCTGGTCGGCGTCGCGATCGCGGTCGGCGACGTCATGCTCCACCGCACCGCCGTCACCAACTGGATCACGGCCGCCGCGCGGGTGCAGCAGCTGCTCGCCCGCAAGACCGCCGAGCTCGGCTCGGCGCTGACCCGCCGGGTCGCGGCGGGGGAGGTCGTCGCCGTCTCCACCGGCGACGTGGAGAAGATCGGCTGGTTCGTGGAAGCGGTCTCCCGTTTCCTCGCCGCCGCCTTCGCCGTCGTGGTCATCTGCGTCGGCCTGCTGTACCACGCGCCCGCCATCGGAACCGTCGTGGCCCTCGGCACGCCGGTGCTCGCCCTGTCCGTGCTGCCGCTGCTGCCGCGCGCCACCCGGCGCGCCGACCTCCAGCGCGAGAAGGCCGGCAAGGCCACCGAACTGGCCTCCGACACGGTGGCGGGCCTGCGGGTGCTGCGCGGCATCGGCGGCGAGGAACTGTTCCTCGGCCGCTACCGCGAGGCCTCGCAGGAGGTCCGCAAGGCCGCCGTGCGCAGTGCGCGGATGTGGGCGCTGATCTCGGCGATCCAGGTGCTGCTGCCGGGCCTGCTGATGATCGCGGTGGTCTGGTACGGCTCCGTGCTCGTCCTGGACGGCCGGCTGGCGGTCGGTGAACTCGTCGCCGCCTTCAGTGCGGTGGCCACCATGCTCTACCCGCTGCGGCACTTCGAGGAGATTGCGATGGCGTACTCCTTCTCCCGGCCCTCCGCCCAGCGGGCCGCCCGGGTGCTGTCGCTGACCCGTACCGACGCCGCCGAGCGGCCGTCGTCCGCGGCCGTACGGGCCCCCGAGCCCGGCGGGGACCTGTACGACCCCGCGACCGGGCTGCTCGCCCCGGCCGGCCTGCTCACGGCCGTGGTGTGCGGGGACCCGGACCTCGCGGGCCGGCTCGCCGAACGCCTCGGCGGGCACCCGGCGGAAGGCGCCGACGGCGAGCCGGACGGCAAGGGGGCCGACGCCCGGGGCGGGGACGCCGACGGCCGGGACGCCGACGGCCGCGGCGGAAACGGCCGCGGCGGGGACAGCCCCGGCAGCGGCCCCACCACCCCCGGCCGGGCCTCGGTCCTGCTGGGCGGGGTGGCCCTGGACGAACTCCCGCTGGAGACCGCCCGCACGCTGGTCCTCGTCCAGGACAAGGACCCGGTGCTGCTCTCGGGCACCCTGCGCCGGCTGTTCGCCGTACCGGCGTCCGGGGCGGTCGAGCCCGCCGCGGCGCTGGCCGCCGCCCAGTGCGGGGACGTCCTCGACGCGGTGCTCCAGGCCGCCCCGGACGGGGTGGACGACCCGATGGACGCCCACCTCACCGAACGCGGACGGTCGCTGTCCGGCGGGCAGCGCCAGCGCCTCGCGCTGGCCCGCTCCCTGGTCACCGACCCCGAGGTGCTCGTCCTCGACGAGCCGACCTCGGCCGTCGACTCGCACACCGAGGCACGCATCGCCGACGGGGTGCGCGCCCTGCGCAAGGGGCGGACCACCGTGGTGCTCGCCTCCTCGCCGCTGCTGCTGGACCGTGCCGACCGCGTCGTCTTCCTCCACGAGGGCACGGTCGCCGCGACCGGCACCCACCGCGAGCTGCTGCACGGCGACCGGCGCTACCGGGCGGTCGTCACCCGGGAGACCGAAGAGGAAGAGCGGACCGCCCGGCTGGAACCGGCGCTGCTCCGCGAAGCACGCACCGAGGAAGCACTCACAGAGATCGAGGAATCCGCATGATCGGCGTGGCGCCGCCGCCCTACGACCCGGCGGCCCCCGAATCGGCCGCCACCCTGCCCGTGGGCACGCCGGCGACCGTACGGGGCTACGTGCGCGGCCTGCTGCGACGGCACCGGCGGGCCTTCGCGACCCTGGTGGCGGTCAACGCGGTCGCGGTGACCGCCTCCATGGCGGGCCCGTACCTGCTGGGCCGGGTCGTGGACCAGCTCGCGGCGGGGGCCCGGGAGCTCCACCCGGTGCCGGTGGCGGCGCTGTTCGCGCTGGCCCTGCTCGTGCAGACGGTGTTCGTGCGGCTGGTCCGGCTGCGCGGTGCCATGCTCGGCGAGGAGATGCTGGCCGACCTGCGCGAGGACTTCCTGGTGCGGTCGGTGGGCCTGCCGCCGGGCGTCCTGGAGCGGGCCGGCACCGGCGACCTGCTGTCGCGCATCACCACCGACATCGACCGGCTGGCCAACGCGATGCGCGAGGCCGTGCCGCAGCTGGCCATCGGCGTGGTGTGGGTGGGGCTGCTGTTCGGGGCGCTCACCGTGACCGCGCCCCCGCTGGCGCTGGCGGCGCTGGTCGCCCTGCCCGTGCTGGTGGCCGGCTGCCGCTGGTACTTCCGCCGGGCGCCCTCGGCCTACCGCTCGGAGGCCGCCGGCTACGCGGCGGTCTCGGCGGCGCTCACCGAGACGGTGGACGCGGGCCGCACGGTGGAGGCGCACCGCCTGGGCCCGGACCGGATCGCCCTGTCGGAACGGCGCATCAAGGAGTGGACGGCGTGGGAGCGGTACACCCTGTTCCTGCGCACGGTCCTCTTCCCCGTCATCAACGCCACCTTCGTGACGATCCTCGGCTCCGTGCTGCTGATCGGCGGCTTCTGCGTCCTGCAGGGGTGGCTGTCGGTCGGGCAGCTGACCACCGGCGCGCTGCTGGCGCAGATGATGATCGACCCGATCGGACTGATCCTGCGCTGGTACGACGAGCTCCAGGTCGCCCAGGTGTCGCTGGCCCGGCTGGTGGGCGTGCGGGAGATCGAGCCGGACGGCGGCGACCCCGGCGTCGCCCCGGCGGGCCGGGACGTCCGGGCCGAGGAAGTCCGCTTCGGCTACCGGGAGGGCGTCGACGTGCTGCACGAGGTGTCGATGGCGGTTCCGCCGGGCACCCGCATGGCGCTGGTCGGCCCCTCGGGCGCCGGCAAGTCCACCCTGGGCCGGCTGCTGGCGGGCATCTACGCCCCGCGGACGGGCGAGGTGACGCTGGGCGGGGCGCAGCTCTCGCGGATGACCGCCGAGCGGGTGCGCGAGCAGGTGGCGCTGGTCAACCAGGAGCACCACGTGTTCGTGGGCACGCTGCGGGACAACCTGCGCCTGGCCCGGACGCAGGCGCAGGACGCCGAGCTGTGGGCGGCGCTGGGCGCGGTGGACGCGGACGGCTGGGCGCGGGCCCTGGACGCCGGCCTGGACACCGAGGTCGGCTCCGGCGGCACGGCGCTGACGCCGGCGCAGGCCCAGCAGGTCGCACTGGCCCGGCTGGTGCTGGCCGATCCGCACACCCTCGTCCTCGACGAGGCGACCTCGCTGCTGGACCCGCGCGCCGCACGGCACCTGGAGCGCTCGCTGGCCAGGGTGCTGGACGGCCGAACGGTCATCGCGATCGCCCACCGCCTGCACACGGCGCACGATGCGGACGTCATCGCGGTGGTCGAGGACGGCCGGATCAGCGAGCTCGGCTCGCACGACGAGCTGGTCGCGGCCGACGGGGCGTACGCGGCCCTGTGGCGCTCCTGGCACGGCTGACCGGCTCCCGCCCCCGGGCCCCCGCGTCGGCGGGGGGGGCCGGTCGGTCGGCGCCGTCGACCGGGCCCCCGCGTCGGCGGGGGGGCCGGTCGGTCGGCGCCGTCGCCCGGCGGTCAGATGAAGCCGAGGGCGGAGGCCCCGCCCACGCCGCCGAGGAGCATGAACGCGGGCATGAGGACCTTGAGCTCCACCCAGCTGCCCGCCCGGAAGCGCATGCCCTTGGGCGGGCCGACGGGGTACCAGCGCTTGCCCTTGATCGGCAGGGGCCACAGGATCGGGCAGCCCGAGACGGTCAGGGCGTCGCCGATGTCGTGGACCAGGGCGCCGAGCAGGATCGGCAGCCCCAGCCACAGGTACTCCTGGCCGGGGCCGAAGAGCCAGTCCGCGCCGTTGCCGGGCTCGTCCAGCACGCCGGCCAGGATCCAGGCGCCGGTGGCGCCGAGCAGCCACACGAGGACGTCGCTGGACATCCGCGCGGCCCGCCACAGCAGGCCTTCGACGGCGAGCACGAGGTGGACGAACAGCAGGGCCAGCACGCCCCACCGGTCGGCGGTGACCGCGAGCACGGAGGAGCCGGCGCCTATCAGGACGGCCCAGAGCCAGGTGTGGGTCAGGGTGCGGTGGCCGCCGGAGCGGCGGGCGTCCTTCGGGGCCCGGGTGGCCTTGTAGACGGCGTAGGAGATCTTGTCGACCACCTCGCACAGGCCCTTGGACAGCGGGCCGAAGGCCCGGGAGATCGTCGCCGACTTGTGGTCCAGGTCGGGGGCGAGGGCGGCGCCCGCGCAGATGAGCGCGCCGACGACGAGGACCGGCCAGGGCATGGGGTGCCCGGCGGCCGCGGCTGCGGCGCCCACCCCCAGCCAGGCTGCCGCCCCGGACAGTGAGTGCGCCGGACCCATCATGCTCGTTTCCCGCCCCGGTGGTGTGCTGGTCGGGCCCCGCTGACGATCCCGTCCGGCCCCGGTCAACGGCACAGCGTACCGGTGGTGATCTTCGTTGCGGCGGCCGGTTCCCCCATCCGGGGCGAAGCCAGGCAAGATGGGGGGCGTGACCCTCATTGATCAGCTCCCGCCGAACGCCGACCCCGACACCCTCTTCGAGGCTTTCTCCTCGTGGGCGGAGGACCAGGGCATCAGCCTGTACCCGGCTCAGGAGGAGGCGCTGATCGAGGTCGTCTCCGGAGCGAACGTGATCCTGTCCACGCCGACGGGCTCCGGCAAGAGCCTCGTCGCGGCCGGTGCGCACTTCACGGCCCTGGCCCAGGACAAGGTCACCTTCTACACCGCGCCGATCAAGGCGCTCGTGTCGGAGAAGTTCTTCGACCTGTGCAAGCTGTTCGGTACCGAGAACGTGGGCATGCTGACCGGCGACGCCTCCGTGAACGCCGACGCCCCCGTGATCTGCTGCACGGCCGAGGTGCTGGCCTCCATCGCCCTGCGCGACGGCAAGTACGCCGACATCGGCCAGGTCGTGATGGACGAATTCCACTTCTATGCCGAGCCGGACCGCGGCTGGGCCTGGCAGATCCCGCTGCTGGAGCTGCCGCAGGCGCAGTTCATCCTGATGTCGGCGACCCTCGGCGACGTGACGCGGTTCGAGGAGGACCTCACCCGGCGCACGGGCCGGCCGACGTCGGTGGTGCGCTCCGCGACCCGCCCCGTGCCGCTGTCGTACGAGTACGTCACCACCCCGATCACCGAGACGATCACGGAGCTGCTGGAGACCCGGCAGGCGCCGGTGTACATCGTGCACTTCACCCAGGCCCAGGCCGTCGAGCGCGCGCAGTCGCTGATGAGCATCAACATGTGCTCCCGCGAGGAGAAGGACAAGATCGCCGAGCTGATCGGCAACTTCCGCTTCACCACGAAGTTCGGCCAGAACCTCTCCCGCTACGTGCGCCACGGCATCGGCGTCCACCACGCCGGCATGCTGCCGAAGTACCGGCGCCTGGTGGAGAAGCTGGCCCAGGCCGGCCTGCTGAAGGTGATCTGCGGGACCGACACCCTGGGCGTGGGCGTCAACGTCCCGATCCGCACCGTGCTGTTCACCGCGCTGACCAAGTACGACGGCAACCGGGTCCGCACGCTGCGCGCCCGCGAGTTCCACCAGATCGCCGGCCGGGCCGGCCGGGCCGGCTTCGACACGGCGGGCTTCGTCGTCGCCCAGGCGCCCGAGCACGTCATCGAGAACGAGAAGGCCCTGGCGAAGGCGGGCGACGACCCGAAGAAGCGCCGCAAGGTGGTCCGCAAGAAGGCGCCCGAGGGCTTCGTCGCCTGGTCGGACACCACCTTCGAGAAGCTGATCGCCGCCGACCCGGAGCCGCTCACCTCCCGGTTCAAGGTCACCAACATCATGCTCCTGTCCGTCATCGCCCGTCCGGGCGATGCCTTCCAGGCGATGCGCAGCCTGCTCGAGGACAACCACGAGCCGCGCAAGGCCCAGCTGAGGCACATCCGCCGGGCGATCGCCATCTACCGGTCCCTCCTGGACGGCGGTGTGGTCGAGCAGCTCGACACCCCGGATGCCGAGGGCCGCACCATCCGGCTCACGGTCGACCTCCAGCAGGACTTCGCGCTCAACCAGCCGCTGTCCACCTTCGCGCTGGCCGCCTTCGACCTGCTGGAGCCGGAGTCCCCCTCCTACGCGCTGGACATGGTCTCGGTCGTCGAGTCCACGCTGGACGACCCGCGCCAGATCCTGGCCGCCCAGCAGAACAAGGAGCGCGGCATCGCGGTCGGCGCCATGAAGGCCGACGGGATCGAGTACGAGGAGCGGATGGAGCGCCTCCAGGACGTCACCTATCCCAAGCCGCTGGAAGAGCTCCTGCACCACGCCTACAACGTGTACCGCAAGAGCCACCCGTGGGTCGGCGACCACCCGGTCTCCCCCAAGTCGATCATCCGCGACATGTACGAACGCGCGATGACCTTCACCGAGTTCACGTCCTTCTACGAGCTCGCCCGCACCGAGGGCATCGTCCTGCGGTACCTGGCGAGCGCCTACAAGGCGCTGGACCACACCATCCCCGACGACCTGAAGTCCGAGGACCTGGAGGACCTGATCGCCTGGCTCGGCGAGCTGGTGCGCCAGGTGGACTCCAGCCTGCTCGACGAGTGGGAGCAGCTGGCGAACCCGGAGGTGGAGACGGCGGAGGAGGCCCAGGACAAGGCCGACCAGGTCAAGCCGGTCACCGCGAACGCGCGCGCCTTCCGCGTCCTGGTCCGCAACGCCATGTTCCGGCGGGTGGAGCTGGCCGCCCTGGACCACATCGACGAGCTGGGCGAGCTGGACGCCGAGTCCGGCTGGGACGCCGACGCCTGGGGCGAGGCCATGGACGCCTACTGGGACGAGTACGACGACCTCGGCACCGGCCCCGACGCGCGCGGCCCGAAGCTGCTGCAGATCGAGGAGGACCCGGCGCACGGCCTGTGGCGGGTCCGCCAGACCTTCGCGGACCCCAACGGCGACCATGGCTGGGGCATCAGCGCCGAGGTGGACCTCGCCGCCTCCGACGAGGAGGGCCGGGCGGTCATCCGGGTGACCTCGGTCGGCGAGCTCGGCACGCTCTGACCCCCGCCGGAGGGCGACCGGCCCGACCGGAGACGACAGTGGAGAGGCTCTGATGACGAACCCCGCCGAGAGACTGGTCGATCTGCTCGACCTGGAGCAGATCGAGGTCAACATCTTCCGCGGCGCCAGCCCGCAGGAGTCACTCCAGCGCGTCTTCGGCGGGCAGGTTGCCGGCCAGGCCCTGGTGGCCGCCGGCCGCACCACCGAGAGCGACCGGCCGGTCCACTCCCTGCACGCGTACTTCCTGCGCCCCGGCATCCCCGGGGTGCCGATCGTGTACCAGGTGGAGCGGGTGCGCGACGGGCGGTCCTTCACCACGCGCCGCGTCACCGCGGTCCAGCAAGGCAAGACGATCTTCAATCTGACCGCCTCCTTCCACCATCCGGAGGAGGGCGGCATCGAGCACCAGCTCCCTCCCCGCCTCGACTTCCCCCACCCGGACACGCTCCCGAAAGTGGCGGACGAGATCCGCGAGCACCTGGGCGCGCTGCCCGAGGCGCTGGAGCGGATGGCCCGCCGCCAGCCCTTCGACATCCGGTACACGGACCGGCTGCGCTGGACCCCGCAGGAGCTCAAGAACGCCGATCCCCGCAGCGCGGTGTGGATGCGCGCCGTCGGCCCGCTGGGCGACGACCCTCTCGTGCACACCTGCGCCCTCACGTACGCCAGTGACATGACCCTCCTCGACGCCGTGCGCATCCCCGTGGAGCCCCTGTGGGGCATGCGCGGTTTCGACATGGCCTCGCTCGACCACGCCATGTGGTTCCACCGGCCGTTCCGGGCGGACGAGTGGTTCCTGTACGACCAGGAGTCGCCGATCGCGCACGGCGGCCGCGGCCTGGCCCGCGGCCGCATCTACGACCTGGAGGGCAGGCTGCTGGTCTCCGTGGTCCAGGAAGGCCTCTTCCGCCCCTATCCCTCCCCGCAGGCCCGGCCGTCCGCGCCGGCCGCACCGACCCCGAAGAGCTGATCACCGCCATGCCCCAGCCGGCCCTCCCCTGTCCCTGCGGGCTGCCCGCCGCCTACCCGGAGTGCTGCGGCCGCTTCCACTCCGGCGCGCAGCAGGCCCCCACCGCCGAACTGCTGATGCGGTCCCGCTTCAGCGCCTTCGCCGTCGGCGACACCGCCTACCTGATGCGGTCCTGGCACCCGGACACCCGCCCCGGCGCGCTCGACCTGGACCCCGACCAGCGCTGGGTCAAGCTGGAGATCCTCGGCACGGAGCGCGGCGGGATGTTCGAGACGGAGGGCTCGGTGGAGTTCCGGGCGCACTACCGCGAGGGCCGGCACGCCGGGTCCCTGCACGAGAACAGCGCCTTCACCCGGGAGGGCGGGGCCTGGGTCTACGTCGGCCCCCTCTCCCCCGTCGAGTTCGACTGACCGCGCACCCCGGTCAGGGCGAAGTCCAGGCTGGTGCGGTACCAGTGCACCTCCTCCGGCGACTCGGCCCGCAGCAGCCGCTGGGCGACGGCCGCCGCGGCCGGGTGCTGCGGGTGGCCGTACGGCAGGGGCGGGGCCAGGGCGGCGAGGACGACCCGCTCCGCCGGGTCGGGCACGGCCTGTGCCAGCTCCTCCTCCGGGAGCACGGAGGCCAGGACGGCGGCCCGCTCTCACGGGTCGGCGGTCCGTCTCAGCAGCAGCCCCACGTGCCGGCTGCGCCACTGCCGCGGGCGCAGGTCCGCCTTGGCCGCCATCAGCTCACGGTCCTGCGCGGGCGCGCCCCCGCTCAGCAGCTCCGGCTGCGCGGCGGCGAACTTCCGCAACTCGGCGGCCAGATAGAGCCACACCACCGCCCGGTACCGGTTGACCCGGTAGCCGACGGGGGCGAGGTGCCCGCACCGGGCGAGCCGGATGAACCGGCTCGGCCCGATCCCCATGAGCGCGCCCGCAGGCTCCGCCCCGGCCACGGTCTCGACCCGCGCGCGGAGCGCGTCCGGGAAGCCCTCCGCCGCCCTGACCCGGTCCAGCTCGGCCCGCGTGTAGCGGGCTCCTCCGCCGGGGGCCGGCGGCGCGGCCCGTACGATCCCCAGCTGGACGGCCCGGGCGAACTCGCCCCGGCTCAGCCCGAGCTCGCCGGCGGCCCTGGCCCCGCCCACCGTCGGCCCCGCTGCTGCGGACACCCCGGCCCGGACCCGCGGCTGCGTCGCAACGTTCATGACGATCCCCCTCACGCATCGCATCTCCATCACTCTGCGTGAAGAACGTAACCCACCGTCACGACACCCTGCGCGGCCTGTGGATAACTCCCGAAGCGAGGCCGAACCCGAGGTCGGGACCGGATCCCGGCCCGCTGCCGTCAGCCGCCGGTGATCCGCCGCTCCGCCACCCCCAGGTGCTCGCCCACCCGGTTGACCAGCAGCGTCATCTCGTACGCGACCTGCCCGATGTCGGCCTCCGCAGAGCTGAGCACGCACAGCGAACTGCCCGAGCCCGCCGCCATGACGAAGAGGGCCCCGTCGTCGTACTCGACCATGGTCTGCCGCACCTCCCCGGCCCCGAAGTGCCGTCCCGACCCCTTCGCCAGGCTCTGCAGCCCCGCCGCGACCGCCGCCAGGTGCTCCGCGTCCTCCCGTACCAGCCCGGCGCTCGCGCCCGTGACCAGCCCGTCGTTGGACAGCACCACCGCATGCCGGACCTGCTGGACCCTGCGGGACAGGTCGTCCAGCAGCCAGTCGAGCTGCTTGTCCAGTGCCATACCCAGCCCCTCCCCGTCGACGCCGCCGGCCCGGCCGCGCCGCACCCCGCGCAGTACGTGCCGCAAGCCTTCCCCACCAGGGCCTTTCCGGCAAGGTCCGAACCAACGCCGCCACGGACCCCGCCGGCGCCCCGCGACCCCGCAGCGGGCCGGCTCACACCGCTCCGGCCTGCGGATCAACCGACTCCAGCAGCCGCGCGGTGTGCACCCTCCCCGCGTACTCCACCAGCCTGATCAGGACTTCCTTGCCCGAATCCCTGTCCCGGGCGTCACACAGCACCACCGGAGTCCCGGTCTCCAGGTCCAGCGCCCGCGACACGTCGGGCGCCCCGTACCGGCGCGCGTCCGTGAAGCAGTTGACGGCCACCACGAACGGGATGCGGCGGTGCTCGAAGTAGTCCACCGCCGGGAAGCAGTCCTCCAGGCGCCGGGTGTCCGCCAGCACCACGGCCCCCAGGGCTCCTTGCGCCAACTCGTCCCACAGGAACCAGAACCGGTCCTGCCCCGGCGTCCCGAACAGGTACAGCGAGAGACCGGCCCGGACGGTGATCCGCCCGAAGTCCATGGCCACGGTCGTGGTCGTCTTCCTCGCGACGCCGCCGGTGTCGTCGACCAGCTCGCCTGCCTCGCTGAGCAGTTCCTCCGTCCGCAGCGGCCGGATCTCGCTGACCGCGCCGACCAGAGTGGTCTTGCCGGCCCCGAAGCCGCCTGCCACGAGTATCTTCAGCGCGAGGGCCACCGGTTCGCCGCCGTCACCGCCGGCCTCGGCGTCCTCGGCGTCCCGGTCGTCATGCCTTCGTCCCATCACAGCGCTCTCAATCCCTCGATGACTTCCCGCAGAATCCGCTCGTCCGGCAGCCGGGCGGGCGGTACCGGCCTGCTGACCCTCACGTGCCCCGCTTCCAGCAGGTCGCCCAACAGCACCCGCACCACCCCCACCGGCAGGTCCGCGTCAGCGGCGAGCTCCGCCACCGACTGGGTCTCGGACCGGCACAGGCGGAGCAGCGCCCGGTGCTCGGGGCCGAGCAGCGCCTCGTCCGCCGCGTCCGCGGCCCCGGCGTCCACCACGACCAGCGCGATCAGGTCGAACCGCACCCCGTGCGGGCCCGGCTTCGTACGCCCGCCGGTCATGGCGTACGGGCGGACGAGCGGGCCCGCTTCGGCGTCGTACCACTGGACGTCCATGGACCGGACCGCCGTCCTCAGCCCGCGGCCGGCGGCTCGGCCCCGAACCGGGGCGGCGTGTACAGGTGTTCCCCGACCCGCTTCACCAGGCGGGCCATCTCGTAGGCGATCAGCCCGATGTCGGCGCCGCCCGTGCTGAGCACGGCCAGGCAGGAGCCCTCGCCCGCCGCGGCGACGAAGAGGAACCCCTCGTCCATCTCCACCATCGTCTGCCGCACTCCGCCGACCCGGAAGTGCCGGCCCGCCCCCTTGGCCAGACTGTGGAAACCGGAGGCCACGGCGGCCAGGTGCTCCGCGTCCTCCCGGCCGAGGGCGCTCGACGCACCCACCGGGAGCCCGTCGCCGGACAGGACCACGGCATGGCGGACCTCGCGGACGCGGACCACCAGCTCGTCCAACAGCCAGTCCAGTTCACCGGCCCTGCGGACACCGCCGCCGGGGCCGGATCTGCGGTACTCGATCATCACGCTTCTCCTTCGCTGCTGCCTGGGTGGTCGGAGTTCTCCCGGGCGCCGCGGACCCAGCCGGCCCGGTAGGCCGCCATCCGGTCCCGGGCCTGCTCCGGGCTGCGCCGCGGCGGATCCGCGGGCGGGGCCGCCGCGGCCGACGCCTTCTCGGCCGCGACCTCGCGCAGCTGCGGGACCAGGCTGGCCTGGCGCACACGGCGCGGCAGTTCCGCGGCGGGCGCGGCGGGTTCGGGTGCCTGCGCCGCCGCGGGGGCCTGCGTACGGGGAGCCGCGCTCCCCGCGCCGCCGCGCGGCCGCAGTGAGGCCACCGGCGCGGGCAGGCCGGGGTGCACGGGCTCCTCCCGTACGGCACCGCCGCCGGAGGCCGGGACCCCGCGCGCTTCCTCCCGTACGGCGGATACCGCGGATGCTGGCACGGCGGATACAGCGGACACAGCGGACGCCGCGGGCACGGCTGCCACGGCGGGCTGCTGCGGGACGGCCTCCCCCTGCCGGGCCGCAGCCGCCGCGACCTCCGGCGCCGCCTCCCGGCCCGGGTCGTGCACGGCCGGGCCGAACGCGGGCCCGAGCGCCCCCTGGAGCACGGAGTTCGGCAGGAGCACCACGGCGGTGGTGCCCCCGTACGGCGACGGACGCAGGTGCACCCGCACGCCGTGCCGGGCGGACAGGCGGCTGACCACGAAGAGCCCGAGCCGGTCGCTGTCGAAGAGGTCGAGGGCGCCGGACTGCTCGATGCGGCGGTTGGCCTCGTCCAGGGCCTCGCGGCCCATGCCGAGGCCGCGGTCCTCGACCTCCAGGACGTATCCGACACCCACGGGCTCGCCGCTGACCCGGACCTTGGTGTGGGGCGGCGAGAACTGGGCGGCGTTCTCGATGAGTTCGGCGAGCAGGTGGGTGAGGTCGGCGACGACCCCGCCGACGACCGCGGCCTCCGGCAGTTGCCGGACCTCCACGCGCGGATAGTCCTCGATCTCCGACACGGCGGCCCGGACCACGTTCGTCAGCGGGACGGGCACCCGCCAGGCCCGCCCCGGGGCGGCACCCGACAGGATGATCAGGCTCTCCGCGTGGCGGCGCATGCGGGTGGTGAGGTGGTCGAGGCGGAAGAGGTCGCCGAGCTCGCCGGGGTCGTCGGTGCGCCGCTCCATGGAGTCGAGCAGGGTGAGCTGCTTGTGCACGAGGACCTGGCTGCGCCGCGCCAGGTTGACGAACACGCCGCTCACCCCGCTGGCGAGCTCGGCGCGTTCGACGGCGGCGCCGAGCGCGGCCCGGTGCACCGTGGCGAGGGCGGCGCCGACCTGGGCGATCTCGTCCTCCGCGGCGGGCCGGGACGGTGCCTCCGCATCCACGTCGAGGTCCCGGCCGGCGCGCAGCCGGTCCATGGCGTGCGGGAGCTTGCGGTGGGCGATCTCCAGGGCGGTGTTGCGCAGCGACACCAGTTCCACGACGAGGCCGCGGCCGATGCGGACCGAGATCACGAGCGAGGCGGCCACGGCCGCCAGGCCCAGCAGCACGGCGGCCCCGGCGGGGCCGAGCGCGCCTGCGGCGAGGGGGTCGCGGCGGTCGGCGGCTCCGGCGTGCGCGGCCGCCTCGATCTCCCGCATGGAGCTGCTGACGCTCGTGTACGCGGCCTCCCAGCCGGCGGCCGCGCCCCGCGGGTCCTTGGCGGTGCCGGCGGCCAGCACCCGGTCCTCGGCGCCGGTCAGTTCGGCGTACGCGGCACCCTTGGCGACGGCCTGCCAGGCGTCCTGCTGGGCGGCGGGCAGGTCGCCCGCGGAGCTGTCGGTGAGGGCGCGGCGGGTCTCGACGAGGCCGGTGAGCCGCCGAACCGATTCGGCGCTGCGCTGGCCCGGTACGGAGATCAACGCGTCCTCCCGGGCCAGGAGTTCCCCCGCGCGGGCGAATTCGAGCAGCACGCGTGCCCCGGGGCCGAGCTCGGCCTGCGCCCCGCCGGAGAGGGAGCCCGTGACGGCGAGGGCGGCGTCCACGACACGGGTGTACGTCTCGTACGCCGCGTCCGCGGTCGCACGCCGGTCGGCGATGTCCTTGCGGGCGGTGCCGAGCCCCTCGGCGGCCGCGACGAAGGCGCCGAGGCGGACGACGACCTCCGTGCGCTGGTCGCCGGACTCGGCCACGGTGTGCCGCTCGCCGAGCCGGAGGCGCCGGACGGCGTCGTCGGTGCGGCGCTGCTGGCGGTCCAGTTCGGTGGCGCGCTCGGCGGCGGGCTCGGCCAGGTAGCGGACGGCGGCGCGCCGCTCGGCCTGGAGCTCGCCGACGGCGGCCGCGACCGGGGTGCGGATCTCCTGGTCGATCCGCTGGACGCGGCCGATCCGGGCGATGTCGCGGGCGGTGTTGACGGTGGCGAAGCCCCAGAGGGCGAGCAGGGAGACCACCGGGACCATCAGCAGGGAGACGACCTTCGCCCGGACCGTCGCGGGCCGCAGGCGCAGACCCGGCCGGACACGCCCCGCGCCGACCGGACCCTCCGCAGCCGCCCCCGCCGCCGTCCGCTCCCCGGCCGCCCCCGGCTCAGGCTCAGGCTCCTCGGCGGGCGGCCCGGCGTGGGCCCGCCGGCCGCGCGCCGGTGGTGCGGGCAGCCGCGGCGGCGCCGCGTCCGGTCGTCTGCGGGATGTGCGCATGGAGCTCCTCGTTCCGGGTCCGGTCCTGCGGGCGGGTGGACGGGCGGCGGGTCAGCGGGCGGACGCGGCGGCCGAAGCGGACGCGGACCCAGAGGCGGAAGCGGAATCGGGCGCAGAGGCTGACGCCGATGCGGACGCCGATGCCGAAGCCGATGCCGCGCGCTCGTCGGCGGTGGGCGACAGGGCCACGAACGCAGAGGTCAGGAAGAGGTAGGAGCCGAGCCCGACGGCGAGCGGGAAGACGAACTGCATGGCCGTGGCCCCGGGCAGGGCCTGGGCCGAGGGCGCCACCCGCACGGCGACGGCCGTCATCCCGGTGTAGTGCATGGAGCTGACGGCCGCGCCCATGACCAGCGAGGCGACGGCGACGGCGGCCGGCGCCTTGATGTGGAGCGCGGCCCACAGCGCGGCGGTGGCCGCGACGACGGCGATGGCGACCGAGAGCCCGACGGTGAGGGGCTCGTAGGAGACGCTGCCGTGCAGCCGCAGGGCGGCCATGCCGAGGTAGTGCATGCTGGCGACGCCCAGGCCGGTGGTGAGGCCGCCGAGGAGGAGGGAGCGGCGGCGCTGGTTGCCGTATCCGACGGCGAAGACGCCGGCGCCGACCACGACCATGGCGACGAGCAGGCTGAGGACGGTCAGGGGCACGTCGTAGTGGATCTCGGTGCCCGTGACGTCGAAGCCGAGCATCGCGACGAAGTGCATGGTCCAGATGCCGGTGCCGATGGCGGATGCTGCGGTGAGGAGCCAGTTCCGGCGCGAGGGTCCGGTCGCGGCGAGCGCGCGGACGGTGCAGCGCAGCCCGAGGGCGGCGCCGATGCATGCCATCACGTATGACAGGACGGGCGTGAGCCAGCCGTACGCCGCGTGGTCGAGGTGTCCCATGGCCCCGGGACGCTAGTCCGGGTGAGGTGCCGAACAAGGGGAGCATTTCAAAACCAGCGGGAACTGCTGGAATATGACAGAGCTACGTTCGTCTTCGACCGCACCGGACGCCACCTTGCGCGCCGGCCGCCCGCGCGGGGGCGCGCCGGACGGCGTGCGCACCGATGCGGGATCATGGGCCCATGACTGAAGACCCCGAGCCCCGGGACGACCGCAAGCCGCGGGACCACCACAAGCCCCGGGACGACCGCGATCCCCGGCAGGTGCAGGAGTTCTTCGGGCAGCGCGCTGCCGGCTGGGACGAGAAGTTCCCGGACGACGGGCCCGCGTTCGAGAGCGCCGTGGCCGAGTTCGGGCTGCGCCCCGGCGACCGCGTGCTCGACGCCGGCTGCGGGACCGGGCGGGCGCTGCCCGCGCTGCGTGCGGCCGTGGGCCCGGCCGGCACCGTGCTCGGCGCGGACCTCACCCCGCAGATGCTGACCGCCGCGCGGCGGGCGGGGCGGGACGCGGACGGCGCGCTGCTGCTCGCGGACGTGTCCCGGCTGCCGCTGCGCGACGCGGCGATCGACGCGGTGTTCGCCTCGGGGCTCGTCGCGCACCTGCCCGATCCGGCGGCGAACCTGCGGGAGCTGGCCCGGGTCGTCCGCGCCGGCGGCCGGCTCGCCCTGTTCCACCCGATCGGGCGGGCGGCGCTGGCGGCCCGCCACGGCCGCGCGTTGACCCCGGACGACCTGCGCGCCGAGCACAACCTCGGCCCCCTGCTGGCGGGTTCGGGCTGGGAGCTGCTCCGCTACGCCGACGAGGACGCGCGTTTCCTGGCCGTCGCCCTGCGCCGCGCCTGAACCGCGCCCCCGAGCCGGTCCGCCCTTCCTGTGTACGAGGGCCCCGCCCCCGGGGCCCGCGCAGGTGCTCCGGATCAGGCCGGGGGCTGGGCCTCGGCTCCGGCCGGCCGGCGGGGATGCGGCAGGGGGCACCCCCCGGAGCCGGGCACGGGGAACGTGCCGAGCTCGCCCACGTCATAGCCGCCGCGGTAGCCCTTGATCTCCGGGTTCTGGCGGGCGTAGTGCGGGGTCCTGCGCGGGGGCAGCAGCCGTACGGCGCGGCCGCGCAGCCGCAGGGCGCCGCGGACCAGCTTCCGGACCTGCGGGCGGGGGCGCTCGAAGCGGAAGGCGTCCAGCAGCGGCTCGTCCAGCAGCGCCAGGCTTGCGCCGCGCACCGCGGGGGCGAGCGGCGCCGGGTACCAGGAGGCCATCAGGTCCAGGGTGGAGTCGGCGACCTTGCGGCCGCCCTCGTCCCAGCCGAAGTGCTCCGCCTCGTAGGCGTTCAGGGTCTCCTCGAACTCCTCGTAGGAGGCCGGGATGTCCTTGATCCCCATGTGCCGGCCGAGGGTGGCGTAGTAGTGCGCGGAGGCGCGGCGCTCGTGGTGGGTCATGGGGCGCCAGCCGTAGGCGTCCAGCCAGCGCGGCGGGATGACCACGAACGTGCACAGGACGTAGCGCATGTCCTCGTTCGGGATGTCGTAGCTGCGGTGCATCTGGTTGATGCGGCGGATCGCCGTGCGCGCGGTGTCGTGCTCGAAGCCGTGCTCGACGACGGCGTCCAGGAGCAGGGAGGTGTCGTCGTAGCGCTTCTGTGCGCGCCCGGTGAACTCGCCGGTCTCGGCGAGGAGGCGGCCGATGCTCGGGACGGCGTAGGTCCGGAAGAGTGCGAGCTCGAGGGCGCGGGTGAAGTCCCAGGGGAACTCGTAGGTGGCGGTGAGCCGGTAGATGGTGAGGAAGTCCTTGTCCGGGTCCAGACGGAGGATCTCCTTCAGCCGGTCGTAACGCTGCACCTGGTGCTCCCTTTCCGTTGCGGAGGGCCAACTCTACGTGCCGGTAGCCGGGGCCGACCGGGGGTGCATGGGGCACGGACGGTCGGGCAGACGCGGGAGGCGGGGGCGGACGCGAGCGGACCGACCACGAGGGAGCAGGACGATGAAGGTTGCCGACTACCTGTTGCAGCGGCTGCGCGCATGGGACGTCGAACACGTATTCGCGTACCCGGGCGACGGGATCAACGGCCTCCTGGCGGCCTGGGGGCGGGCCGAGGACCGGCCCCGCTTCATCCAGGCGCGGCACGAGGAGATGGCGGCGTTCCAGGCCGTCGGCTACGCCAAGTTCTCCGGCCGTACCGGGGTCTGCGCGGCCACCTCGGGACCGGGTGCGATCCACCTGCTGAACGGCCTGTACGACGCGAAGCTCGACCACGTGCCGGTGGTGGCCATCGTCGGGCAGACCGACCGCAGCGCCATGGGCGGCTCCTACCAGCAGGAGGTGGATCTGGCCTCCCTCTACAAGGACGTCGCCTCCGCCTTCTGCGAGACCGTCAACGTACCGGCGCAGCTGCCCAACGTCCTGGACCGGGCCCTGCGGATCGCCGCCACCCAGCGCACCCCCACCGCGCTGATCATCCCGGCCGACGTGCAGGAACTCGACTACGAGCCGCCGGCCCACGTCTTCAAGCAGGTCCCCTCCAGCCTGGGTGTCGGGCACTACGCCCCCGTGCCGGCCGACGAGGACCTCGCGCGGGCGGCGGAGATCCTCAACGCCGGCGAGCGGCCGGCGATGCTCATCGGGCAGGGCGCCCGGCACGCCCGCGCCGAGGTGGAGCAGGTCGCCGACCTCCTGGGTGCGGGGGTCGCGAAGGCGCTGCTCGGCAAGGACGCGCTGCCGGACACCCTGCCGTACGTCACGGGCGCGATCGGGCTGCTCGGCACCCGGCCCTCGTACGAGATGATGCGGGACTGCGACACCCTGCTCGTGGTCGGCTCCAGCTTCCCGTACACGCAGTTCCTGCCGGAGTTCGACCAGGCGCGCGCGGTGCAGATCGACATCGAGGCGGCCATGGTGGGCCTGCGCTACCCCTTCGAGCTGAACCTCGTCGGGGACGCGGCCGAGACGCTGCGGCGCCTCGCGCCGCTGCTCCGGCGGCGTACCGACCGCTCGTGGCGCGAGACGATCGAGGCCAACACCGCCCGCTGGTGGGAGGTCATGCAGCGGAGGGCCGAGGTGCCGGCCGATCCGGTCAACCCCGAGTACGTGGTCCATGCGCTGGACGAGCTGCTGCCGTCGAACGCGATCATCACCGCGGACTCCGGGTCGGCCGCGAACTGGTACGCGCGGCACCTGCGGATGCGCGACGGGATGCGCGGCTCCCTCTCGGGCACCCTCGCGACGATGGGGCCGGGCGTGCCGTACGCCATCGGCGCGAAGTTCGCCCACCCCGACCGGCCGGCCGTCGCCCTCGTCGGCGACGGCGCGATGCAGATGAACGGGCTGGCGGAGCTGCTGACCGCGGCGAAGTACCACCGCGAGTGGTCCGACCCCCGGCTGATCGTGGCGGTGCTGAACAACCAGGACCTCAACCAGGTCACCTGGGAGATGCGCGCCATGCAGGGCGCCCCGGCGTTCGAGCCCTCGCAGAGCATCCCGGACGTGCCCTACGCCGAGGTCGCCGCCCTGTTCGGCCTGGACGGCGAGCGGGTGGAGTCCCCCGACGGCGTGACCGCGGCCTGGCGCCGGGCGCTGGACGCGGACCGGCCGTACGTCATCGACTTCCGTACGGACCCGGCGGTGCCGCCCATCCCGCCGCACGCCACGTGGGACCAGATCAAGTCCGCCGCCGCCTCGGTGCTGCGCGGGGACAGCGACCGCGCCGCCGTGGTCCGCCAGGGCTTCCGGGCGAAGGTCCAGGAGTTCCTGCCGGGCGGCGGCGAGAAGGAGGAGTGACGGTGGCAGCAGGCTCCGGGACCGACCTCGCCGGTCTGGAACGGGCGCTGCGCGCCGAGGTGGACGGGGAGGTCCGCTTCGACGCGGGAAGCCGCGGCGCGTACTCCACCGACGCGTCGAACTACCGGCAGGTCCCGCTCGGCGTGGTGGTCCCCCGCACCGTGGACGCGGGGGCGCGGGCGGTCTCCGTGTGCGCCCGCTTCGGCGCACCCCTGCTCTCGCGCGGCGGCGGTACGAGCCTGGGCGGGCAGTGCACCAACACGGCCGTGGTCCTCGACTGGACCAAGTACTGCAACCGGCTGGTCTCCGTGGACCCCGCGGCGCGGACCTGCGTGGTCGAGCCGGGGATCGTGCTGGACGAGCTGAACCGGCAGCTGGCGCCGTACGGGCTGAAGTTCGGCCCCAAGCCGGCCACGCACAGCCACTGCTCGCTGGGCGGCATGATCGGCAACAACAGCTGCGGCGCCTCCGCCCAGGCGTACGGCAAGACGGTCGACAACGTCCGCACCCTGGAGGTCCTCACCTACGACGGCGTCCGCTTCCGGGCCGGGCCCACCGACACGGAGGCGTACGAGCGGATCGTGGCCGAGGGCGGCCCGCGCGGGCGGCTCTACCGGGGCCTGAAGGACATCGCCGCCCGCCACCTGGCCGAGATCCGGCGCGGCTACCCGAAGATCCCCCGCCGGGTCTCCGGCTACAACCTGGACTCCCTGCTCCCCGAGAACGGCTTCGACGTCGCGGGCGCCCTCGTCGGCAGCGAGGGCACGCTGGTGACGGTACTGCGGGCGGAACTCCGGCTGGTGGAGGTCCCGGCGGCGGAGGCCCTGCTGGTCCTGGGGTACGAGGACGTCTTCGCCGCCGCGGACGCGGTGCCGGCGCTGCTGGAGCACAGCCGTCCCACCCAACTGGAGGCCGTCGACGGCCGGATGGCGCAGCTGATGCGCGAGGAGAAGGTCCACCTCGACTCCCTGGACCTGCTGCCGGAGGGCGACAGCTGGCTGCTCGTCCAGTTCGGCGGCGCGACGCAGGACGAGGCCGACCGGCAGGCGTACGAGCTGCTGCACGCGCTCGGCCGGGCGCAGGACGACCCCTCCGTGGCCTTCTCCGACGACCCCGCCCGGGAGCAGGAGTTCCTGAAGACCCGGGAGGCGGGTCTCGGCGTCACCGCCCGGCCGCCCGACGGCTCGGAGACCTGGGAGGGCTGGGAGGACTCGGCGGTGGCCCCGGAGCGGCTCGGGGACTATCTGCGGGACCTGGAGCGGCTCTACGGACGCTACGGCTACCAGAAGGCGTCGCTGTACGGGCACTTCGGCCAGGGCTGCGTGCACACCCGGATCCCCTTCGCACTGCGCGACGCCGAAGGCGTGCAGGCGTTCCGGTCGTTCCTGTACGAGGCGGCCGATCTGGTGGCCTCGTACGGAGGTTCGCTCTCCGGTGAGCACGGCGACGGGCAGGCCCGCGGGGAGCTGCTGCCACGGATGTTCGGCCCGGCGCTCGTCGGGGCGATGGGCGAGGTCAAGGCGCTGTTCGACCCGGACAACCGGATGAACCCCGGCAAGGTGGTCCACCCGCACCGCGCCGACGAGGACCTGCGCCTGGGCCCGGACTGGCGGCCCCGGCCGCAGCGCGACACGTACTTCGCGTTCGCCCGCGACGGCCACGACTTCGGGCGGGCCGTGCAGCGCTGCGTCGGCGTCGGCAACTGCCGCTCCCACGAGGGCGGGGTGATGTGCCCCTCCTACCGGGCCACGCGGGAGGAGGAGCACTCCACCCGCGGCCGTGCCCGGCTGCTGTTCGAGATGATCGACGGCCATGGCGACTCCCCCGTCACCGACGGCTGGCGCTCCTCGGCGGTGCGGGACGCGCTGGACCTGTGCCTGGCCTGCAAGGGCTGCGCGTCCGACTGCCCGGTGGAGGTGGACATGGCCACGTACAAGGCCGAGTTCCTCGCCCACCACTACCGGGGGCGGCTGCGCCCGCCCGCGCACTACGCCCTGGGCCTGCTGCCGGTGTGGGCGCAGCTGGCGCGGCGTACGAGTCCGACCCTGGCCAACGCCGTGCTGCAGGCGCCGGGCCTGGGCCGACTGGGGAAGCTGGCGGCCGGCGTCGACCCGCGGCGCGCCGCGCCCCCGTTCGCCGCCGCGTCCTTCCAGCAGCAGTGGCGCGCGCAGGCGCGGCCCGAGCCCGACCCGCGGGACCCGCGCACCGTGCTGCTGTGGCCGGACACCTTCACCAACCACTTCCACCCGCACATCGCCCGCGCCGCCGTGCGCGTCCTGGAGGACGCCGGCTTCCGGGTGGCGGTGCCGCCGGGGCCGGTCTGCTGCGGCCTGACGTGGATCTCCACCGGGCAGCTGGCCGGCGCGCGCCGGGTCCTTGAGCGCACGCTGCGCGGCCTGCGGCCGTGGCTGGACGCCGGGACGCCGGTCATCGCGCTCGAACCCTCCTGCGCGGCCGTGTTCCGCTCCGACGCCCCGGACCTGCTCGCCGGCGACGAGGACGCCCGGCGGCTGGCCGGTCGGACCCGTACCCTCGCCGAACAGCTCGTCCACCACGCCCCCGAGGGGTGGCGGCCGCCGCGGGCCGACCGGGCGGCGACCGTGCAGACCCACTGCCACCAGCACGCCGTCCTCGGCGCCGGGGCGGACGGCGAGCTGATGCGCCGCGCCGGCCTGGACGCCGATGTCCTGGACGCCGGCTGCTGCGGGCTGGCCGGGAACTTCGGCTTCGAGCGCGGGCACTACGAACTGTCGCTGGCCATCGCCGAACAGGGCGTCCTGCCGGCCGTCCGCGCCACCGCGCCCGGCGCCCTCGTCCTGGCCGACGGCTTCAGCTGCCGCACCCAGATCGAACAGGCCGACACCGGGCGCCGGGCCCTGCACCTGGCCGAGGCGCTCGCCCTCGCCCTCGACGGGCCGCTGCCCGCCGACCACCCCGAGAAGGCCGTCCCGCGGCCCCGGCCGCGGCCCGGGCCCGCCCGTGCGGCCGCCGCCGCAGCCCTGGGCGGGCTGATCGGCACGGCGGCCGGGGCGGCCACCGCCCGTGCCGCCCGACGCGGCCGCGACGTCAGGAGGAACCCGTGACCACCGCACAGCACGCCTGGAGGTCGATCCGCGACCGCCTCGACCACGAAGCACACCGCTACTCGGCCGGGGAGGACCGCCCGCTCGGGGCCTACACCGGCGCCATGGGGCTCTACGCCGCGACCGTCCTCGCCTTCGCCGGCATCGCGCGCGCCGCCGGGCGCCGGCCGCCGGCACCGGGCCTGCAGGACATCGCCCTCCAGGCGGTCGCCACCCACCAGCTGTCCCGGCTCCTCACCAAGGATCCGGTCACCAGCCCGCTGCGGATGCCGTTCACCCGTTTCCAGGGCACGTCCGGGCCGGCCGAACTGGCCGAGGAGGTCCGCGGGAGCGGCGCCCGCAAGGCGGTGGGGGAGCTGCTGACCTGCCCCTTCTGCACCGGCCTGTGGATCTCGACCGCGCTGGCCGGCGGCTCCGTCTTCCTCCCCGGTGCCACCCGGCTGGCCTGCGCCACGCTGGCCGCGCTGGCCGGATCGGACTTCCTGCAGTTCGCGCGGGAGGCCGCCCACCACGCGGTCGAGGGCGGGTCCGGGGAGGACGAGGAGCAGGACGGGGGCGGGGACGAGGCCGAGGGCAGGGACCAGGCCGAGGGCGGGGACCAGGCCGAAGGCGGGGACCAGGCCGAAGGCACCCCATGACCGCGGGGACCGCGACGCCGCCCGGCCCGGCTCCGCTGGTCGAGGCCCTGCACGTGCGGGTCCTGGACTTCCCGACCGATGCCCCGGAGGCCGACGGGACCGCGTCCTGGGACTCCACCACCATGGTCCTGGTGGAGGCGGCCGCCGGGGACCACCGCGGCGTGGGGTGGACGTACGGGGCGGCGGCCGCCGCGGGCGTCGTCACCGAGCTGCTGGCCGGGCAGGTCACCGGCCGCAGCGCCTTCGACGTCCCGGCCGCGAACGAGGCCATGCACCGCGCGCTGCGCAACGCCGCCCGCCCCGGCATCGGCGGCTACGCCCTGTCCGCCGTCGACATCGCCCTGTGGGACCTCAAGGCACGGCTGCTGGGCGTGCCGCTGGCCGACCTCCTGGGACGTGCCCGCAGCAGTGTGCCGGTCTACGGCAGCGGCGGCTTCACCTGCTACGACGAGGGGCAGCTGGAGCGGCAGCTGCGCGGCTGGGCCGCGCAGGAGCGGATTCCGCGCGTCAAGATCAAGATTGGCGAGTCGTGGGGAACCCGGGAGGACCGGGACCTGGCCCGCATCCGGCAGGCCCGC
The DNA here is from genome assembly GCF_040704625.1 of Streptomyces sp. NPDC046866. Taxonomy (NCBI): domain Bacteria; kingdom Bacillati; phylum Actinomycetota; class Actinomycetes; order Kitasatosporales; family Streptomycetaceae; genus Streptomyces; species Streptomyces sp. NPDC046866. Next base: position 135,201 of record NZ_JBEYXN010000006.1, read on the forward strand.
GCACTCGTGGGCCCGGACACGGAACTCTACGTCGATGCCAACGGCGCCTACACGGCCAAGCAGGCGATCCGGGTGGCCGAGCGCTTCCGGGAGTACGACGTCCGCTGGTTCGAGGAACCGGTCTCCTCCGACGACCTGCCGGGGCTCGCCCGGGTCCGCGCCGCCACCGGTGCGGACGTGGCCGCCGGCGAGTACGGATTCGCCCTCCCCTACTTCGCCGCCATGGCGCCCGTCGTCGACTGCCTCCAGGCCGACGCCACCCGGTGCGGTGGGCTCACCGTCTGGCTGCGCGCCGGGGCGCTCGCCCAGGCCCACGCTCTGGAGCTCTCCGCGCACTGCGCCCCGCACGCCCACGCCCATGCGGCGGCCGCGCTGCCCAACCTCCGGCACGTGGAGTGGTTCCACGACCACGTCCGCATCGAACGCCTGCTCTTCGACGGCGCCCTCGACCCTGCGGGCGGCGAACTGCTCCCCGGCGCCGACGGGTCCCCCGGCCTCGGCCTCACACCGCGGCCGGAGGTGCTCGACCGGTACGCCCGGCCGGCCGGAGGGGCTGCCGCCGGCGCGTCGGAGCCTGCAGGCGTTCCGGCGCGGGCTCCGGGGCGGCGCCCCGGCCCTTGAGCCCCACCGCACGTCCCAGGGAGGAGGTCCCCTTGGCGCCGCCCGATGCACCCCCACCGCACGCGCTGCGCGACTACGCCCTGCTCGCGGACGGCCGGCGCGGGGCGCTCGTGGGACCGCACGGCGAGATCGTGTGGATGTGCGCGCCGGCCTGGCACGACGACGCCGTCTTCGCCGCCCTGATCGGCGGCCCCGGCTGGTACACCATCACCCCGGTGGGCCCCTACGTGTGGGGCGGCTTCTACGAGCCCGGCGGCCTCATCTGGCGCAGCCGCTGGGTGACCCGCACCGGGATCGTCGAATGCCGCGAGGCCCTGGCGTATCCCGGCCACCGGGACCGCGCCGTGCTGCTGCGCCGGATCGAGGCGGTCGACGGCCCGGCCGAGCTGACGGTGCGGCTCCAGGTCGCCCCCGGCTTCGGCGGGCAGCGGACGGGCGATCCCGTGCGCGGGGAGGACGGGTGCTGGACGGCGCGGGCCGGCAACCGGCTGCGGATGCGCTGGAGCGGTCCGCCGGATACGCGGATCGGCACGGCGGGCGGTCTTCCCGAGCTGCAGGCGCGGCTGCGCCTGGAGCCGGGCGGCCGCCAGGACCTCGTCCTGGAGCTCGCGGAACACCCGCTGGAGCGGCGCGAGCCGGCGGAGCGGCTGTGGCGGGCCACGGAGGCCGGCTGGCAGGCGCACCTGCCCGGGCTCCGCGCCGTGCCCGGCCCCCCGGACGCCCGCCACGCGTACGCCGTCCTGCGCGCGATGACCGTCCCGGGCGGCGGCACGGTCGCCGCGGCCACCACCAGCCTCCCCGAACGCGTCGAGCAGGGACGGAACTACGACTACCGGTACGCGTGGATCCGCGACCAGTGCTACATCGGGAGGGCCGCCGCCGAGGCCGGGGCCCGTCCGCTGCTGGAGGACTCCGTACGGTTCGTCGCGGCGCGCCTGCTCGAACACGGTCCGGACCTGCCGCCCGCCTGCACCGTGTACGGCGACGCCGTGCCCTCCCCGAAGCGGCTGGACCTGCCGGGGTATCCGGGCGGCTTCGACATCGTCGGGAACCGGGTCGACCGCCAGTTCCAACTGGACTGCTTCGGCGAGAGCCTGCTGCTGTTCGCCGCCGCTGCCCGCCACGACGTGCTGGACGCGGACGGCCGGCAGGCCGCCCGGACCGCGGCCGAGGCGATCGCCGCCCGCCGGACCCGCAGGGATTCCGGCATCTGGGAACTCCACCCCGACCACTGGACCCACAGCCGGCTGACCTGTGCGGCCGGGCTCCGCGCGATGGCCGGCGCCCTGCCCCGGCCGAGCCGCCGCCTCGCGGCCGACTGGCAGGCCCTCGCCGACCGCATCACCGCCGACACCGCCGCCGACAGCCTGCACCCCGACGGCCGCTGGCAGCGCTCCCCCACCGACCCCGCCGTGGACGCGGCGCTGCTGCTTCCGGCCCTGCGCGGCGCCCTGCCGGCCGAGGACCCGCGCAGCCGCGCCACCTTGGACGCGGTCCTGGCGGAGCTCGCGCGGGACCACTACTGCTACCGCTTCCGGCACAACGCGCTGCCCCTGGAGGACTCCGAGGGCGCGTTCCTGCTGTGCGGGTTCGTCGTCGCCCTGGCCGAGCACCGGCTGGGGCACGCGGTCGAGGCCGCGCGCTGGTTCGAACGCAACCGCGCGGCCTGCGGGCCGCCGGGCCTGTACGCGGAGGAGTTCGACGTCACGCAGCGCCAGCTGCGCGGCAACCTCCCCCAGGCCTTCGTCCACGCCCTCCTGCTGGAGACCGCCGCCCGCCTGGCGACGGACGGCTGACCCCGGGCCCGGCAGGCGGCGGGAACGGGCGCGGAGCGCGGGCTCAGGTCCTCGGGCGAAGCCTCTCGACGCCGCGGCTACTCACTGGTTAGGGTGCGCGCACGCCGACGACACCACAGGACGAGCGCTGCACCGGGAGGCCACGTGTCCGACGAGGAGGGAGGCGGTTCGCTCTACGTGCTGACCGCCGTACTGCTGACCCCCGCGCAGTTCCCGGGCGTCTTCGGCGACGACTTCCCGCAGGCCTGCTCGCTGCTCGGCGTCCCGCCGGCCCCCGGGGGCTACGGGCTCGTCCTGGGGCAGGACGAGGAGGGCGCCCGCTGGACGGTCGTCGTGGACGACGTCTCGCTCGTCGCCGCGGCCATCGCGTCCTGGGACTGCGGGATGGAGTACGACCTGTCGCCCGACGAGCGGTCGATCGTGGCCTCCCTGGCGGGCTGGCCGCTGGAGCTGTCGGTGGCCGCCCCCGGGATCCCCGAGCCGCACGACCCGGAGCAGGGCGCGGACGGCACCGGGCGGGTGCCGCTCGCCCCGCCGTCCGCCGAGGCCTGGGGCCCGGTGCAGCGGCGGATGGGAGCGGACCAGGTCGCCCGGGAGTGGTCGGACTGGCGCCAGCGGGTCGCGACGGACGGCGGGGCCGCGGCCGCCGCGCATCCGGGGCTGGCCCGGGCGCTCGCCGAGGCGCTGGAGTACACGCGCACGCCCCCGCCGCCGGGCCGGGTGCGGTCCTCCTTCGCCGGGGAGGGCGCGCGGGTGCTCCGGGTGGACGGGCCCGGGTGGTCGCTGGTGGCCCGTACGGACGGGCCGGCCTTCGTCCTGCTGGACGAGGAGCCGGGCGAGGTGCTGTCGGTCCCGCGGGGCGGCGAGCGGGGGCTTCCGGAGCTGCCGGGGCTGCTCGCGGCTCTGGACCGCGTCGCCGTGCGCCCGGCATGATCGTCAGACCGGACACCGGGGAGGAGACGTCATGTTGGTGGAATCGCGGCCGGTGGCCGTGGTGGTCGGCGGCCGCACCGCCGTGGTCGACGACGACTGGGGGCGGGAGACGGCCGTGATCCGGCTGGACGCGGACCGGTTCGGCCCGGAGGCGCTGTACGGGCTGGAGGCCTTCTCCCACGTCGAGGTGGTGTACCACTTCGACCGGGTCCCGGTGGAGAAGGTCGAGACGGGGGCCCGGCGGCCGCGCGGCAACCCGGACTGGCCGCTGGTCGGCATCTTCGCCCAGCGCGGCAAGAACCGGCCGAACCGGCTGGGTCTGTCGCGGTGCCGGATCCTCGGGGTGGACGGCTTGGACGTGCACGTGGAGGGCCTGGACGCGGTGGACGGCACGCCGGTCCTGGACCTGAAGCCGTACATGGCGGAGTTCGGCCCCCGCGGCCTGCACCGGCAGCCGGAGTGGGCCACGGAGCTGATGCGGGACTACTACTGATCCCCGCCGCCCCGGCCCAGGCGCCGGAGCGCCGTCAGCGGCCGAGCTGCTTGCGGGACAACCCCCGCACGCGGCGCCGCTGGGAGGGGTCGAGCAGCAGGTAGGCGGCCACCGGCACGCCGATCAGGACCAGCAGGCCCGCCCAGAACCCGACCAGCCAGAACAGCAGCAGGGCTACCGGGATCCCGGCTGCCGCGATCACCGCACGTGTGGACATCAGCGGACACCTCCACCTCTCGTCGGCCACTGCCCTTTCCAACGCATGGCCGGCCCGGTCCGTTCCCGGCCGCGGCCGGGCACACGCGGACACCCCGCCAGGGGAGCGAACGCCTCCGACGGCTTCGCCGTTCTCAGGCCCGGGCGGACGCGGAGCAGCAGGCGGACGGCCCGTGACCGGGGCCGGTCACCCGCCGTCGTGTTCGAAGGTCCGCAGGAGGTCTGCCGCGACCGCCACCGCGATGGTGGCGGGCTCCTTGCCGGTGATGCCGGCCACTCCGATCGGGGTCTTGATGCGGTCGATCGCGGTGGCATCGTGGCCGCCCTCGGTGGACAGGCGGTGGCGGAAGCGGGCCCATTTGGCGGCGGAGCCGATGAGCCCGATCGTGCCGAGACCGGGGGTGCGCAGGGCGGCATCGCACAGCGCGGCGTCCTCGGCGTGGTCATGGGTCATGATCAGCACGTGGGTGCCGGGGGCGAGTTCGGCGAGCACCTCCTCCGGCAGCAGGGGGGTGTGGTGCACGTGGATCCGGGCCACCGCGTCCGAGAGGACGGCGAGGCGCTCGTCGGCGAGCTGGCCGGGGCGGCTGTCGACCAGGTGCAGGTCCAGGTCCTGGCGGGCCAGGATGCGGGCCAGCTCCAGTCCCACGTGCCCCACGCCGAAGACCGCCACCGCCGGGACCACCGGCAGCGGTTCGAGCAGGACGCCGACGGCTCCGCCGCAGCACTGCACGCCGTGCCGGCCGGAGACCTTGTCGTTGAGGGCGAACTCCATCAGCTCCGGCTCCGGGTCGGGTGCCTCGAGCACCTCGCGGGCCCGGTCGATCGAGACGGCCTCGATGTTGCCGCCGCCGATGGAGCCCCAGGTCTCGGTGCGTCCCACGACGAGTTTGGCCCCGGCCTTGCGGGGTGCGTGGCCGCGCACGGTCGCGACGGTCACGAGCACGCCGGGTTCCCGGCGCGCCCGCAACCGCGCGACCGCGGTCACCCAGGTCAGGTCAGGCATGGCTCAGGGCGCCGGTGCCCGCGGGGGTTCCGTGCGCGGGGGCGGCGTGGGCCCCGCGGGCCGCTTCGACGGCCCAGTACACCGCTTCGGGTGTCGCGGGGGAGGCCAGCTCCACGCTGACCCCGGGCGGGCCGAAGGCCGCGGCGGCCTGCCGCAGCGCCTCCCGTACCGAGAACGCGAGCATCAGCGGGGGCTCGCCCACCGCCTTCGACCCGTAGACCGCTCCCTCCTCGGTGGCGTTCTCCAGCAACGTGACGTTGAACTCCTCGGGCATCTCCGAGAAGCTCGGCAGCTTGTACGTGCTCGCGGCCTGGGTCAGCAGCCGGCCGCGGTGCGGCCCGTCACCGGTGTCCCAGCGCAGGTCCTCGAGGGTCAGCCAGCCCGCGCCCTGGACGAAGCCGCCCTCGACCTGGCCGATGTCGATCATCGGGGAGAGGCTGTCGCCGACGTCGTGGACGATGTCCACCCGGCGGATGCGGTACTGGCCGGTGAAGCCGTCCACCTCCACCTCGGCCGCGGCCGCGCCGTGGGAGAAGTACTTGAACGGCGAGCCCCTGAACGCCTTCGCGTCCCAGTGCAGGCCCTCGGTCCGGTAGAAGCCGGCCGCCGACAGCTGGACGCGCTGGAGGTAGGCGGTGCGGACCAGGTCGTCCCAGGCCAGCTCCTCGCTGCTGCCGAGGACGCGGGCGACGCCCTCGACGATGCGCACGTCCGACGGATTCGCCCCCAGCCGGGTGCCGGCCACCTGCAGCAGCCGCCCGCGCAGCTGCTCGCAGGCGTTCTTCACCGCCGCGCCGTTGAGGTCCGCCCCCGCGCTGGCGGCGGTGGCGGAGGTGTTGGGCACCTTGTCGGTGCGGGTGGGGGCCAGCCGTACCTTGTGCAGCGGGATGCCCAGCGTGGTCGCGGCCACCTGGAGCATCTTGGTGTGCAGGCCCTGGCCCATCTCGGTGCCGCCGTGGTTGATCAGGACCGAGCCGTCCTTGTAGACCAGCACCAGCGCGCCGCCCTGGTTGAAGGCGGTGAGGTTGAACGAGATGCCGAACTTGATGCCGGTGAGCGCGAGGCCCCGCTTGGTGTGCGGGTGCGCGGCGTTGAAGGCGGCGATCTCGCGCCTGCGCTCGGCGAGCCCGCCGTTGTCCTTCACCTGCTGCCAGACGGCGGAGATCCGTTCGGGCTGGACGACCTGCTGTCCGTACGGGGTGTACTGGCCCGGCCGGTAGAAGTTGCGCTCCCGCAGCTCCATCGGGTCCAGGCCGAGCAGGGGCGCGCACCGGCCCATGATGTCCTCGATCACCAACATGCCCTGCGGTCCGCCGAAGCCGCGGAAGGCGGTGTTGGAGACCTTGTTGGTCCTGGCGATGCGGCCGGCGATGCGGGCGTGGGGGATCCAGTAGGTGTTGTCGATGTGGCACAGCGCGCGGGCCACCACCGGCTCGGACAGGTCCAGGCTCCAGCCGCCGTCCGCGGTCAGGGTGGCGTCCAGGGCCTGGATGCGGCCCTCGGCGTCGAAGCCGATCCTCCAGGCGGCGTGGAAGCCGTGGCGCTTGCCGGACATGGTCAGGTCCTGGGTGCGGTTGAGCCGTACCCGGACGGGGCGGCCGGTCAGCTTGGCGCCGAGTGCGGCGACGGCCGCGAACCCGTGCGGCTGCATCTCCTTGCCGCCGAAGCCGCCGCCCATGCGCAGGCACTGCACGGTCACCTCGTGGCTGTGCAGGCCGAGTACGTGGGCGACGATCTCCTGCGTCTCCGAGGGGTGCTGGGTGCTGCTCTGGACGAACACCTGCCCGGCCTCGTCGACGAGGGCCAGGGCCGCGTGCGTCTCCAGGTAGAAGTGCTCCTGGTCGGAGAACTGGAACTCGCCGGTGAAGACGTGCGCGGAGTCGGCGAAGCCGGCGTCGATGTCGCCGGAGACCATCACGGGCCGGGCGCCGTGGAAGCTCCCCGCGGCGATCGCCTCCTGCAGGGTGATCACGGACGGCCGCTCGTCGAGTTCCACCTCGACGGCCGCGGCACCGAGCCGGGCCGCCTCCAGGGTCTCGCCGAGCACCCAGGCCACGGCGTGGCCGTGGAACATGACCTCGTCGGGGAAGAGCGGTTCGTCGTGCTTCATGCCGGCATCGTTGACGCCGGGCACGTCGGCGCCGGTCAGTACGCGGACCACGCCGGGCACGGCGAGCGCGGGCCCGGTGCGCAGTGCGGTGATCCTGCCGCAGGCCTTCATGACCTGGACCGGGTGGGCGTGCAGCACGTCCTTGGTGCGGTGGACCAGGTCGTCGGTGTAGAGGGCCGTCCCGGTGACGTGCGCGTGGGCGCTCTCATGGGGCAGCGGGAGGCCGACGACGGGCTTCTCGGGGCGTTCGGACAGATGGCTCATGACGGCACCGCCTCGGTGGTCTGTGCGTACAGCTTCAGCAGGCTCTGGCCCAGCATCGCGGAGCGGTACCGGGCGCTGGCGCGGTGGTCGTCCATCGGCGTGCCCTGGTCCCGGAGCACCCGGGCGGCGGCCTCGACGGTCGGTGCCGCCCACGGCTTGCCCTCCAGGGCCGCCTCGGCGGCGAGGGCGCGGATCGGGGTGGCGGCCACGCCGCCCAGGCCGATGCGCGCCCTGCGGACGGTCCCGTCCTCGATGTCGAGGGCGAAGGCGACCGCCACGCTGGAGATGTCGTCGAAGCGGCGTTTGGCGATCTTGTGGAAGGCCGTGACCGGCGACAGGGGCAGCGGGATGCGCACGGCGCGGATGAGCTCGCCGGGGCGGCGCACGCTCTGCCGGTACCCGGTGAAGTAGTCCGCCAGCGGGACCTCGCGCTCGCCGTCGGCGCCGGCGAGCACCACCGACGCCTCCAGTGCGAGCAGCACCGGCGGGCTGTCACCGATGGGCGAACCGGTGCCCAGGTTGCCGCCGAGGGTCGCGCTGTTGCGGATGAGCCGGGAGGCAAACTGCGGGAACAGCTCGGCCAGCAGGGGGACGCTTCCGTCGAGGCGGCGCTCGATCTCGGTGAGCGTCTGCGCCGCCCCGATCTCGATGTGGTCGGATGCGACGCGCAACTCCCGCAGTTCGGGCAGCCGGTCGACGGCGACCACGCAACCGGCACGGCGGGAGCGGATGTTGACCTCCACGCCCCAGTCGGTGCTTCCGGCGACCACGACCGCGTCGGGCCGCTCGCGGAGCAGGTGCAGCGCCTCGCTCAGGGTGCTCGGACGCAGGAACGCGCTGCCGTCCTTCACGTACGCGGTGGCGACCGGTTCGGGCGGGGACTGCTCCCGGCGCTGCGCCAGGGGGTCTTCCTTCGCGGGCGTGCCGACGGCGAACGCGGCGTCGCGGATCGGGCGGTAGCCGGTGCAACGGCACAGGTTTCCGCTCAGCGCGTGCAGGTCGAAGCCGTTCGGGCCGTGCTCGGGGCCGGTGGCGCCGGCCGGGCCTGCGCCGGAATCGGCATCGGCACCGGCACCGGCATCCCCATCGGCGTGCGCGCAGCGGTCGGACCGGTAGTACTCCGCGGCCATGCTGCAGACGAAACCCGGGGTGCAGTAGCCGCATTGGGAGCCGCCGCGGACCGCCATCTCCTCCTGCACCGGGTGCAGCGCGGGCGGCGTGCCGGGTGCGCCGGGCGTGGCGAGCCCTTCGGAGGTGACGATCTCCTGGCCGTCGAGCGCCGCGACCGGGACCAGGCAGGCGTTGACCGCCACCCAGTCGGTGGGGTTGTTCACCCCGGGACGGGCCACCAGGACCGAACAGGCCCCGCACTCGCCTTCGGCGCAGCCCTCCTTGGTCCCGGTGAGGCCGCGCTCGCGCAGGAAGTCGAGCACCGTGGTGTGGGGCGCAGCCGGTGCGATCGGCGCTTCTTTCCCGTTGACGGTGATCTGCGCGTCTACCACGGCACATCCCCCTTTCGGTGCGCAGTGGATCCGGTGGTCCTCATCGCCATGTCAGGAGCTTTCTGTTTCGGTGGCGTAGCTCAGGAAGGAATCCGCCGCAGTGCGCATCGGCGCGCGGCGACGTGCCGCAGGCGGTGACGAGGCGCAGGCGGTGACGAACCGCAGGCGGTTGCAGAGATCGAAAGAGACCGGGGCCGCACGAGGGCACACCGGGAAAAGGGCTGCTCAGCAGCCGTGTGCTACACGACCCGGGGTCCAGGCGACGTGGTGGGCGAGGCGACGCAGTGCGGAGATGGTGGACATCCGACGTCGCCTCCTTCCCTCAGCTCACGAGTCGGTGCGGCAGAAGGTACGTTGCCGCAGGTTGATCGGTCAAGCGGGCGTGCGGGCGGCGTACGGGCCTGTCAGGGGCCCGTCTCGAACCGCGGTGGCTTGAGGCTCTTGAGGCACGCGGTCTTCGGTGCGGTGGGGGTCTCGAAGAACGAGACGGTGATGTCCTGCGCGCACTTCGACGTCGCGAACACCACGTGGGGCTCGTAGGGGACCGTGACGACCGTGGCGTTGGGCAGCGTGCGGGCGACGTACGGGCCGTTCGCGGCCCCGGTCTGGGCGTCGAACCCGCCCGAGACGGCGAGCGTGGGGATGTCGCTGCGTGTGGCGTCCCGGATCGAGCGCGGTACCGCGGGGACGTTCCAGGCGTCGCAGTCGGCACGGAGGAAGGTCAGCTGGGGAGCCTGCGCCTGGACCGATCGGGGGAACGACGGGAAGGCCTCCCGGCCCCCCTCGAGTGCCTGCTGTTCGGTTTCGTACGGGGTCCATTCGCTGCAGAACACGCCGTAGACCAGCCCGTGCGACAGCCTGCCGACAGCTTGGGGGCCGTACTTGGCGACCGCCCACTGCTCGGCGATCCGCCGGGGCTTGCCGTGCGCCAGCTCGTCGAGGGCCAGCGGTACCTGGGGCGCCACATGGGTGGCGGAGGTCATCCAGTTCACCAGCGCTCCGCCGTCCAGGACGACCTTGACCTGCTTCCTGCTGTCCGGCAGCGTGACGGTGGTGGTGACCGGCCGGGCTTCGAGCCGACGGACGAGGCGCTCGAAGGTGGCCGGGAGGTCGGGATAGCGGCGGTTGCAGGCGGGCTGCTCGGCGCAGGCCTTGAACACGCCGTCGAAGCCCTGTTTGGCGGCGCTCCAGGTCAGGGCGGAGCCTGCCGTGGACGGCGGCAGGATGCCGTCGATGCCGACCGAGCGGATGCCTTGCGGGTGCAGGCGCATGTAGACCAGCGCCAGGTGGGTGCCGTAGGAGATGCCGAAGACGTTCCACTGCTTCAGGCCCAACGCTTTGCGCAGGTCCGCGAGGTCGGCGGAGCTCTCGATGTCGTTGTAGGCGCTGAGGTCGACCCCCCGGGCCGCCAGCTTGTCGCGGCAGGCCTTCGTGGCCTGGACGTGCACGCGCTCGGTGGACGGCGCGTCGTAGACGAGCCCGGTGGCGCGTGCGTTGAACTCGTCGATGTTGGCGCAGGTGAGCGCCGGGTCGGCGGAGTACGTTCCGCGCTGGGACATGAGGATCAGGTCCCGGTCGCGGTTCAGGCCGCCGTCGACCGCCAGCTTCGCCTCTCCGACCGCGTCGTCGCCGGGTCCGCCGGCGAGCCACACGATCGGGTCCGGTTTCGGGGTGGCGGCCGCCGCCGGCACGATCGCGACGCCGAGCTTGACGGTGCGGCCGTTCGGCTTGGCGCGGTTCTCGGGCACAGTGAGCGTTCCGCAGCGGGCCCCCTCGAGCTCCGGGACCGGGTCGGCCGTCTTGGGGCAGGGTCCCGGCTCGTAGCGGGCGCCGCCTGCGGTCCGTGCGACCGTTCCGAGCGCTCCGGTGCCGGGGGTGGCGGTGGGGGTCGGCACGGGGGTGTCCTGCGCGCTCGCGGGGACGGCGAGCAGGCCGGTGACGAGGATGCCCGCTGCCGCCACGGCCGGTGCGGCGCGCATCCGCCGCCCGGGACGGCGGCGGAACACGTGGTGGGGAGACATCTGCCCTCCCGGTTGCTCGGTCGCTTCGGCCAATCGGTCGCTCGGTCGCTCCGTCACTTGGTCACTTGGTCACTTGGGGGTGATGGTGAACGGCTCCCACCTGAGGCCGGCCACGCATCCGGTGTCGGGCGCCGTCGGGCGCGTGAGGAAGGAGGCCAGCACCTTCTGGGCGCAGGGCGACTGGGGCACCACCCAGTGGCCGATGCCGGGGATCTGCACGGTGGTCGAGTGGGGCAGCGCACGGGCCGTCCTCCGCGCCCAGCTCGCCCCCGTCTTCATGTCGAACGTCCCGTTGAGGAAGAGCGTCGGCACCGAACCGGCGGGGGCCACCCGCTGCACGGCGGTGCGGTCCGGGACGTTCCAGACCCGGCACACCTGCTCCTGGAAGGCCAGTTGGGGCGCCTGCGCCAGGACCGGGTCCGGCCACGCGGGGAAGGCCCGGCGGCCCGCCTCCAGCACGCCGGACGCCGAGTGGCCCGGTACCCACTCGCTGCACACCACCGAGTTCGTCAAGCCGTGGGCCGTCTGGCCGACGACCTGGACCGAGCCCGCGGCGCGGGCCTTGGCGAAGCGCTCGGGACGGCCCCGGGCGAGTTCGTCGATCGCCGCCGGGACATCGGGGAACGGAATCCCCTTGGCGACCAGCACGTTCACCAGTGCGCCGCCGTCGAGGACGACCTTCACCGGGTCTCCGCCCTGCGGCGGCCGCACGTTCAGCGTCAGCGGATGGGCCTCCAGCCTGCGCACCTGCTCGTTCAGGGTGTGCGCGAGGTCCGGGTAGCGGCTCTTGCACGCGGGCTCCGCCGCGCAGGCCCGGTAGAGGTGGCCGAGGCCCTCCCCCGCGCTGGCCCAGGCGAACGGCAGGGAGACGTACTGCGGAGGTGCGGCGGAGTCGAGTGCCACCGCGCGGACCCCCTGGGGGTGCAGGCGCAGGTAGGTCAGGGCCAGGTCGCTGCCGTAGGAGTGGCCGTAGACGTTCCACCGCTTGATGCCCAGCGCCGTGCGCAGGTCGGCGAAGTCGGCTGCGTTCTCGGTGCTGTTGTACGCGCTCAGGTCGGTCCCGTCGGCCGCCAGGCGGTCCCGGCACCGCTTCGCCGCGTCGACCATGAGCCGCTGCGTCGACGGGGCGTACGACGGCAGCCCCACGGACCGTGCGGCGAAGCGGTCCAGCTCGGGACAGGCCAGGTTGGGCTGGTCGTGGAGATTGCCGCGCTGGGCCATGACGACCAGGTCCCGGTCCCGGTTCAGGCCGGAGTCGACGAGGAACGGGATGTCGTCGAACGTCTCGCCGCCGGGGCCGCCGGACATGAACACCACCGGATCGGCACCGGACTTCGCCTTGACGGCCGGTATCACCGCCGCCGCCAGTTTGACGGTCCGGCTGCCGGGCCGGGAGCGGTTCTCGGGGACCTCGAGGAAGCCGCACCGCGCCTTGCCCAGGGCGGCGATCGGCTCCGGCGTCTTCGGACAGGGGCCGGGCACGAACCGCGCTCCGGCCGTGGGGCCGGTGCCTGCGATGGCGCCGTCCGCGCCGGGGGCGGCGGCGCTGCCCGGGACCGGGCCGAACGCCGCCATGCACGTCAGGACGGCCGCTGCGGCCGCCGTGGCCGCCGTGGCCGCCGTGTCGAGGGGCTGCTTGACCATGTGATCCCGTTCCTGTGCCGGAATCCCCGAGCTGCCCTGCCGGGCGGCGCCTCAGCGGTGCGGACGGAACGCACACGACCGACGCTACCGCCGGGCCGGAACCCGCGCACCTCGACGGCCCCGTGCGGGCCGGCCCGGCCCGCATGAGGAGGTCACAGGTCCTGGATGCGCCGGAACGGGCGGTCGGCCTCCAGCTGGAACGCGATCTCCAGCAGCTGCCGTTCACCGCCGGGGCGGCCGGAGAACATGACGCCGATGGGCAGCCCCTCCTCCGTCGCACCCGGGGCGGGCACCGAGATCGAGGGCGTGCCGACGACGTTGTTGACCGGGGTGAACGCCACGTAGGCGAGGATCCGCTCGATGAGGGCCGCGTACGGGACGGTCGGGCTGAGGTGGCCCAGCGGCGGCGTGGTGTGGGCGAGCACCGGCGAGAGGACGAGGTCGAGCCCGCGGAACGACGCCGCGTACGCCTCCCTCGTGCGCTTCAGCCTGCGCAGCACGCCGGGCGTCCGCCGCCAGCCGTCCAGGTACGCCTCGCGCAGCCCCCGGCTGAGGCCGTCCATGCGGCGCCGGTCGAAGTCCGCGCCGAGGGTGCGGCCCGTGGCGCCCAGGAGGAAGGAGAGCATGCCCCAGTAGGTGAGGAAGTCGTCGGTGAAGCGCGGGTCGACGGCCAGTTCCACCGGCTCCACGGTGTGGCCGAGGCGCTGGAGCGTGGCCGCGGTCCGGTCGACCGCCGCCCGGGTGGCCTCGTCGGAGCGGACGCCGTTCGGCGAGTCGAGCAGGAAGCCGATGCGCAGGCGCCCGCCGGAGGGGCCCTCCATCCGTCCGACCGGCGGGAGGTGCGGGTTGCGCCGGTACGCCTCGGCGGCGGCGAGGAACGCGGCGGCGTCCCGCACGGAGCGGCTCACGATGCCGTCGCTGACGATGTCCAGCGGCAGTCGGCGGCTCTGGGCGTTCGCCACGACCCGGCCGCGGGTCGGCTTCAGCCCGACGAGCCCGCAGCAGGCGGCCGGTATCCGGATCGAGCCGCCGCCGTCGTTGGCGTGGGCGATCGGTACGGCGCCGGCCGCGACGAGCGCCGCGCTGCCGCCCGAGGAGCCGCCGGCCGAGTGGCCCGTGTGCCACGGGTTGCGCACCGGCTCGGCGCCCTCGTACTCGGTGCTGGGGCTGAAGCCGAACTCGGGCAGCCTGGTCTTGCCCAGTACCGTGACGCCGCTGCTCAGGAACTGCCGGGTGAACGGGGCGTGCCGGGGGGCCGGCCGCGGGCGGAAGGCCGCGCTGCCGTGGCCGGTGGGCAGGCCCGCGTAGTCCGTGTTGTCCTTGACGAAGGTGGGCACCCCGGCGAAGGCGCCGCCGGCTGCGGCGGCGCGGGCGTGCGGGCGGGTGGGCGCCGGGTCGTCGATGCGGACCTGGACCGCGTTGAGGCGGCCCTCGACCGCCCGGACCCGCTCCGCCGCGTCCCGGGCGGCCTCGGCGGCGGAGACCTCGCCCCGCCGGATCGCCGCGGCGAGGCCGACGGCGTCGTGCTCTCCCAGGGCGTCGTCCCGGAAGGCGTGCACCCTGGCCCGTTCGTCGTAAGTCGTCACCGCTGCCTCAGCCCCCGGCCGTGTCGTTGGTCGCCCGCCATCATTGCTTACCGGCGGGTAACACGCGAGGGGTTCGTGGCTGCGAACCGTCCGTCAGAACTGCTGCTGCGCCGACCCGGCCGGCCTCAGGCCGTCGCCCCGGGGCGGGGCAGGCGGGTGAAGGAACGCCGGTACGAGCGCGGAGGCACCCCGCGTCGGCGCACGAACTGCGCGCGCAGCACGGCCGCGCTGCCGAAGCCGACCAGCCGGGCCACCTCGTCGACCGGCAGTTCCGTGGTCTCCAGCAGTTCCTCGGCCCGGCTCACCCGGAGTCCGAGCACCCAGGCGTGCGGGGTGGTGCCGGTCGCGGCGGCGAAGCGGCGGGCGAAGGAGCGCCTGCTCATCAGGGCGCGCCGGGCCAACTCGGCCACCGGCATCGGCTCGTGCAGGTGGGCGCGGGCCCAGTCGAGCACTTCGGCGAGCCGCTCGTCCTGGCAGTCCTGCGGAACGGGCGTGGCCAGGTACTGCGCCTGGCCGCCGTCCCGGTGCGAGGGCAGCACCAGGTCGCGGGCGATGGTGTTGGCCGCCGCCGCCCCGTACTCGCGGCGCAGCAGGTGCAGGCAGAGGTCGAAGCCGGCTGCGGCCCCGGCGCCGGTGATGACCTGCCCCTCGTCGATGTACAGGGCCTCCGGTTCCACGGTCACGGCCGGGTACCGCTCGGCCAGCAGCGCGGCGAAGCGCCAGTGGGTGGTGGCGCGCCGCCCGTCGAGCAGCCCCGCCGCGGCGAGCGCGAAGGCGCCCACGCAGTGCCCCGCGAGCAGCGCTCCGCGCTCGCGTGCCGCGGCCAGCGCGTCGAGCACGGCCGGGCCGGGCGGCGTGCGGAAGTCCGCCCAGGGCAGGGTGATGACCAGGTCGGCGGCGGCCAGCCGGTCCAGGCCGTGCTCGGCCACCAGCGGCAGCCCGGTGTCGGTGCGCACCGGGCCGGGCCGGTCGGTGCACAGCGCGAAGTCGAACGCGGGCAGGCCCGGCCCCCGGGCGTCGAACACCTCGGCGGCGATCCCGGCGGCGAGCATCCCCGCTCCGGGCGGGGCATAGGCGGCGACGGTCACGAAGGGCGGCATCCGCGCAGTCTGGCACGCAGGGAGCGGAGGGCTCGATTCCTCCGACGGCCGGGTCGCCGGCGGCTCTCCGGGACCTCCCAGGGCGTTCCGCGCGGGCCGGCCGCTACGCGTGGAGGGCGTCGACGAGTTCCGCCAGGGCTCCTGCCAGGGCGTCGAGCCCGGGGCCGGCGGGCCCGCCCGGCTCGGCCATGTACACATCGCGGCGGATCTCGACCATCAGCGCGCCGACGCGCCGGTCGCGCCCGTAGTGCGGCAAGGGTACGTACGTGCCGGCGAACGGGCTGTCGAGCCCGGTGCCGCCGAAGCCCGCGAAGGCCTTCTCGGCCGCGGCGCGCAGGGCCGGCGGGGTGTGGAAGGGGTCGGTGCCCAGGCAGATCGGCGGCCGGGGGCCGTCGCCGTGCAGTTCGTACGGGAGGGCCTGCGCCGGGTACGAGTGCACGTCGATGACCACGGCGCGCCCGACGGCGGTCAGCCGGTCCTCCACGGCCCGTGTCATCGCCTCCGCGTACGGGTGGAAGTAGCGCTCGACCAGCGGCCGTCCGTCGAAGCCGTCCGGGCGCAGGGGCTCCCGGTGGGTGGTGCGCGTGTACACCGCCCCCATGCCCACGGCGAGCATCTCCTCGCGCTCGTCGGGGAACCGCTCGGGGTCGACGACCAGCCGGGACAACCGGTTGACGAACTGCCAGGGGGTGACGGCGCAGGCGGCAGCGGCCGCCGCGGCGATGTCCGCGGTGTGGGAGTCGGTGATGTGGTCCAGCTCGCGTTCGAGCGCACGGTCGTCGAGCACGATGCCGCTGCGGACGGACTCGGGTATGGCGCGCGCGGAGTGCGGCACGTGCAGGATCACCGGCGAGGCAGCGGCGCCGGGGAGGAGTCGGAAGGACTCGGACGAGCGGTTCATGTGCACTTCCTCCGTGAGACGGGTCGTGCTGAACCGTAGCCGCGCCCCGGGCACACGCGTTCCCGGCCGGGGGCCGGCCGGGAGGGATGGGCCGGCGCCGCCCGGGGAGGGCGGCGCCGGAGAGGCGGGCGGTGCGGCCGGGACTCAGGTGTTCGGCTCGGCCGAGCTGATGTCCGCGAGTGCGGAGGTGCTGTCGCGGTCGATGGCCAGGTCGCCCAGTGAGACGATGCCCACCGGCTGGTCCTTCTCGGTCACGGGAAGCCGGCGCAGCGCGTGGGAGCGCATCAGTTCGACGGCCTTCTCGATGTCGTCGTCAGGGCTGACGGTGACGACGTCTCCGCTGCACACGTCTGCGACGGTCGTCTGCTCCGGCTCCCTGCCTTCGGCGAGGACCCGTACGACGAGGTCGCGGTCGGTGACGACGCCCTTGATGTGGCCGTCGTCGACGACGAGGACGTCGCCGATGTCCTCGTCGCGCATCCGGCGCGCGGCCTCGGCCACCGAGACCTGTGCCGCGGTGGTGACGAGCCGCTCGGTCATGATCTCTCGGATCTTCTGGGACATGGATTCCTCCCTCTGGAATGCCCTTGTGACGGCGCCTGCCCGGGCCCCACGGGGGTAAACGGCGGTAACGGGGCGGCCCGGGCGCCGTGCGGGTTTGGGGGGCGCGGGAGCGGATAGGCGCCGCTCAGGGGGATTGCGAAGAGGTGAGCCGTCATGGGCGCAGACAGGGCAGACAGGCAGCAGGGCGGCGGTATGGACGACAAGCGCCAGACGCCGGGCAAGGGCCGCGAGGAGCAGATCCGCGGGCGGTCGCCGGAGCCGGAGCAGCTGAAGACCGGTGGCCGGCCGCGCACCCCGGACGAGGTCGCCCACGAGCGCGGCCGGGAGGACGCGACGATGCGCGACGTGATGCACGACCTGCACGAGGGGGACCTCGACGACATGCGAGACGACCGCTGAGCGCGCCGCGGGGCACCCGTCGGGCCGCACGGAGGGCCGTGCCGGCCGGCGGGTAGGGTTCCAACATGGACCATTCCGCTCTGAGTTCGACCGACACCGGCGCCGGGTCAGCCGCTGCCGTCAAGGAGACAGCGCGTCGGCACCTGGGGGAAGCGGGGGCCGCGGGGCTGTCCCTGGAGGCCGTCGCCCGGGCGGCCGGTCTGGCCCAGGCCGAGGTGGAGGCTGCCTTCCCCCACCGGGACGACCTGCTGACCGCGCTGGTGGTCGACGCCTACGACGCGTCCGGCGCCGCGATGGAGCAGGCCGACCGGGCCGCCGCGCAGGCCGGGGCGTCGGCGGGTGCGCGGCTGCTCGCGGCCGCGCGGGCGCTGCGGCACTGGGCCTTCGAGCAGCCGGCCGAGTTCGCGCTGATCTACGGCTCGCCCGTGCCCGGCTACGAGGCCCCGCAGGACACCGTCGGCCCCGCCTCGCGTACCCCCGCGGTGCTCGCCGGCATCGTACGGTCGGCACTGGAGGCCGGTGAACTGACCCCGCCGCGGCGGCCGGTGCCCGGTCCGCCGCTGCTCCTGCCGGCGGCGGCGGAGCTCTTCGGCGGTGTGCCCGGGGAGCCGTTCCCGGACCTGATCGAGCGCGGCATCGTGCTCTGGAGCAATCTGATCGGGCTCCTGGTCTTCCAGGTCTTCAGCCGCACCCACGACAGCGTCCGGGACGAGGCCGCGTTCTTCGACTACGCCATCGCCGTGGCCGCGGAGAGCATCGGGCTCGTGGTGCCGCTGGAGGACCCCGCCGGGGAGGCTCCCGCCGGCTGAGGCCGCTTGCGCGGGTCCGGGTGGGGCCGCGTTGCGCGGGCGGGCGGCCCGGGGCAGGGTCGAGGGGTGGTAAGGCCGGAGCAGCAGCAGGAGGCGACGATGCCCATGGCCTGGCGTGGACACGGCCCCGGCGGCCCCGGGGCGGCGCCGTGATGCGCCGGCGCGTGGTCGTCTCGGGGAGGGTGCAGGGGGTGTTCTTCCGGGACAGCTGCCGCAGTGCGGCCCTGGACCGGGGAGTGGCCGGCTGGGTGCGCAACCTGCCCGGCGGCGAGGTCGAGGCCGTGTTCGAGGGGGACGAGGACGCCGTCGCACGGATGGTCCAGTGGATGCGTACCGGACCGCCGACGGCCGAGGTGCGCGCGGTCGAGGTGTACGAGGAGCCCCCGGGCCCGGCCGGCGGAGCCGACGACTCTGACGGCTCTGCCGGCTCCCGCCGCTTCGAGGTACGGCCCACCCCGCGCGGCGGCTGAGCCGGCGCGTGTCCGGGCGGCTGTCGCGGGTAGGCGCGTAGGCGCCGCGCGGGCCACCGCGCAGGGCCGCCGTCGAGGCCGAGGGAGGAGCCATGGCGCGGATATCGGTCGAGGGCGCCGAGGTCGTCGTCCGGCTGTCCTGGCGGGAGTGGCCGGCTGCGCGCCTGCGGGAGCTGCGCGTGCCGGTGGCGGCGCTGAGCGGGGTCCGCCTGGAGCCCAGCTGGTGGCGGGTGCTGCGCGGGGCGCCCGAGCGGGGCGTGTGGCGGGCGGGGCGGTGCGTGGGGATCCGCCGGGTGGACGGGGGCAGGGGCAGGGACTTCGTCGCCGTGAGGGCCGGCGGGCCCGTGCTCTGCATCGACCTGGACGGGGAGGCGGCCTTCAGCCGGCTGGCGCTGTCCGTACCGGACCCCGAGGACGCCGAGCGCGCGCTGCGCGCCGTACTGCCCGCAGAGCCCGAGGAGGCGCCGGGGCCCGCCGCCCCGGCCGAGAGCCCGCGGCCGCGGCTGCAGCACGAGGGCGGGACGGCGGACGACCACGGCCGCGCGCCCGGCGCGCCCTCGCGGACGGGGACGGGCGCGCAGCCCCCGGCCTCCGACGCACGCGTGCGCCGGGCGCGCGAAGGCGCGGCCGAGCCGCCGGCCGACGGTCGGTGACGCCGGCCGGAGCGGCCCGCGCCGGGCAGGCGGCCGCAGCGGGCGCGCGCACCGGCCAAGGCGTCAGAGGTGGTGGACCGGGGTGGACGGGTCGGTCCAGTGCCAGTTCTGCGGGGCCCACCGCTTCTTCAGGGCGGTCCGCTGCCTGGCGTAGGCGCCGAGGGCCTGCTCGACGGAGGCGCCGAGCTCGCCGAGGTCGTCCGGCACGGGCACCCGCAGGACCAGGTGCTGCTTCTGGTGGACGAGCAGCAGCTCGCCGGAGGGCGTGCAGGCGGTCAGGGTGAAGCGGGTCAGCGGCCGGTGGGCCTTGGTCGCGGTGTCGAGCCGGGCGCGCAGCTCTCCCGCCCGGTCCCAGGCGTAGAGACCATAGCGGTTGAGGTGGTAGGCACGGCCGCGGTGCGGATCGGAGGCGAGGTTCCAGCAGAAACCGGTGAAGGGGCTGTCGCGGTAGGCGTGCAGGCCCTGGAGGCTGCCGGCCCGGGCGCCCTGGTCGTCCACGAGGGTGTAGGAGAAGGCGAGGCCGCGGCTGCCGCCGCGCAGGGTGCGCGCGTACACGGGCAGGACGAAGAGGTCGTCGGCCAGGGGGACGGGCCGGTGGAGGCGGGCGCCGTGCCAGCGCCAGGAGCGGTCCTCGCCGGCGAGGAGTTCGGACAGGGCGGGCCGGGGCCGGTGGGTGAGGCCGACCGGCTCGCCCCGGTGGCGGACGTGGGGCTGCACGTCGACGTCGCCCTGGTGCTTCGGGTCCGGGTCGAGGGAGGCGAACGCGCGGATCTCCGGCTTGTGTCCGGGGGTGAGGGCGCCGTCGGCCAGTCCCACCAGGTTGGGGATCGCACTGCCGTGGTTCCACACCCCGTACTCTGAGGCGACGCACAGCAGACGGCCCGAGGGCGTCACGCCGATCGAGCCGGCGAAGGGGTTGCCCGGAACGTAGGGGCGCCGGAACGGGCGGCCGTCGTCCGAGGCGTAGGCGGCCAGGACCCGGCTCAGGTCCGGGGCGATCAGCGTGGTGGAGTTCGGGTGGGCGCTCAGGGACAGGGTGCCGTCGGGCAGCACGCACAGGGTCATGTCCCGGCCGGTCGCCAGGGCCGATTCGGTGCCGTCCAGGTAGTTGCGGCCCGACCGCCCTGCCACGGCGCTCGCCAGGACCTCGCCGTTCGCCGAGTAGCGGGTGATCACGATGTAGGCGAAGTTGGCCCGCGCCGGGTCCGGTTCGCCCTCGGCCACGCCCCTCGTGTACCGGCTGACCCGGTACAGCCCGTACACGTCCCCGTTCGGGGCCGCCGCGACGTCGTGGGCGCTGACGCCCCAACCCGTGGAGTACAGGCGGGTGAAGTCGATGCGGTGGGTGTCCACGAGAGGGCCGGGCAGCGCCAGCGGAAACGTCTGGATCATGTACGGAATGGTGCCTGCCGCCACTGACAACCGGGGGCCGGGGGTCGCGCTCAGCCGTGTGCGGTCGGCGGGGGGCGTTCGTCGAGGAAGCCTCCCGACTGGTGCTGCCACAGCTTCGCGTACGCCCCGTCCAGGGCGAGCAGTTCCTGGTGGGTGCCCTGTTCGATGATCCGCCCGCGGTCGAGGACGACGAGCCGGTCCATGGCGGCGACCGTGCTCAGCCGGTGCGCCACCACGAGCGCCGTCCGGCCCTCCATGAGCTGCCACAGCGCCTGCTGGACGAGGATCTCGCTCTCGGAATCCAGGGCGCTGGTCGCCTCGTCGAGCAGCAGGATCGGCGCGTCGCGCAGGATGGCCCGGGCGAGGGCGACGCGCTGGCGCTGTCCGCCGGAGAGCTTGACGCCCCGTTCGCCCACGAGCGTGTCGAAGCCGTCCGGCAGGGCGTCGGCGAACTCCGTGACGTGCGCCGCCTCGGCCGCGCGGCGGACCTCGGCGTCGGTGGCGTCCGGCCGGGCGAACGCGATGTTCTCCCGCAGCGTGCGGTGGAACATCGCCGGGTCCTGCGGCACGTACGCGATGAGGCTGCGCAGGTCGGCCTGGCGCAACCGGCTGATGTCCTGGCCCCCGACGAGGATCCGGCCGGCACCGACGTCCGTCATCCGCAGCAGGAGGCGGGTGAGGGTGGTCTTGCCGCCGCCGGAGCGGCCGACGAGACCGACCTTGGCCCCGCCGGGCACCTCCAGGTCGAGCCCCTCGAAGAGCGGCTCGGCGCCCGCGTGGGCGAAGCCGACGCCCTCGAAGCGCACGTCGGCGGCCTGCCGCCGCAGCGGTTCGGGCTCGGGCGGGTCGAGGACGGTCGGCGGGGTCCGCAGCAGTTCGGTGAACTGCGCGGCCTCCGTCATCGAGGACTCCAGGCGGCGGTAGATCTGGTTGAACTCGAACATGATCCGCGTGGCGTTCTGGAAGTACGTGAAGGCCACCACCACCGCCTCCACGCCGTGGCCGCCGCCCGTGCCGCCGGCCCCGAGCCCGATCGCCACGGCGATCAGCAGGCCCACCGCGTTGGTGAGCACGGACATCGGGGCGACCACGGTGTCGATGCGGAGGTTGCCGTAGTCCCACGACCTCAGCATCAGCCGCCTCGACTCCGCAACGCGCGAGCGGTGTTCGGCGGCCTCGAGCGGCTCGGCCGCGAACGCCCGGACCGTGTCCATGTTCACGATGCTGTCGGCGACATGGCCCGAGACCCGGGCGATCGCCGCCTCGCGCCGGTCGACCAGCGCCTGTCGGCGGCGGATGAGGGGCGCCACGCACAGCCCGGTCACCGCGATCATCGCCAGCAGCCACACCACGAGCAGCGGTTCGTACTGCCACAGCACCACCGAGCCGAACAGCAGCGGGGCGAAGCGGCCGATGACCGAGAAGGTCAGCGCATCGACGAACTCCTCGAAGCGGGAGGCGAAGCTCAGCACCCGCTTGGTGAGCGATCCGGCGAAGTTGTCGTGGAAGAACGCGGCGTCCCGGGCGAACAGCTCGTCCATGCCGATCACGTACAGGTGCTCGATGCCCAGGGCGTCCAACCGGTTCAGGCAGTGGAGGCCGAGGCGCCACATCGCCTCGGAGAGCAGCAGGACCCCGCCGAACCCGAGGACGTACGGCAGGGCGCTGTCCAGGGTGGTCTGCTCGGCACCGGCGATGCGGGCGACGAGCTTCGCGACGAGCAGCGGTGCGATGTAGTTGATGCCGATGTTGCCCAGCGCGGGGCCGAGCATCGCGGGCACCGCGTACCGCCGGAGCCGGGCCAGCTCCCGCCCGTAGTGGCGCAGGGCCAGGACGACCGGACCCCGGTCCGGCGCCGCCCGGCGCTGCACGGCCGGCGCGGGCGCGCGCATGCCGGATCCTGCTGCTGATCCGGGGCCTGCTGCTGATCCCATCCCATCCCCCCAGGCGGTCGGCGATCCACGCGGTTGCCTTCCCCGGCCCGCCCGCCGCTACTCACGGTGATCACACGTCTCACCCTCAGCAGCGAATCGTCACACCGCGGGGTCGCCGCCTCCACCGTCGTCGGCCCGGTCGACGACGATCACCGCCACGTCGTCGGCCAGCCGTCCGTGCGTGTGGCGCATCAGCCCTTCGTGGAGTCCTTCGAGGAACTCCTGCCGGGTGCAGTCCCGCAGTTCCGACATCGCCTCGGGCAGGGCGAAGAAGACGTTCTCGCCGTCTCGGGCCTCGATCACGCCGTCGGTGTGCAGCAGCAGCCGGTCCCCCCGTTCGAAGGTGTAGCTGTCCGGGCCGGCGGACGCGCCGTCGAGGAACTCCTCCAGCCCGAGCGGCGGCAGGGGGACCGCGGGGTGCAGGGCGTGGACCTCGCCGTTGCGCAGCAGCAGCGGAGGGGGGTGCCCGCGGTTGACCACCTCGACGGTGGGGCCGTCCGGCACCTGCACCACCAGTGCCGTCACGAAGCCCTCCAGGAGGCCCGGCGCGTCCTCCGCGCTCGCCGCGACGGCGTCCCGCTCGAGCGCCGCCGCGCAGTGGTTGATGACCTCCACCAGGTCGTCCTCGTAGTGCACCGCCTCGCGGAACGCGCCCAGCACCACCGCGGCCGACCGGACGGCGGGGAGCCCCTTGCCCCGGACGTCCCCGACGATCATCCGCACCCCGTAGCGGGTCTCCACCGCCTCGTACAGGTCGCCGCCGATCTGCGCGCCCGTCTCGGCCGCCAGGTACATGCTGGCCGCCCGGACCGGGCCGAGGCGGTCCGGAACGGGCCGCAGCAGGACCTCCTGCGCCGCCGCGGCGATCCGGCGGACCTGGTTGAGCTCGTAGCGGCGGCGGGTCCGCACGGTCCTGCTCGTCATCACGCTCGCGGTCGACACCAGCACGAGCGCGAGGAAATTGGTATAGACCTGTTGGCCGCCCCAGGCGTGGTTGTGCGTGGCGGTGATGACGCTCACCACGGCGGCGCACAGCGCCGCCGCCAGGGTGCCTCTGGGGCCCATGGTGACGGCGGCCAGAGCCGGGGTCGCCACCAGCAGCGGGCCGGTGTACACGACGTGTGCGGGCGAGAGTTCGATGCCGAGCACGATCAGCGCGATCACGAAGGGCACGCACTGCGCCAACAGGAACAGGGCATGGTGGCGGCCGGCCCCTGGCCGGGAGAGCGAGCGGTAGAGCGCCCTCATGGGTACAGCCTGCCCCGCCCGGCCCGACCGCTGCCACTCGCCGCCCGCCGCCGCGCAGCCCCGGGGCCGTACGGCGGACCCGGCGGACCGGCGCGCGTGGCGCCCGGGGCCCGCGGGCATCGGACTCACCGTACGGGCGGTCGGCGGGCATCCGCCGGACCCGGCCGCCCACCCACCCGGCCCCGCCCCCGCCGCCTCGCCGGCCGCGGGTGCCGGCCCCTGCGAACCCTGGAGCCCGAGTACGGATGAGCACCGAGCCCGCCCCCGACCCGGCGCCCCGGGTCTCCCGCGAGGAGTTCGACGCCCTCTTCGCCGCGGTCCGCACCTGGGGCCGCTGGACCCCGGCCGACCGCGGCGCCTGGAACCGGGTGACCGCCGACCACGTGCGCCGGGCCGCGGCCCTGGTCCGGTCCGGGACCGCGGTGCCGCTGGGGCTGCCCTGGGACACCCGGCCCGGGCCGGACAACGACAGGCCCGCGCTGCACTACATGTCCGACCTCGGCGACGTGGAGGCCCCGGAGCCGGCGACCCACAAGGACTTCCTCGGCGTCGACTACCACGGCAAGGCGGTGACCCACCTCGACGCCCTGTCCCACGTCGCCTACCGCGGACGGCTCTACGGCGGTCGCCCCGCCCGCGAGGCCGTCGGCGCCGGCGGCGCCCGCTTCGGGTCCGTGGCGGCGCTGGGCCCCTTCGTCGCCAAGGGCGTCCTGCTCGACCTGCCCGCGGTCCTCGGGGTGGACTGGCTGGAGCCCGGGCATGCGGTGCGGGCCGCGGACCTCCTCGCCGCGGAGCAGGCGCTCGGTGCCACGGCCGACGAGGGCTGCGCCGTGCTGCTGCGCTCCGGCCGGTTCCGCCGCCGCCGGGAGCTCGGCCCCTGGGACGTCGGCGCGGCCGGCGCCGGCCTGTACGTGGACGCCGTACCGCTGCTGGCCGAGCGCGGCATCGCCCTGCTGGGCGCCGACGGGGACAGCGACCTGCGCCCCTCGCCGGTCGAGGGCGTCCACTCCCCCGTGCACGCCCTCGCCGTGGCCGCCATGGGGGTGCCCCTGTTGGACAACCTGGACCTGGAGGGGCTCTCCGGCGCCTGCGCGGCGGCCGGGCGGTACGAGTTCATGATCGTCGTCGCGCCGCTCGACGTGCCGGGCGGCACGGGGTCGCCCGTCAATCCGGTCGCGATCCTGTGACGCACCTCCGGGAGTCCGCGACCGGGCGGCGGCGGGGCGAGCGCAGCCGGTGATGATGAGGCCCGCCGAGGCCCCGGAATATACTCAAATGGACTGGTTCAGTGCGCAATCATCCCTGCGCGGCCCACGGTCCCACTAGGGAAGTGATGCAGATGGGGGTCAGGGGAGAGCCGATCGGCCCTGCACGCTCCCGTGAGCGGTTCCTGCTGGGCGAGCCGGTCGGTGCCGGCGTGCGCAGCGACATCATGAACTCGTGGGAGCGCTGTCGGCTGCTGGGCCTCTCGCCGGACCAGACCGAGCTCCCCTACCGGGACGACTTCGACCCGGACAGCCGGCTCGTGCACGCCGCCGCACCCGTACTGGACCGGCTGCAGTCCCGGTTCTCGGGCAGCCAGATGAACGTGTGCCTGGCCGACGGCAACGGCACCGTGCTCCAACGCCGCTTCGGGGACCCCGCCTTGGCCCGGACTCTGCCCCCCATCCAGAGCGTGCCCGGCTTCGTCTTCGCCGAACGGTACGCGGGGACCAACGGCATCGGCCTCGCGCTCGCCGAGCGGCGCCTGATCCAGGTGTACGGGGCCGAGCACTTCGCCGAGAGGTCCCAGGCGAACGCCTGCTCCGCCACTCCCATCCGCGACCGGCTCAGCGGGGACATCGTGGGCGTCCTGTGCTTGGGGTACCCGCACAGCTACCAGGACCCGGTCCTGCCCGCGCTGATCCGCCGGGCGGCCGCGACGATCGAGCTGCGCCTGATGGAGGAGAGCTCGGCCCGGGAGCAGGGCCTGCTGTACGCCTACCTCGACGCCCGGGCCCGCGCCCGGACCGGGGTCGTGGCAACCGCCGGCCGCGGCGGGAACGGGCAGCCGTTCGGGCTGGAGGAGCTGGCAGACAGCGGGCTGGACCCCCGGGACCAGACGGTCCTCAAGGAGCGGGCCACCGAGCTGATCTCCTCGAACCGGCGGGCAGCGGTGGGGGTCGCGCTGTCCCACGGCCGGGAGGTCACCCTCCTCAGCCACCCCGTCACCAGCCGCGCCGGGGTGGAGGGGGTGGTCGTCGAGGCGGTCCTGACGGGCGAGCCGCCGCCGGTGCACCACCTGGCCGCCGCGCCGTCCGCGCCCCGCGCCGCCGCACGCCCCCGCACGCCGGGCGGCGGCGCGGAGGACGCCGCCCGCGGGCTGGTGCTCGTGGGCGAGCCCGGGGTGGGGAAGTACGCCGTCGCGGCGCGGCGCCGCCTGGAGTTGCTGGCCGAGGCGAGCTCCCGCATCGGCACCACCCTGGACGTGGGGCGGACCGCCCGGGAGCTCGCCGAGGTGGCGGTCCCGCGGCTGGCCGACTACGTCACCGTCGACGTCCCCGAGGCCGTCCTGCGCGGCGACGAGTCCGCCGGCCCCGCGATCGAGCTGCAGCGCACGGTCGTCCACGGCATCCGCGAGGACTGCCCGTTCCACCCGCCCGGCCGACGGGTCGAACTCCGCCCCGAGACCCCGCACATGCGCTGCCTGAGCAGCGGGCAGGCCGTCCTGGAGCCCGACCTGCGGCTCGCCGCCGGCTGGATGGGCCAGGGGAGCGAGCACACCGACCGGATCCTCGCCCACGGCGTGCACTCCCTCATCTCCGTCCCGCTGTTCGCGCGCGGGGTCCTGCTGGGCATCGCGAGCTTCTACCGCGCCCTGGACCCGGCCCCGTTCGGGGACGACGACAGCCGGCTGGCCCAGGAGCTCGCGGCCCGCGCCGCCCTGTCCATCGACAACGCCCGCCGCTACACCCGCGAGCACACCCTCGCCCTGGCGCTGCAGCGCAGCCTCCTGCCGCGCGGCCTTCCCGAGCAGGGCGCCGTCGAGGTCGCCCACTGCTACCTGCCGGCCGAATCCGGCGTTGGCGGCGACTGGTTCGACGTCATCCCGCTCTCCGGGACCCGCGTCGCCCTCCTCGTCGGCGACGTCGTCGGCCACGGACTGCACGCCGCCGCCACGATGGGCCGGCTGCGGACCGCCGCCCGCACCTTCGCCGAACTGGAGCTGGCCCCCGACGAGCTCCTCACCCACCTCGACAACCTCCTGGTACGGCTGGACCGGGAGGAGCACGACGACGCGATCGGCAGCTCCGGCATCGCCGGCGCCACCTGCCTCTACGCCGTCTACGACCCCACGACGGGGCAGTGCACCATGGCCCGCGCCGGCCACCCGCCGCCCGCGCTGGTCCACCCCGACGGCACCGTGGCCTTCCCCGACCTTCCCGCGGGCCCGCCCCTCGGCCTGGGCGGCCTGCCCTTCGAGACGGCCGAGGTCCGCCTGCCCGAGGGCAGCACGCTGGTGCTCTACACCGACGGGCTCATCGAGGACCGCGAACGCGACATCGACGTCTCGCTCGACCGGCTGCGCCGCGCCCTGGCCCACCCGGACCGGGCCCCCGAGGCCACCTGCCGGGCGGTCATCGACGCCGTGGCGCCCGAGCACCCCGGCGACGACATCGCCCTGCTGGTGGCCCGTACGCACGCCCTGCCCGCCGACCGGATCGCCGCATGGGACCTGGCCGCCGACCCGGCTCTCGTCTCCGACGTCCGCAACGCCGCCACCCGCCGGCTCGCCGCATGGGGCCTGGACGAGCTGGCGTTCGCCGCGGAGCTGATGCTCAGCGAGCTGGTCACCAACGCGGTCCGGTACGGTGCCGAGCCCATCCGGGTGCGCCTGATCCACGACCGCACCCTGATCTGCGAGGTCTCCGACGGCAGCAGCACCGCCCCGCACCTGCGCCGGGCGGCCGGCACGGACGAGGGCGGCCGCGGCCTCTTCCTCGTCGCCCAGCTCTCCCGGGCCTGGGGCACCCGCCACACCCCGCAGGGCAAGGTCATCTGGGCGGAGTGCGCCCTGGACGCGGTGGCATGACCGCGGCGCGGCGCCCCGGCCACTGGACCATTGGAGCCACAAGGGGCGGCCATGTGCCGGGCAGTGCACCGCAGGTCCCCGTGGATCCCCCGCGTCCGCCCTACGCTGCGGACGAGAACCGCCCCGGCCTGGGAGACGTCCGTGCATGACCCTTCCGCCCCCTCGACGAGCCCGCCCGGGCGCCCCGGCGCGGAGCCGCTCCTGCGGGTGCGCGGTCTGTCCAAGCGGTTCGGCGGCACCCTCGCCCTGGACGGCGTCGACCTCGACCTGCGGCGCGGCAGCGTCCTCGCCCTCCTCGGGCCCAACGGGGCCGGGAAGTCCACCCTGATCAAGGTGCTCGCCGGCGTCCACCCCGCCGACGCCGGCGAGGTGACGGTCGCCGGGCACCCCCTGGGCTCCGACGCCGCCGCGCGGACGATGTCCTTCATCCACCAAGACCTCGGACTGGTCGACTGGATGACCGTCGCCGAGAACATCGCCCTGGGCACCGGCTACCCGCGCCGCTTCGGCCTGATCTCCTGGCAGCGGACCCGGGAGCGCTGCGCCGACGCCCTGGAGACCGTGGCCGGGCACCTGGACGCCGACGCGCGGATCGCCGACCTCGCCCCGGCCGAGCGCGCCCTCGTCGCCCTCGCCCGGGCCCTTGCCCGGCGGGCGGAGGTCGTCGTCCTCGACGAGCCGACCGCCACCCTGCCCGCCGCGGACTGCGCCCGGCTCTTCGACGTCCTGCACGCGCTGCGCGACCGCGGCCACGGCATCCTCTACGTCAGCCACCGGCTCGACGAGGTCCACCGGGTCGCCGACTCCTTCGCCGTGCTGCGCGACGGCCGCGTGGTCAGCCACGGGCCCCTCGCCCCGTACGGCCCCGCCCGGCTGGTGCGCGACATCGTCGGGGGCGAGCCGCCCGCGCACCGCACGGCCGCTGCCGCCCCCGCCGTCCCCCCGTCCGCAGCGGTCGCCGGCCCTGCGCCCGTGCTCCGGCTCGACGGCGCGGCCACCGAACGCACCGCACCCCTCAGCCTGGAGCTCCGCCCGGGCGAGGTCCTCGCCCTGGTGGGCCTGACCGGAGCCGGCCACCTCCACCTGGGCCGCGCCCTCGCCGGGGCGGGGCCTTCCCTCGGCGGGCGGGCGCTGCTCGGCGGCCGCCCGTACCGACCCCGCAGCGTCGCCGACGCCCTCGGCCGCGGTGTCGGCTTCGTGGCGGGGAACCGCCTGGAGGAGGGCTGCGCCGCCGACCTGACCGTACGGGAGAACTTCCTGGCCAACCCGCGGGCGGCCGGGGTACCGGGCGGGCACTGGACCGCTCCGCGGCGGGAGCGCGCCGAGGCCGCCGCCCTGATCGAGCGGTTCTCGGTGCACCCGCGCAACAGCGAGGTGCCGATCGCCGGCCTGTCCGGAGGCAACCAGCAGAAGGTGGTCGTCGGGCGGTGGCTGCGGGGGCGGCTGCGCCTGCTGGTCCTCGAGGAGCCGACCGCGAGCGTGGACGTCGGCGCCAAGTCCGCCATCCACCGCATCCTCGACGACGCGCTCGGCTCCGGCCTGGCCGTGCTGCTGGTCTCCTCCGACTTCGAGGAGGTCGCCGACCTCGCCCACCGGGCGCTGGTGTTCGTCCGCGGGAGGGTCGCCGCCGACCTGGCCGGTGCGGCCCTGACCGCCGCCGAACTGGCCCGCACCGCCTCGGCCATGCCCGCGATCACCGGAAGCGCGGTGCACCGGTGACGGCCGGACCGCCCGCGCCCCGCCGGCTGCCGGGGCTCCGGCGCGGCTCCGGCCACCTTCTCGGCACGTACGGGCTCGTGGCCCTCACCGCCCTGCTCTTCCTGGTCTTCTCCCTCGCCCTGCCCGCGACCTTCCCCACGCGGGCGAACGTCTCCTCGATCCTGCTCAACCAGTCCGTCCCCGCCCTCCTCGCGCTCGGCGCGACGATCCCCGTCGCGAGCGGAAACTTCGACCTGTCGATCGGCTACGGGCTGGGGCTGGGGCACGTCATGGTGATGCACCTGATCGTCGCCGAGGGGGTGGCCTGGCCGCTCGCCTGCCTGGCGGTCGTCGCCGGCGGGGCTCTGGTCGGCGCCCTGAACGGCGTGGTGGTCGAGTTCGGGCGGATCGACTCCTTCATCGCCACCCTGGGCACCGGCAGCATCATGTACGCGCTCACCGGCCTGATCACCGGCGGCAGCCGCATCGTCCCGGGCCCGGAGGGCCTGCCGGCCGGCTTCACCGGGCTGTACGACGGGCGGTTCCTCGGCCTGCCGCTGCCCGCCTGCTACGTCCTCGGGGTCGTCGTCGTCCTGTGGGTGGTGCTGGAGCGGCTGCCGCTGGGCCGGTACCTGTACGTCATCGGCTCCAATCCCCGGGCCGCCGCCATGCTCGGCATCCCCACCCGGCGGTACTGCGTGTACGCCTTCACGGGCTCGGGCCTGGTCGTCGGCGTCTGCGGGGTGCTGCTGGCCGCGCAGCAGCAGATCGGCAACCCGAGCGTGGGCCTGGACTACCTGCTGCCCGCGTTCGTCGGGGCGCTGCTCGGCTCGACCACGATCAAGCCGGGACGGGCCAATGCCCTCGGCACGCTCGTGGCCGTCAGCCTGCTCGCCGTCGGGCTCGCCGGGATCGGCCAGCTCGGGGCCCCGTTCTGGGCCACCCCGCTGTTCAACGGCGGCGCCCTGCTCGTGGCGGTCGGCCTGGCCGGATACGCCTCCCGGCGCCGGCTGCGCACGCGGGCCGCCCCGGAGCGGCAGCCGCCCGCCGGGCCGCCGCCCGCGCCGGCCGGGCAGGGCACCGGGTAAACCCCGTCCCGGCTGTCCCGGCGTCCGCGGCGCTGCCCGCGTTCGCCGGCCTCCTCATCCGTCGGCATCCGTCAGCATCCGTCTGCGTCAGGAGCACCGTGTACCCGAACCGCACGACCGCCCTCGCGGCCGCTGCCCTGTGGGGGGCCGCATGCGCCGCCCTCGCCGGGTGCGGGGGCGGGGCGCCGCCGGGCACCGGCCTGCCGGCGAGCGCCCTGCCGTCGACGTCCGGCGGCTGCCCGGCCGCCCTGCGGGCGGCCCAGGCGGCCGTACGGGCGGCGGAGAGCACCCGGGCCTCCTGGAACGGCCCGACGAGCGGCCCGGCCGCGGCCCCCGGCAAGAGCCTCGTCTACGTCGCCCAGACCATGACCAACCCGGGCGTCGCCGGAGTCGCCGAGGGCGTCGAGAAGGCCGCCGCGGCCATCGGCTGGACGGTCCGGGTGATCGACGGGCAGGGCACGCCCGCCGGGATCCAGGCCGCGCTCAGCCAGGCCGTCACCCTCAGACCCTCCGGCATCGTCATCGGCGGCTTTGACCCCCGTCTCACCTCCCGACAGGTGGCCGATGCCGCGGCGGCGGGCATCCCCCTGGTCGGCTGGCACGCGGTCGGCTCCCCCGGCCCGAGCACGGACCCGCCGCTCTTCACCAACGTGACCACGAAGGTGGAGGACGTCGCGAGGATCAGCGCCGACTGGGTGATCGCCCGCTCCGGGGGCCGTGCCGGGGTCGTCGTGTTCACCGACGATTCGATCCCGTTCGCCCGGACCAAGTCCGACCTGATCGAACAGCAGCTGGCCGGCTGCCCCGGCGTGCGGCTCCTCGCCACCGAGAACATCCCCATCCCGGACGCGAGTCAGCGCACCCCGCAGGAGGTCTCCTCCCTGCTGTCGCGCTTCGGCGGCGGGTGGACCCACTCCGTGGCCGTCAACGACCTCTACTTCGCCGATGCCGCCCCGGCCCTGCGCGCCGCCGGCGAGCCGGGCGGGGGGCCGCCGTTCAACATCGGTGCGGGCGACGGCGACCCGTCCGCCTTCCAGCGCATCAACAGCAGGCAGTACCAGGCGGCCACCGTTCCCGAACCGCTCGCGCAGCAGGGCTGGCAGGTCGTCGACGAGTTCAACCGCGCCTTCGCCGGGCAGCCGCCCAGCGGGTACGTCGCCCCCGTGCACGTGGTCACGGCCGACAACAGCGGCGGGGCCACGTCCTGGGACCCGAGGGGCTACCGGGAGGCGTACGAGAAGATCTGGCACGGGTAGCGCCCGGCCCGCGGGGTGCCAGGGCGGGCGCCTACCGGGGCGGCGCGGCGGAGGTCCACACGGTTCCGCGGGCCTCGTACTCGAGCATGCCCTCCAGGCCGGTGGCCGCGTCGGGCCCGAGCTCGCGTCGTACGAGCCACAGGGCCAGCTCGAGGCCCGAGGTGATGCCGCCGGCGGTGACCAGGTCGCCGTCGTCGACCACGCGCGCGCTCTTCAGCACGCCGCCCTGCTGTTCCAGGTCGGCCCGAGCCCTGTGGTGCGTGGTGCAGGGGCGTCCCCTGGTGAGCCCGGCGGCGGACAGGAGCATGACGCCGGTGCACAGGGCGGCGATGGTGAGCCCGGGGCGGGCCGCCGCGGCCAGCGCACGCGGCAGGGTGCCCCGGTCGATCTCGGCCCACACCCCCGGGTCCGTGCGGCGCGCGTAACCGCCGCCCGGCACCACCAGCAGGTCGGCCTCCCCCGGCGCCCAGGGATGCAGCCCGCGGAGCTCCGTGCCGTAGGCCGCGCGGACCGCGGGGCGGTGCGGGACGGTGACGTAGCGGACGTCGACGGGGCGGTCCGTGAAGAAGCGGGCAGCCGAGAAGACCTCGTACGGAGCGGCGAAGTCGAGCTCCTCGACCCCTTCGAACATGACGACGTGCACGCGCAGGGGCGAGCGGGGCGTGCCGGACGCGGACGGACCGGACGCGGCTGCCACGGCGGCGGTCGCCGCCGCGGCAGCCGGGGCCGCGGCGCCCAGCCCCGCGACGGCGCCGCCGGCGCCCAGCACGGTCGACGCGCGGAGCACGTCCCTTCGGTTGAGGTGCATGCGGTACTCCTGCCGGTTGGGGTGGGGCGGGGAGGGTGTGGCGGAGGGCCACGCAACAGACAGTCGGATGCCCGTCCCCCCGGGTTCCCGCCGGCCGCAGTCCCCGCTCCCGGCCCCGGCCGACACCCACGGTGACACCGCCGACGGCCTCCGGCCGACGCGGGGCCGTGCGCCGGCGGATGCCCGTCGCGGTGAACTACGGCTCTGCGCCGCAGCGTTCGGGTTCCTAGCGGAGAGAAGGCAGTTGCACAAGACCCGGCACGCAGCACATCGCGTTCACGCTACGTGTCCGTAAGGAGCGGGCTCGTGCCGGGGGCGGCACAGGTTGCCGCCATGTCATTCGGTGTTCGCTCAGAGGATGCTCAGATCCGGATAACGATCGCATCACCGGACAAGGGCCTTTGGGCCTGGTCACAGGCGAATGACCGATATGCCCGTGATGTACGCCACGGTGGCGCGGCGGATGCCGTGATACATCTTCACGACCGCCTGCCGGACCACCCATGTCCGAGCAGGGGCGCTGACGCCGGCCGACCGCCGGCATGCAACTCCATCAGCATCCGGGGGATCGGAACCCGATCCGCAGCCGAGCGCGGCGCGGGTCGGCATGGAGCGGAAAGGCGCACCACAGCATGACCTCGACGCAGGTCGACAACCACCACGGCGACGACACCACGGCCACGGGCACCACGCCCGAGGAGGGCTACGAGCGCGGGCTCGGCAGCCGCCAGGTCCAGATGATCGCCATCGGCGGCGCCATCGGCGTCGGCCTCTTCCTGGGCGCGGGCGCGAACATCGCGAAGGCCGGGCCCAGCCTCATCCTCATGTACGCCCTCGCCGGCGTCATCGTCTTCTTCATCATGCGGGCGCTCGGGGAGCTGCTCCTGTACCGGCCCGTCTCGGGCTCGTTCGCGGAGTACGCCCGCGAATTCCTCGGCCCGTTCTTCGGGTTCGTGACGGGATGGACGTACTGGCTCATGTGGGTGGTCACCGGCATGGCCGAGCTGACCGCCGCAGCCATCTACGTGCACTTCTGGTTCCCGGACATCCCCCAGTGGGTGACGGCCCTGGTCTTCCTGGTCGTCCTGTACGTCGCGAACCTCATCTCGGTGAAGATCTTCGGCGAGATCGAGTTCTGGTTCTCGATGGTCAAGGTCACCGCCCTGATCGGCATGATCGTGATCGGCATCGGCGTCGTGACCTTCGGGTTCAGCCAGGCCGGCGACACCGCCGCCGTCTCGAACCTGTGGGCCTTCGACGGCATCTTCCCCAAGGGCGTCGGCTCCAGCCTGATGACCCTGCAGGGCGTGATGTTCGCGTACCTGGCCGTCGAGCTCGTCGGCGTCACCGCGGGTGAGTCCGAGAACCCCGAGAAGACCCTGCCCAAGGCGATCAACACCCTGCCGTGGCGCATCATCGTCTTCTACGTCGGTGCCCTTTCCGTGATCCTGATGGTCGTGAAGTGGACCGAGTTCCAGCCGGGCGTCAGCCCGTTCGTGGCGGCCTTCGCGAAGATCGGCATCCCGGCGGGTGCGGCCATCGTCAACTTCGTGGTCCTCACCGCGGCCCTGTCGTCCTGCAACTCCGGCATGTACTCCACCGGCCGCATGCTGCGCGACCTGGCCGCCAACTCCGAGGCGCCGAAGGTGCTCGGCAAGCTGAGCTCCACCAAGACCCCGGCGATCGCCATCACCCTCTCCGTCGCCCTCATGGGCATCGGCGTGGTCCTCAACTACGTCGTTCCGGAGAAGGCCTTCGGCTACGTCACCTCGGTCGCGACCGCGGCCGGCATCTGGACCTGGCTGATGATCCTGGTCAGCCACATCCGCTACCGCCGCGCGGTGGACGCCGGCAAGCTGCCCGCCTCCTCCTTCCCGGCCCCCGGCGGCACGGTGTGCAGCTGGATCGCCGTGGCCTTCCTGCTGCTGGTCACCGCGATGATCGCCATCGACCCCGACAGCCGCGTCTCCCTGTACGTGGGTGCCGGCTGGGCGGTGTGCCTGGCGGTCGGCTGGGCGGTGCTGAAGTCCCGGAACCCGCAGATCGCGGCGCGGGCCGGTGCCGGCGCCGGTGAGGCGGACCTGGAGCCCGCGGGCCGCTGACCCGCGTGCCCCTGAGTTGCCCTGCCCTGACCGACGGGGGCGTACCGACCGCGATGCGGCCGGTGCGCCCCCGTCGGCGTGGCGCGGGGCAACCCCGCAACCGGCCCCTGCGTCCTTCTCGGCAGGACGCGTGACGTGCGCCGCCCACGAAAGCAGGACTTCCCATGAGCGACAAGGCCCGCATACTCTTCGACGCGCTGGACCTCGACCACGACGGCACGCTGACGCGTGCCGAGGTCATCGAGGCCCTCCGGGCCAAGGGCCCGACCCTGGCCGCGCAGGGCGCGATCCCCTTCTGGGGCGTCGGCGACGAGGACGACTCCTCGGCCCTCTTCGACGCGGCCGACCAGAACGGCGACCGCGTCCTGACCTTCGAGGAATTCGCAGCAGTCGCGGACCGCCGCTTCGGCTGGTAGCCCGGCGAACCCGGATCCCCGGGGCTCCGCCCCGGACCCCGCGCCCCGAACGCCGGTGAGGCTGAAACTGCCCACCCCCGCTTCGACGCCGGGCAACACGTCCACGCCGGAGACGAGAGCCCGGCTGAACCGGCCCGCCGGCGATCGAGGCGCGGGGCCGGGCGCGGGGCACGGCGGTGGCGGGGCGGTCAGACCGTGGGGGTCATGTCGTACGTGATCCACATGGTGCGGGCGGCCACCTGGTCGTACTTCGCGCGCGCCCGGTGGTTGTCGTCCGCGGTGATCCACCGCACCACGCTCCACCCCCGCTCGGCGGCGATCTCCCGCAGCCCGGCCAGCAGCAGGTCCGCCGCGCCGGACCCCCGGCTCTCCGGCGCGACGAAGAGGTCGTCCAGGAAGCAGCCGACCGTCGCCGACAGCGGCCGCGCGAACGGCCGGTAGTGGGCCAGCCCGACGAGCCGCCCCTCGGTGTCCTCGGCGACGAGGGCGTCCACCTCGTGCTCCGGATCCCGCACCCAGGACCAGACCCGATCCGCGGCCTCGTCGGTCTGCTCGACCCGGTAGAAGTCGGCGTAGCCGCGGTAGAGCGCGCGCCACTGCGGGAAGTCCTCCGCGCGGGCGGCGCGGACCTGGATGTCGGACACGGGGACACACCTTCGTACTCGTACTCGTGCTCGTCCGACGCCCTTGTACGCGCGGACCCATCCGCCCGTTCGGGCCGGGTCATCGATCATGCCGGAGGCCCTGACCGGCGATCCCGCCGGCATGTCGAAGCCGAGGCGGCGAGTGCGCCGCGGTGGACAGGTCAGTCGACCGAGGCGAGCAGGGTCAGGACCGTGGCCTCCATGGCCCTGCGGGCTTCCTCGGGGCTGAGACCGGTGGTGCGCCAGTGGTGCCAGGCCCCCCATGTGGTCACCGCGTCCAGCCCGTTGAGGAGATCCGTGCGGGGCGAGCCCGTCAGGGAGTCGAGCTCCTGCCCCAGCACCGCCTCCAACCGCCGGCGGCCCTCGGCGAAGGCCTCGTCCCAGGCCTGACTGATCCGGGGCGACGGGTGGTCGAGCCGCAGCACCGCCAGCCGCGTCGGAGTCATCCACTCCAGGATCCGGGCGCGCTGCTCCACGAGCGCGGCGACCCGCACGGCCCGCGGGCCCGTGGTCGGCAACGGCCTGATCTGCTCGGCCAGTTGCTCCAGCCGCCGGGTGATCGCGGTGTCCACGAGCTGGGCCATGTCGGCGAAGTGGTGGAAGACGGAGCGCCGCGAGACCCCCGCGTGTGCCGCCACCTTCTCCGCGGGGAACTCGGTGGCGCCCTCGTCGAGCAGGGCCAGCAGGGCGTCGGCGATCCTCTCGCGCGTCTGCCGCCCCCGCTCGGTCCGTCCGTCCACTGCGGCCACCTCGGCCTCCCTTCTCCGATTGACATTGTTGCACTTCAAGTGCAAGCGTGAACCTGCACTCAGAGTGCAAGTTGTTGGACGTTGTCGGTTCGGACCGAACACGAGAGGCCGCACGATGTTTCTTGCCCTGGGGCGCAGCTGTGCCCGCAGACCCGGCCGGGTCCTGTCCGCCTGGCTGGTGCTCCTGCTCGCGCTGGCCGCCGCGGTCCTGGTGTACGGCCGGGCCACGAGCGAGGCGGTCACCATCCCCGGCAGTGACAGCCAGGCCGCCCGGGACGCGGCCGCGGCCTTCTCCGGGCCGGCCTCCGGCAGCCAGCCCGTGGTGCTGCACACGGCGGCCGGCGGCCCCCCGCTCACCGCCGAGGCCCTGCGGACGGCGGTCGAGGCCGCCGCTGCGGACATGGCCCGCGTCGACCACGTCGTCTCCGTCACCACGCCCTACTCCCCCGCCGGCCGGGCGGCGATGAGCGCCGACGGGCACACCGCGTACCTCTCCCTCGGCCTCGACGTCACAGGCCGCGACATCACGCCCGAGGTCACCCGCGCCGTGAGCGCCGCCGCCGGTCCGGCGCGCCGGGCCGGGATCGAGGTGACCCCGGGCGGCGACCTCGCCGCGGCCGCGGAGAAGGGGTCCTCCGGGCACAGCGAGCTGATCGGCCTGGCCGCGGCCGCCGTCGTCCTGTTCCTCGGTCTGCGCAGCGCCACCGCGGCGGGCCTGCCGCTCGCGGTCGGGATCGTGGGCCTGGTGGTCTCGCTGTCCCTGATCGGCCTGGTCGGCCACCTCGTCGACATGCCGTCCTCGGGCGCGACCATCGCCGCCATGATCGGCCTCGGCGTGGGCATCGACTACACCCTGTTCTGCCTGACCCGATTCCGTACGCTCCTGGCGGCGGGCGTGCCGGTGGAGGAGGCCGCCGCGCGCACCACGGCCACCGCCGGCAAGGCCGCGGCGTTCGCGGGCTGCGCCGTCGCCGCCGCGCTGGCAGGGCTCGCGCTCGGCGGGCTGCCGCTGCTGTACGCGCTCGCGCTGGCCCCGGGGATCGCGGTGCTCGTGGCCGTCCTGGCCGCCCTCACGCTGCTGCCGGCCCTGCTCCGTCTGCTCGGGCGGCGGCTGGCCCCGCGCACGTCCTCCACCGCCCCGGACCGCGACGCCGACGGGGAGGACGCCGGAGCCCGCTGGCACCGGCTGGCCGTGCACGTCGCCGGCCGGCCCTGGCGCTACCTGCTCTGCGGTCTGGCCCTGATGGCCGTACTGGCCCTTCCCTCCGCCGCCTTGACCTTCGGTCAGCTCGACGCCGGCGACAAGGCCCGCGGCACGGACAGCCGTCTCGCCCACGACCGGCTGGCGGAGGCCTTCGGCCCGGGCGCCACCGGCCCGCTCCAGGTGACCGCCTCCCTGCCCACCCCCGCGCCGGGGCCGGCCGACGGCCGCGTCGGGGCGGTCACCACCGCCCTCGGGCGGACGCCGGGAGTGGCCGCGGTCAGCCCGCCCCAACTCGCCCCGGACGCCCGCACCGTCCGCTGGCAGGTCACGCCCGCCACCGGGCCCGCCGATCCGCGCACCGCCGAACTCGTCGCCCGCCTCCGGGATTCCGCCCTGCCCGGGGCCACCGCCGGCACGGGCGCGGTCACCCACGTGGGCGGGGCCGCCGCCGCCCAGGCCGACCTCAACGACCGGCTCGCCGGACGCATGCCCTTGGTCATCTCCGCCGTCGTCGCCGTCGCCGCGCTGCTGCTCCTGCTCGCCTTCCGCTCTCCCGTCGTCGCGGCCAAGGCCGCCGTGATGAACCTGCTCTCGGTCGGCGCCGCGTACGGGGTGCTCACGGCGGTGTTCCAGTGGGGCTGGGGGGCGCGCCTCCTCGGCCTCGACGGCCCGGTGCCGATCCCCGGATACGTCCCGCTGCTGATGTTCGCCGTGCTGTTCGGGCTGTCCATGGACTACGAGGTGTTCCTGCTGGCCTCCGTGCGCGAGGAGTACCTGCGGCACGGGGACAACCGGCGCGCCGTGGTCACGGGGCTGGCGGGCACCGGTCGGATCATCACCTCCGCAGCCATGATCATGGTCTGTGTGTTCCTGAGCTACCTGCTGTCCGACGATCCCGTGGTCAAGATGTTCGGCACCGGCCTGGCGACCGCGGTGGCTCTGGACGCCACCGTCGTACGCGGGCTCCTGGTGCCGACGAGCATGGTGCTGCTCGGCTCCCGGAACTGGTGGCTGCCCGCCCGGCTCGACCGGCTGCTGCCCCGCATCGACATCGAGGGCGAGACGGTGGCGGCGGCCGCAGCCGGCCCCGCCACCCCCACCGACGCCGCGCCCGCGCCCGCACCCGCACCCGCACCCGCACCCGCCCCGTGAGGAACCGCATGCCCGCCGCTCCGCGCCGCCCGCGCCGCCGCGCCCGTGCCGTCATCGCCGCTGCCGCCGTGCTCACGGCCGCCCTGCCCGCGGCCGACGCCCTGGCCCGCCACCACGGCGAGAGCCGGCTCGCGGACCGGATCGCCGCCCGCCACCCCGGCCTGCGGTCGGCGCCGCAGGTCCGCATCGGGGGCTGTCCCTTCCTCCTCGACGCCGCCCGCGGTGCCCACCCCGAGGTCCGCGTCTCCGCCGACGCCGTCACCGCCGACGGGCATCCCGTCCGGGCGGACGTGGAACTGCGGCAGGTCACCGAACGCCCCGGCGGCTACGCCGCGTCGGAGGTCGACGCCCGCTTCACCGTCCCCTTCGACTCGCTCGGCGCGCGGACCGACCGCGCGCTGCGGTTCTCCGACGGCGGAGACGGCCTGCTGCGCATCGAACGCCGCGCCTTCGGCATACCGGTCGTCGTCACGGCCCGACCGCACCTGGAGAACAACACGGTCACGCTCCGGGCCTCCGCCGCCACCCTGGCCGGCCACCCCGTCGACCCGGCCACCCCGGCCATCGCCCAGGCCCTCGCCGAGCGGCGCTGGGAACTGCCCGCCCTCCCGCTCGGGCTGCACGCGTCGGAGGTCACGGTGGGGCCCGACGGGCTCACCGCCCACGCCCGCGGCGAGGGGGTCGCCCTCGGCTGATCCGGCGCCAGGAGGGAGCGGCGGGGCGGGGCGGTTCGGCATGAAGTCCGACGGCCCGAGCGGCGGAATTCGGCTCCGCAAGGAGCGATCGGGGAACACTTTCGGCCTATACCGCCGACGGGTTTGCCCTCGTGCACCGGGACGCCGTTAGGATCCCGGCATGATCACGGCCCGGTCATCCTTCGGCGCGCCGCGGATCCGGGGCTTTCGGAATCCGGTCGCGGCGTTCTGGCCGGTGCTGCTGTTCTTCGGTTTCCTGTACGCGCACGGCGCAGTCGCCGCCGCGGGTACGGCGCACCCGTCCCCCGCGCACGCAGTGCGGGTTGCGGCCGCCGCTTCCCCGGGCGGGACAAGCACCGCCTCGGCCGTGTCCGCTCCCCGGGAGGACGGTTCCCCGCATCCCGCGGAGCACTGCGTACCGGGGCGGCCGGATCTCGATGCCGTGACCTCCGACTGCCCGTGCGCCGACGGACAGCGCAGCGCCGGACGCCCGCCCGTCGGCGCGGTGCCGGCTCCGCGGGGTGCGCCGCAGACGTACGGCGGGCCGGGCTGCCGCACCCCGGGAGTGCTGCGCATCTAGGCGGCCCGCGGGCCGATCCGGCCCCTCCGGTTCACCCTTGCCGGGTGTACGCCGGGCCGTCCCCCGGCGGCCACCGCTGTCCGAGCCGAAGCGGCTCCACGGAGGCACCGTGCCGTTCCCTCCCCCTTCCCGTCCCCCCGTCCCTCCTCGGCCCCTGCCCGGTCTCCGGCCCCGCAGCGCGCAGGCCCGCGGCCGGTGGCTCGTCCTGGCCGCCCTGACCCTGCTCGCCTTCACGGCGGCCCTGATCGGCTGCCTGCACCACGTCGAGGCCGCGCCCGCGTCACCCGCGTCGGCGTCCGCGTGGGCGTCCGCTCACGGCTCCGTCGCGCACGGCCACCCTCCGCACCCGTACCCGCACCACCACGTGGTCACGGAGGACGACGGGGGCGCTCCGGAGCACGACGATTCCTGCCTTCCGCATGACCCGTCCCGGACGGTCCAGGAATCCCCGGCGCCGCGCCCCGCCTCCGTTCCCGTGCTGTTCGCGGTGGTGCCGGGCCTGTTCGGTGCGCGCGTTCCCCTGCGCGGACGACGGCGCGGTTCTCCGTATCCCGCAAGGGCCCGCGAGGGCCGCACCACACGGACCACCGTCTGCTGCTGGCGCATCTAGGACTCGTTCGCGCGGCCCCGTCCGGAGGCCGCCGCCTGTCGCCCGCCCGCGGAGCCCGTCCCGCTCCCGCGCAGGGCCGGCCGACAGGCGCGATGTGCACGGAAACAGCCATCCACGAACGAGAGCCGAGGAAATGTCCTCTCCGTCCACGCAGATCACCCAGCCCCTCCGCACGGCCCTGTCCGGGCTCGTCGGCAACACCCCGCTCCTGCGGGTCTCCGAGCCCTTCGCCCCTGCGGGGCACGGCTTCTGGGCCAAGCTGGAGGGCTTCAACCCCGGCGGCATCAAGGACCGCCCCGGCCTGCACATGGTCGAGCGCGCCCGCGCCCGGGGCGAGTTGAAGCCCGGCGCCAGGATCATCGAGTCCACCAGCGGCACGCTCGGCCTCGGCCTCGCCCTGGCCGGCATGGTGTACGGGCATCCCGTGACCCTGGTGACCGACCCGGGGCTGGAGGCGTCCATGACCAAACTCCTGACCGCCTACGGGGCGCAGGTCAACGTCGTCTCCGAGCCGCATCCGACGGGCGGCTGGCAGGAGGCGCGCCGCGAGCGCGTACGGCGGCTGATGGCCCGGCACCCCGGGTCCTGGTGCCCCGACCAGTACAACAACCCGGACAACACCAGCGCCTACACCCCGCTCGCGCTGGAACTCGCCGCCGAGCTCGGGCACATCGACGTCCTCGTGTGCAGCGTGGGAACCGGCGGGCACTCGGCGGGCGTCTCGCGGGTGCTGCGCCAGCTGTACCCGCAGCTGGAGCTCGTCGGGGTCGACACCGTCGGCTCGACGATCTTCGGCCAGCCGGCCCGCCCGCGGCTCATGCGCGGCCTCGGCTCGAGCATCTACCCGCGCAACGTGGCGTACGGCAGCTTCGCAGAAGTGCACTGGGTGGCCGCCTCGGAGGCGGTGTGGGCCTGCCGGCAGCTCGCCTCGTCCCACTACGCCACCGGCGGGTGGAGCGTCGGCGCGGTGGCCCTGGTCGCGGGCTGGCTGGCCCGTACCCGGCCGGCGGACACCCGGATCGCGGCGGTCTTCCCGGACGGGCCCCAGCGGTACCTCGGGACGGTGTACGACGACGACTACTGCGCCGCCCACGGGCTCCTCGACGGGCCCGCGGCGGCCGAGCCGGAGCTCGTGGGCCGTCCCGACGAGAAGGAGGTCACGCGCTGGACCCGGTGCACGGACGTGGTCGACCCGCTCACGCTCCGGGACGCCGGGGCCGGGGCCGGGGCCGGGGCCGGGAAGGATGCCGACCGGTGAAGGGCACGCTCGCGCAGGTCCGCTCGTACGAGAAGAGCGTGCAGCTGCTGATGGTGAACCAGTTCACCATCAACCTCGGCTTCTACATGCTGATGCCCTACCTCGCCGCTCACCTCTCCGGGTCGCTGGGCCTGGCCGGCTGGACCGTCGGACTGGTCCTCGGCGTACGCAACTTCAGCCAGCAGGGCATGTTCCTGGTCGGCGGCACCCTCGCCGACCGGCTCGGCTACAAGCCGCTGATCGTGGCGGGCTGCCTGCTGCGGACCGCCGGCTTCGCCACCCTGGGCCTGGTCGACTCGCTGCCGGCGCTGCTCGCCGCGTCCGCCGCCACGGGCCTGGCGGGGGCGCTGTTCAACCCGGCCGTGCGCGCCTACCTGGCCGTGGACGCGGGAGAGCGGCGGGTGGAGGCGTTCGCCCTGTTCAACGTCTTCTACCAGGCGGGCATCCTGCTCGGCCCCCTGGCCGGCATGCTGCTCACCGGAGTCGACTTCCGCCTCACCTGCCTCGTGGCGGCCGGGGTCTTCGCGGTGCTGAGCGCCGTACAGATCCGCAGCCTGCCCGTCCGCCGGGCCGACGGGGCCGGGCCGGCGCAGGGCGGGGCGCGTCAGAAGGTGCTGGCCCAGTGGCGCGGGATCTTCGCCAACCGGCCGTTCCTGCTGTTCTCCACCGCGATGATCGGCTCGTACGTCCTGTCGTTCCAGGTCTACCTGGCGCTTCCGCTGGAGGTCCGGCGCCTGGGCGGCGGAGGGACCCTCACCACGGCCGCGACGGCCGGGCTGTTCGCCGCCTCGGGGCTGAGCACCATCCTGTTGCAGACCCGGGTCACCGCCTGGTGCAAGGCCCGGACGACCCCCGGCCGGGCCCTGTCCCTGGGGCTGCTCACCATGGGCGCGGCCTTCGTGCCGCTGCTGCTCGCGGCGGTGGCGCCGCTGCCGCAGGGCGGGGCGTGGCGGTGGGCGGCGACCGTGGTGCCGCCGACGCTGGCGGCGCTGCTGCTGGCCCTCGGCACGATGATCGCCTACCCCTTCGAGATGGACACCATCGTCCGGCTCTCCGGGGACCGGCTCGTGGCCACGCACTACGGGCTGTACAACACCGTCTGCGGAGTCGGGATCACCCTGGGCAACCTCCTCACCGGCGCGGCGCTCGACGCGGCCCGGGCGGCGGGCATGTCGGCGCTGCCGTGGCTCTGCCTGCTGGCCCTGGGGCTGCTGTGCGCCGGCGCGCTCCTGTGGCTGCACCGCACGGGCCGCCTCGCCCGGCCCGCCCCCGCGGCCCGCCCGGCGCCGGCTGCCGCCTGACGGGCCGGGCCGGGGTGACGAGGGGCGGGTGCCGGCGCGGCGCCCGCCCCTTCGCGCTGCGGCGGCGGGGCTACTCGTAGCGGTGGAGGAGGGATTCGCGCTCCTCCTGCCGGATCCGCTCCAGCGTCAGGCCGGGGATGCCGAGGTGGGAGAGGGTGATCTCGGCCGAGCTGGGGACCGCGTCCTCGGCGAGCCACTCCTCGGGCTTCCAGGCGCCGCTGCGCAGGAAGGCCTTGGGGCAGTGCTGGTACGCCTCCTCCACCTCGACGACGATCGCGCTGCGCGGGGGCTTGCCGACGGCGGTGAGCTGCTCCAGCAGCCGCGGGTCGGCGGAGACGCAGGCCCTGCCGTTCACCCGGAGGGTGGCGCCGCGCCCGGGTACGAGGAAGATCAGGCCGGCGCGGCCGGTCTCCACGATGTTGTGCGCGCTGTCGAGCCGCCGGTTGCCGGTGGCGTCGGGGACGGCGAGGGTGAACTCGTCGAGGACGGCGACGAATCCGGCCGGTCCGCCGCGCGGGGTCACATCGCAGCGGCCGTCGGCGCCGGCGGTGGCGATGAAGACGAGCGAGGAGCTTGCGATGAACGCGCGGGCCACGTCGTGGATCCGGTCCACCTCCTTGTGGCGGACCATGTCGCTGGGCTGCTCGTACAGGGCGCGCAGCTGGGCCGCGTCCTGCAGGGCGGCGGAGTTCAGGGCGTCGAATATGCGGCCGGCGGGCCGGGGCTGAGTGGTCACGTCGCGCCACTATAGGAAAGATCGGGAGCGGCGCGAACGGGAACGGGGCGCCCGGTCCGGGCTGTTGCCCGGGCCGAACGCCCCGTACGCGGTGCAGTGGTGCGGGATCAGACCCGCGGAGCCGGGTAGGTCGGGTACTCGACGCCCGAGACGTGCTGGACGACGCGGATGACCTGGCAGGAGTAGCCGAACTCGTTGTCGTACCAGAGGTAGAGGATGGCGTTGTCGCCGTCGACCTTGGTGGCGCCGGCGTCGACGATCGAGGCGTGGCGCGAGCCGACGAAGTCCATGGAGACGGCGTCGGGCGCGGTGGTGAAGTCGATCTGGCGCTTCAGCGGGGAGTTCAGCGAGACGTCGCGGAGGTAGTCGAGCACCTCGTCGCGGGTGGTCTCACGGCCCAGGCGCAGGCTGAGGATGGCGATCGAGACGTCCGGGACGGGGACGCGGATCGAGCTGCCGGTGATGGGGGCCTTGAGGTCCGGCAGCGCCTTGGCGACGGCGGAGGCGGCACCGGTCTCGGTGATGACCATGTTGAGCGGCGCGGAGCGGCCGCGGCGGTCGGCCTTGTGGTAGTTGTCCAGCAGGTTCTGGTCGTTGGTGAACGAGTGGACGGTCTCCACGTGACCGCGCAGGACGCCGAACTGGT
Organism: Streptomyces sp. NPDC046866; assembly: GCF_040704625.1. Classification (NCBI taxonomy): domain Bacteria; kingdom Bacillati; phylum Actinomycetota; class Actinomycetes; order Kitasatosporales; family Streptomycetaceae; genus Streptomyces; species Streptomyces sp. NPDC046866. The sequence goes on from NZ_JBEYXN010000006.1 coordinate 179,878, forward strand.
CGTCCATCGCCTTCAGCGGCGGGACGATCGCGTTGGTGGTGCAGGAGGCGCAGGACAGGATCTGCTCGTCCGGCTTGATGGTGTCGTGGTTGACGCCGTGGACGATGTTCGGGACGTCGCCCTTGCCCGGAGCGGTCAGGACGACCTTGTCGATACCGGGGCGCAGGTGCTTGGAGAGGCCCTCGCGGTCGCGCCACTTGCCGGTGTTGTCGATGAGGATGGCGTCCTTGATGCCGTGCGCCGTGTAGTCGACCTCGGAGGGGTCGTTGGCGTAGATCACCTTGATCGCGTTGCCGTTGGCGACGATCGTGCTGGTCGCCTCGTCCACGGTGATGGTGCCGTTGAACTGGCCGTGGATGGAGTCGCGCCGCAGCAGCGAGGCGCGCTTGACGAGGTCCTGGTCGCCGCCACCGCGGACGACGATGGCGCGCAGGCGCAGCCCGTTGCCGGAGCCGGCCTTCTCGATCAGCAGGCGGGCGACGAGGCGGCCGATACGGCCGAAGCCGTAGAGGACGACGTCACGGCCCGCGCCGCGCTCGATCTTGTCGGCACCGGTCGCGCCGGCGACGGCCTCGGCGGTGAACTCCTCCACCGACAGACCGCGGTCATCGGTCTTGTAGGTGGCGGCGAGCATGCCGATGTCGATCTGGGAGGGGCCGAGGTCCAGGGCGGTCAGGGCCTGCAGGAACGGCATCGTCTCGGTGACCGACAGCTCCTCGCCGTCGATCTGCCGGGCGAACCGGTGGGTCTTCAGGATGCTGACCACCGACTTGTTCACCAGGGAGCGGCTGTGCAGCAGGATCGTGACATCCCGCTCGCGCTGCAGCTTCCCGATGATCGGGATCATCGACTCCGCGATCTCCTCGCGGTTCTTCCAGTTAGTGAACGAGTCCTCGTTGACAGTCACAGGCGTATCTTTCGAGCTAGGCGGCGCTCATATGCTAACCCGCTCATCCTTTGATCCCTCAAGGGGCACCCCTACATGACTCCGACCCCACGGGCCACCGCGGCCCCAAACCAGACAAACCACCCGTCGGTTCATCCGTAAACCACCCGCTCCTCCCCCACTCCTCCCGATTCGCTGCGCGCGTACACGGGGACTCGGGCGGCAGTCGGCGGGACGGTGTGGCCCATCTCACCGACCGCGCCTCCGGGCGGCCCTGCGACGGGCGCGCAGCCGGGGGACGGAGGAGAATGGACCGACGGAGGGTCATGTCCAGCGCCGCCCGATGGGCCATCCGTTCGCTGACCGCGGTACTGCTGAGCACCGCGCTCGCCTGGGGCGGTGTGGCCCTGGCCCCGCCGGCCGGGGCCGACGCCTCCCTCGCGCTCACGCCCGAGCAGGGTCCGCCCGGCACGTCGGTGCACGTGCACGGCTACGGCTTCGAGGACTGCCTGACCCGCCGGCAGAGCGCCACGGGCGGCGGGCAGCGGTACCCGGCCCAGATCGACGTCACCTTCGCCGACGGCAGCCCCGTCGCGGCCGTGGCCGACCCCGACTCAGGCGAGTTCGAGACCGACCTCGGGGTTCCGTCCGACGCCGCGCCCGGCGCGTACGAGGTGAAGGCCGTGTGCACGGCCAAGGGCTCGGGAATCCGGGCGACCGCGCAGTTCACCGTGACCCCGCCTGCCGAACCCGCCCTGCTGCTCGAACCGGGGAGCGCTCCCGGGAACACGACGGTCCGGGCGACCGGTTCGGGATTCGACGCCTGCACCGGCGGTACGGCGACGCTGTCGTGGGACGGCATCCCCGCACTGGAGGTGGACCCGGACCCGGCGGGCATCGAGCAGGGCGGGTTCACCGCCGAGTTCGACGTGCCCGCCGACACTGCCGCCGGCGGCTACACGGTGACGGCGCAGTGCGGCGATGACGACACCATCCGCGCCGAGGCGCCGTTCACCGTCGAGCCCGGCCGGGGGCCCTCGCCCCCGTCCACGCCCGACGTGGCGCTCGACCCCGCCGAGGGGCCTGCCGGTACCTCGCCGGTCCGGATGTCCGGTTCCGGGTTCGACTGTCGGGAGGTGGACGTCTTGTGGGACGGCGGGTCCATGGAAACCGTCGGCGTGGACGACGACGGCACGTTCACCGCCGAGTTCGCCGTTCCGGCGGACGGGGCGGAGGACCGGCACACCGTGCGGGCCCAGTGCACGGACGACGCGGCCGCCGGCGCCGAGGCGGGGTTCACCGTGACGGCCCCCGGCCCGAATCCGACCCCGAATCCGACCCCGGACGGCACGACGACGCCCGTCCCGACGCCCGAGCCGGACCCGGACCCGGACGACACGGTGCCCGTCGGACTGGTCGTGGGGTCGAGCCTCCTCGGGGCGGGCCTGCTGGCCGCCGCAGGGCTCGCACTGCTGGGCCGGCGCCCCCGGGGCCCGCGCTGGGTGCGCGGGCACGTCAGCGCCCGACTGCGGCCCCTGCCGGCCGCTACCGCCGTGACCGACACCCGCGAGGACCGCGGCTCGGGGACCCGCACCGTACGCCTGGAGCCCCACGCGGATCCCGGTGAGCGGACCGTGACCGAGGAGGACCGCCCATGACCACGCCCGCCCCTGCCCGCGCCCCCGTCCTCGAACCGCTCACGGTCCGGGCCTTCCTGCTCGGGCCGGAGCTCGACCGCTCCGCCGCCGCGCTCGCCGACCGGATGCACGAGCACGACGCCGCCGCCGGCGTCCTGCCCCGCGGCCGGGGCCTCACCGACGCGGCGGACCGGGCCGTGGAGGCCGAGCTGGCCCACGTCGTCGACGGCTTCCTCGACCTCGACCTCATCTCCCTGCTCGCCCACGGCTGGTCCAAGCACTCCGCGCTCCGCGAGGCCGCCCACCGGACCCGCCGGCTCCCGGGCAGCGAGGAGGTGGTCGCGCTGGCCACCCACACCGTCACCTCGACCCACCACCCCCACGTGGACCTGCTCGTGGACGGCGCCCCGGCCGCGACCGTGGAGGTGGAACTCACCGTCGTCTTCCACGTCCGCGCCCTGGTGGCGGTCGTCCGGGACGCCCTGCTGACCGGTGTGCGCGCCGGAGCCTGCGAGATGGAGGCGAAGCTCGTCGTCCGCGGGGTCACCGTCGCCACCCGGGAGGGCCGGCTGGACCTGCCCGCGACGATGCGCCTGCGCGCCCCGGTCCCCCTGCTGCCGCCCCCGGACGCCCCGCCCCGTCCGGACCACCCGCCGGCCCCGGCTCCCCCGCCCGCCCCGCCGGTCACGTGGGGACGGGATAAACCCTCGACTGCTTGACGCTCCCGAAGGCGAAGCTCGATTCGATCGAGGCGATGCCGGGGATGGCGTGGATGCGGTGGCGCACCAGGGCCTCGTACGCCTCCAGGCTCTCGATGACGACCCGGAGCAGGTAGTCGCTGCTGCCCGCCATCAGGTAGCAGTCCTGGATGTGCTCGATGACGGCGACGTGCTCCTCGAAGACCCGGACCGCCTCCGCGGTGTGGCGTTCCAGCCGTATCCGGACGAACACGGTGATCGGCAGGCCGTAGGCGACCTGGTCGACCGTGGCCGTGTAACCGCGGATCAGGCCGGCCTCCTCCAGCCGCCGCACCCGGCGCAGGCAGGGCGAAGGCGAGAGCCGGACCCGGTCGGCGAGTTCCTGGTTGGACAGGCGCCCGTCGGCCTGCAACTCGCGGATGATCTGCAGATCGACTGCGTCCATGGCCTCTCCTTGGCAGATTCTGCCCCCAACGTACGTCTGGGGGGCAGAACTGGCAATCGGCTGCCCCGGCAAAAGCTCTAGCGTTGCCCTGTGGCCGAATCCGGCCGCCAGTGAGCTGGAGGAAACCACCGTGGCCGCCACGAAGACCGCGCCCGCGCAGGCGCCCGCACGGGTGCGCCCCGCGGGCGGCCGCGGGCTCAACCCGCAGACGCAGGGCCTGCTCGCACTCGCGGTGACCGTGCTGATCTGGGCCGCCTTCGCGCTCAGCGCCCGCGCCCTGAGCGCCTCCTCCCTGCGCCCCGCCGATGCGGCGCTGCTGCGCTTCGGCGTCCCGCTCGTCGTCCTGGCGCCCGCGCTGTGGCGGCGCCGCCGGGCCCTGGCCGCCGTACGCCCGGCCGCGGCGCTCAAGATCGCCTGCGGGGCGGGGGTGCCCTTCTTCCTGGCCGCGATGTACGGCGGCTCCCTGACCTCGGCGGCGTTCGTCGGCTCGATCGTCCCCGGGATGGTCCCGCTGTTCGTCGCCGCGCTCGTCGTCGCAGGCGGCCGCGGCGCGCCCCGCGGCACCCAGGCGGCCGGGCTCGCGCTGATCGCGGCCGGTGTCGTCGCCCTCGTATGGCGCCACGTCTTCCCGCTCGACGCCTCGGTGCTCGCCGGGGCCGGGATCCTGCTCGCGGCGAGCGGCCTGTGGGCCCTGTACACCGTCGGGCTGAAGGAGGTCGAGCTCGATCCCGTCGGCTCGATCGGGCTGCTGTGCCTGCCCTCCTTCGCGGTGATGGCGCTCCTGGTCCTGGCCGGGGTGCTGCCCAGCGGCCTGGCGTCCGCGGCCGGCTCCGACATCGCGCTGTTCCTGGTCGTGCAGGGGCTCGGGGTCGGGCTGTGCGCGGGGCTGCTGTACGCCTTCGCCATCCGCCGGCTCGGCGCCGAGCGCAGCTCCGCCTACGGCAGCCTCAGCCCGGTCCTGGTCGTCCTGCTGGCCGTGCCGCTGCTCGGCGAGTCGCCGACGGCCGCCGTGCTCGTCGGGGTGCCGCTGATCACCACGGGTGTCTTCCTGGCCAACCGGCGGCCCCGGCCGGTGGCCGGCACCCCCTCCTGACCGCCCGGACCGTTCGCGCCCGGACCCTTCCCTCCCACCGTCCCCCTTCCCCGTCCGAGGTTCCCGCAGATGCTTGAGCTCCTCCTCCCGCCGCCCGTCGACCCGCTGTGGGACCTGACCGAGGCGTACGGCGCCGATGCCCGGCCCGAGCGGCTGAACCTGGTCCTCGGCGTCTACCGCGACCAGTCGGGCGGCACCCCCGTCATGGCGGCGGTGCGCGAGGCCGAGCTGCGCCTGGCGGAGCGCTCGGCGTCCAAGGAGTACCGCGGGCTCTCCGGCAACACCGCCTTCAACCGGGCGATGCTGTCGATGGTCCTGGGCGCCGGCGGCGCGGCCGAGCGGGCCGTCGCCGTCCAGACCGTCGCGGGCAGCGGGGCGCTGCGGCTGCTGGCCGACCTGATCTGCCGGACCCGCCCGGGCACGACGGTGTGGATCAGCGACCCGGCGTACGTCAACCACCGGCCGATCCTGGAGGCCGCGGGGCTGACGGTGCGCACGTACGGCTGGCTCGACGCCGAGGGCCGTGCCGACGAGGCGGGAATGCTGCGCGACCTCGCCGGGGCGCGCCGCGACGACGTGGTGCTGCTGCAGGGCTGCTGCCACAACCCGACCGGGGTCGACCCGTCGGCGCAGACCTGGGAGGCGCTGGCCGGGCTCGCCGCGTCGGCGGGCTGGGTGCCGTTCGTGGACCTGGCGTACCACGGGCTGGGCGACGGCCTGGAGGCCGACCTGGCGGCCACGCGGATGCTGGCGGAGCGGGTGCCCGAGATGCTGATCGCGATCAGCTGCTCGAAGAACTTCGGGCTCTACAGCGACCGCACCGGCTGCGCCGTGGTGCTCGGCTCCTCGCGCCGCTCGCTGCAGCACGTGGAGACGGCGCTGCAGAACGCGGCGCGGACCCTGTACTCCATGCCGCCCGAGCACGGCGCCGCGGTGGTGGCCACCGTCCTGGAGGACGACGGCCTGCGGGCCATGTGGCGCGCCGAGCTGGACGCCATGCGCGCCCGGATCGAGGCGAACCGCAGCGGCCTGGCGCAGCAGCTGCGCGCGCTGGGCTGGGCGGGCCAGGCGGAGTCCCTGGCGCGGCAGAAGGGGATGTTCTCGATGCTGCCGCTGTCGCCGCGCCAGATGCTGCGACTGCGCAGCGGGTTCGCGATATACGGCACGACCGCGGGCCGGATCAACATCGCAGGCCTGCCGGCGGAGCGCATCGCGTGCCTGGCGCAGGGGATATCCGCGGTCCTCGCCGAGGACGCCGGCCGGCCCGGGTCACACGGCGTGCAGCCGGCGCCGGCTCACCACCAGTAGGCGGGGTAGCGGGGCGCCTTGGGCCGCATGCGCGAGGCCGCGTACCCGGTGAGGACGAGCAGGACGGTCGCGCCGAGGAGCAGCGGCACGAAGCGCCCGGGCGCCGGGGTCTGCAGCACGACGATGACGGCGCTGGCGCAGCCGGGCGAGTGCGGGGTGCGCGCGGCGGTGTTCGCGGCCAGGGTGAGCCCGGCGGCGACGGCCGCGGCCCAGGGGGTGCTGCCGGCGGCGGCGAGCACGGCGTAGCCGACGGCCGCGCCCATCAGGTGCCCGACGACCACGCTGCGGGGCTGGGCGAGCGGCAGGGTGGGCGCGCTGTGCACGAGGGCGGCGCTGGCGGCCAGCGACGGTATGAGGACCGGTTCGTGGATCACCGCTCCGATCCCCACCAGCACGAGCAGGACCACGGTGGCCCCGCTGATGCTGTGGGCTGCGGCGGCCGGGGTGGGGCGCGCCGGCGCGCGCAGCGGGGAGGGCGTGGTCATGGTGGTGCGTTCCTGGCGGGCGGGGCGGGAAGGTCGGTCGGCAGGTGCGGCGGCGGGGCCGGCGCTGCAGGCGGCACGGCCCGTGATCGGCGGTCTGTGGTCGACAACGGCCTCGATCCCGCGGGCCGGCCCGTGCCGTGAGGGGGTGGAAACCGGCACAGTCCGTGCTGAACCTTACCGTCCCGGTCCCGGGGGGCCGGCACGGGGTGGGGGCGGGTGGCGGGGGTCGCCGCGGGCGGGGCGGTTGCCCGTAGGACCTGATTCTTCATCAGGTCAGGTGTCCCGGACTCTTGACTCTCCTGGCGCCAGTCGCGATTCTCGTCGCACATTCGCGCGGGACATGACAATTCATCGGCTGTTCGGACGGACGGCCGGCTGCGTCGTCCTCGACCGCGCCTCCGACTCCCGATGACGTGAGTGTGACCCATGACCCGACGCCAGCCCAGTCGGCGCAGACCCCTCTCGATCCTTGCGTTACTGCTCACCACCGTGGTGGCCATGGCCCTCGGCCCGGCCTCCGGCGCCTCGGCCGACGCCGACGCCACGGCCGGCGGCACGGCCGGCGCAGAGGCCGGCTGGTGGGTCCCCACCGCCCGGCCCGCGCCCGACTCCCAGGTCAACGTCACGGGAGAGCCCTTCAAGGGCACCGACGCGGACGGCAAGGTGCGCGGCTTCGTCGACGACCACGTGCACCTGATGTCCAACGAGGGCTTCGGCGGCCGCCTGATCTGCGGCAGACCGTTCTCCCAGGACGGCATCGCCGACGCCCTGAAGGACTGCCCCGAGCACTACCCCGACGGCTCCCTCGCCGTCTTCGACTTCATCGCCAAGGGCGGCGACGGCAAGCACGACCCCGTCGGCTGGCCCACCTTCAAGGACTGGCCCGCCCATGACTCGCTGACCCACACCCAGACGTACTACGCCTGGGTCGAGCGGGCGTGGCGCGGCGGCCAGCGCGTGCTGGTCAACGACCTCGTCACCAACGGCGTCATCTGCTCGGTCTACTTCTTCAAGGACCGCAGCTGCGACGAGATGACCGCCATCCGCCTGGAGGCGCGCAAGACGTACGAGATGCAGGACTACATCGACAGGATGTACGGAGGCCCGGGGAAGGGCTGGTTCCGCATCGTCACCGACTCCGCCCAGGCCCGCGAGGTCATCAAGCAGGGCAAGCTCGCCGTCGTCCTCGGCGTCGAGACGTCCGAGCCCTTCGGCTGCAAGCAGGTCCTCGACGTCGCGCAGTGCAGCAAGGCCGACATCGACCGCGGCCTGGACGAGCTGTACGGGCTGGGCGTACGCAGCATGTTCCTGTGCCACAAGTTCGACAACGCCCTCTGCGGCGTGCGCTTCGACTCCGGAGCCCTCGGAGTGGCCATCAACGTCGGCCAGTTCCTGTCCACCGGCACCTTCTGGAAGACCGAGCAGTGCACCGGTCCCCAGCACGACAACCCCATCGGCCTGAACGCCGCCGCCGCGCCGGAGGCGGTGAAGAAGCTGCCCGAGGGCGTCTCGCTGCCCGGGTACGCCGCGGACGCGCAGTGCAACTCCCGCGGGCTGACCGACCTCGGCGAGTACGCCCTGCGCGGGATGATGAAGCGCAAGATGATGCTCGAGCTCGACCACATGAGCGTGAAGGCCGCGAGCCGCTCCCTCGACATCCTGGAGTCGGAGGACTACCCGGGCGTCATCTCCTCGCACAGCTGGATGGACATGGCCTGGACCGAGCGGCTCTACAAGCTCGGCGGCTTCATCGGCCAGTACATGAACGGCTCGGAGGGCTTCACCGCCGAGGCCCGCCGCACCAAGGCCCTGCGCGACAAGTACCACGTCGGGTACGGCGTCGGCACCGACATGAACGGCGTCGGCGGCTGGCCGGCCCCGCGCGGCGCGGACACCGCGAACCCGGTCCGCTACCCCTTCCGCAGCGCGGACGGCGGCTCGGTGCTCGACCGGCAGGTCACCGGGCAGCGCACCTGGGACTACAACACCGACGGCGGCGCGCAGTACGGCCTGGTGCCGGACTGGATCGAGGACATCCGGGTCACCGGGGGCCAGGACGTGGTCGACGACCTGATGAAGGGCGCCGAGTCCTACCTCGGCACCTGGGGCGCCTCCGAGAAGCACAAGGCCGGGGTCAACCTGGCCGCCGGCGCCCCCGCCGCCGCCTCCACCACGGAGTGGTGGAACCCGTTCGTCAGCTACGCGCCCGGCCGGGCCGTGGACGGCGACCGGGGCACCCGCTGGGCCAGCGAGTGGAGCGACGACCAGTGGCTCCGGCTCGACCTGGGCTCCCCCGCCCTCGTCAAGCGGGTCACGCTCGACTGGGAGGCCGCCTACGGCAGGGCCTACCGCATCGAGGTGTCCACCGACGGCTCGAACTGGCAGACCGCCTGGTCCACCACCACCGGTGACGGCGGGCTGGACACCGCGCTGTTCGCCGGCGTACCCGCCCGCTACGTCCGCATCCACGGCACGGGCCGCGGCACGCAGTGGGGCTACTCCCTGCACGAGGTCGGCGTCTACAGCAGCTGACCGCCGCGCACGGACGCGGCACGGAACACCACGGGCCGGGGCCGGCCGGATCGGCACTCCCGATCCGGCCGGCCCCGGGCGTACGAGCGAGAGGAACCCAGCACCCCATGCCACGGATGCCGGCGGCCGAGCGGCGCCGCCAGCTGACCGAGGCGGCGATCCGGGCGATGGCCCGCGACGGCGTCCCGCGGACCACGACCCGCTCGATCGCCGCCGAGGCGGGCGTGTCGCTGAGCGTCTTCCACTACTGCTTCGACTCCAAGCAGGCGCTGCTGGAAGCCGTCATCGAGACGATCACCGAGCACTACCTGCGGGTGGTGAAGGAGGCGATCCTGCCGCGGACCAGCCTGCGCGAGACGGTGCGGGCGGGCTTCCAGGCGTACTGGGACCACGTCCGCGCGCACCCGGCCGAGCACATGCTCACGTACGAGCTGACCCAGTACGCCCTGCGCCAGCCCGGGTTCGAGCACCTGGCCCGGCGCCAGCACGAGCTGTACTGCGCCACGTACGCCGAGCTCGTCGAGCAGGTCCGCGGCGAGGCGGACTTCGAGCTCAGCGTCCCGGTCCCGGTCCTGGCGCGCTACCTGGCCGCGATGACGGACGGGCTGACCCTGAACTTCCTGGTCCTGGGCGACGACAGCGCCGCGAAGGAGATCCTGGACATGGTCACCGACCACGTCGCCGGACTCGTCCACGCCGGGGCGGCGGACGCCTGAGCGGGCCGGCCGAGGGGGGAAGGCGGCGGCCGGCTCAGTCCTCGGCGCGCTGGGTGACGGGGGCGCTGCTCTCGTCGCCCAGGAACTCGTACCAGCGGCGCTGGAGGCACAGGTACCGGGTGTCCGCCTCGGCCAGCGCCAGGAAGGAGTCCACGGTGGCCGCGAGCCGCTCGCCGAGCCCCTCGTCCGCCAGCGCGCCGTCCTCGCGGAAGGCGGCGTGCGCCATGGCGAGGCTGAACATGTCCGGGTAGACGCGCGCCCCGAGGTGTTCGAGCGGGACGCGCAGCGCCCACAGACCGCGGTTCCCGCCGACCATGGACGGCGAGGCCGACACCAGCAGCGTCTGCTTGTCCTTGAACGGCTGCGGCCGGAAGCGGGAGACCCAGTCGACGGCGTTCTTCAGCACCCCGGGGACGGAGGCGTTGTACTCGGGCGAGGCGATGACCAGCGCCTGTGCCGCCAGCAGCCGCTCGCGCAGCAGGGCCGCGCCCGGCGGCGGCCCCTGGTCGGCCTCGGCGTCCCCGTCGTAGGTCGGCATCTCGAACTCGCGGATCCGGGCCAGGTCCGCGACGGCCCCCGACCGCTCGACCTGCGCCGCGACGAGTGCGGCCAGGCGGGCGTTGACGGAGCCCTCGCGGGAGGAGCCCGCCAGGACGAGGACGCGCAGGGCGCCGGGGCCCTCGGCCGCGGCCGCACCGGGCCGCGCCTCGGTCTCCGCGCTCGCCGCGGTGGCGGCGGTGACTTCGGTGGCGGCTGTGGCGGGAGCGGGGGCTGCGGTCGCGTCGGTCACACCGGGGACCGTACGGCACCCCGCCCGGACGGTGCCCGCACCGGCCGCCCCTCCCGCCCGGACTTCACCCGGCCGGTCGTGCCGCGCCCGCGGCCGCGGCGGGGTCAGTCGAGCGCCGGGTGGGCCTCGGGGTGGGCGTCCCACCACGTCCTGTGGAAGGGGTTGTTGTCCACGTTGGCCAGGTACGCGCCCGCCGCGGCGCGGTAGAGCAGCTCGGCCTGCCGGGCGGAGACCGCCGAGCGGTTCCACGCGATCCGGATCCGGCCCGTGACCGGCGTGCCGAGCAGCGGGCGCATCACGGTGCCCGCCACGGCCGGGGCCGTGGGCTGGGTGAGGGAGATGGCGCGGCCCGCGGCGACCAGGTCGTGGCGCATCTGCCGGTCGGTGATCCGGTAGCGCAGCGAGGGGACGAAGCCGGCCTTGGCGCAGGCCGCGACCAGGGCCTCGGGACCGCCGTCGTCGTCCTCGACCAGGGTCATCCACTGCTCCTCGGCCAGGTCCGCGAGGTCGAGGACCTCCCGCCCCGCCAGCGGGTGCCGGGTGGACATGCGGATGCAGAACGGCTCCTTGGGCACCAGGGTCTTGGCCAGGACCCCGGGCGGCAGGGCGACCTCGTGGTCGTTGACCTCGCCGTACACGATGACGTCGTACCGGCCCGCGCCGAGCATCCGGACGAGCGCGGTGACCGAGTGCTCCACGTCCACGGTGAGCTCGCGGCCCGACAGGGTCAGGTCGGTCCGCGCGAGCAGCCCGTCGATCAGCACGAGCAGGATGCAGCCCAGCCGCAGCGGGGTGTCGGTGGCCATGGCGCGCGTCTCGGCGCCGAGCGTCTCCATCTCGGTGAGCACGCGGCGCGCCTTGGCGAGCACGAACTGGCCCAGCGGGGTGGGCTCGACGCCGGAGCGGCCGCGGACGAACAACTCGCCGCCGGTGACCCGCTCGATCCTGCGCAACTGGGCCGACAGTGCGGGCTGGGAGACCCCGAGCCGCCGCGCCGCTCCCCCCAGGCTGCCGGCCTCCGCGATCTGGCAGACGGCTTGCAGATGCCTCAACTCCAGCTGCATCCGGGCAGCTTACGCAGCGTCACGCGACGACACCATAACGCAGACCTTATGGGTGCAGGGATGTCCCAATCTCGCCATGTACACGCTCATACTCGGCGCGAAAGCCGGTCCTACCCCCCACACACGATCGGAGTGGACTCTTGCAGCCCACCAGATGGATGGCTTCCGTGGCAGCCATGGCGCTGGCCGCGAGCCTCGCCGGCACCCTCGCCGGCACCGCGCACGCCGCGCAGCGCAGCGGGCCACCGCCCGCTCCCCGGGCCACGTCCGCCGACCGGGCGGTCGCCGCCGCCGACGCGGCCGTCCGCAGCGGCCTGGACACCCTGGTCAACTCGGCCCAGCAGCAGTACGACCGGCGCCTGGTCACCCCCTGGGTGCAGGACCTGTACTCGGTCGCCTACGAGCGCAGCTACCGCGGCCTGCCGGTCGTCGGCGGCGACGCCGTCGTCCTGGCGGACGGCCAAGGCCGGGTGCGCGCCGTGCAGTCCGCGTCCTCGACCGCGATCGACGTGGCGACCACCCCGTCCGTCGACAGGAAGGCGGCGGAGACCACCTCGCGCGCCGAGCTGGCCACGGTCGACAAGGTCCTCGACAGCCGCCTCGTCGTCCGGCTCAAGGACGACAAGCCGTACCTGGCCTGGGAGACCGTGCTCTCCGGGGCCACGAAGACGGCGCCCAGCAAGCTGCACGTCTTCGTGGACGCCCGCACCGGCAAGGTGATCGACCGCCACGACGAGGTCGTCGCCGGCACGGGCAGCAGCAAGTGGAACGGCCCGAACCCCCTCACCATCGACACCACCGCCTCCGGCGGCTCGTACTCGCTGCGCGACCCGAACCGCCCGGGCCTGAGCTGCGCCGACTACAGCAGCGGCACCGTCTTCACCAAGTCCACCGACTCCTGGGGCACGGGCAACCCCACCTCCAAGGAGACCGGCTGCACCGACCTGATGTTCGCGGCCCAGAAGCAGTGGGACATGCTCGCCCAGTGGCTCGGCCGCAACGGCGTCAGCGGCAACGGCCGCAGCTTCCCCGGCAAGGTGGGCCTCGGCGACCTCAACGCGTACTGGGACGGCAGCTCGGTCACCATCGGCCACAACAGCGCCAACGAGTGGATCGCCGGGATCGACGTGGTGGGCCACGAGTACGGGCACGCCATCGACTCCAACACCCCCGGCGGGACCAGCGGGCAGGAGGCCGGGCTCGGCGAGGGCACCGGCGACATCTTCGGCGCGCTGACCGAGGCCTACGCCAACGAGCAGGCCCCGTACGACACCCCGGACTACACCGTCGGCGAGATGATCAACCTCCAGGGCCGCGGTCCGATCCGGAACATGTACAACCCCTCGGCGATCAACAACGACCCGTCCTGCTACAGCTCCGCGATACCCGGGACCGAGGTGCACGCGGCGGCGGGCCCGCTGAACCACTGGTTCTACCTGCTGGCCGAGGGCAGCAACCCCGGCGGCGGCAAGCCGAGCAGCGCCACCTGCAACCAGTCCACGGTGACCGGCGTGGGCGTCCAGAACGCCGGCAAGATCTTCTACGGCGGCATGCTGCTCAAGACCAGCAGCATGTCCTACAAGAAGTACCGGACGGCCACCCTCAGCTCCGCCAAGTCCCTCGATCCCAGCACCTGCAACCTGTTCAACAAGACCAAGGCCGCCTGGGACGCGATCAGCGTGCCCGCCCAGTCCGCCGACCCGACCTGCACCCCCAGCGGCCAGAACGACGACTTCTCGATGGCCCTGAACCCCGCGTCGGGCACCGTCCAGCAGGGCGGCTCGATCACCACCACGGTGACCACCAACACCACCTCCGGCCAGGCGCAGCAGGTCACCCTGACCGCCTCCGGCCTGCCGGCCGGCGTCACCGCGACGTTCAACCCGGCCACCGTGCAGTCCGGCCAGTCCTCGACGCTGACCCTGTCCGCCTCCTCCACCACGGCTCCGGGGGCCTCCACCGTCACCGTCAAGGGCCAGGGAACGGGCCTGGCGCACACGGTCGACTACGCGCTGAACGTCGGCAGCACCCAGCCGGGAACCGACCCGCCGAACATCGACGTGGCCGCCGTGCAGGCACACCTCGCCCAGCTGAACACGATCGCCTCGCAGAACGGCGGCAACCGCCGCGCCGGCAGCGCCGGGTACACCCAGTCCCTGGCGTACATCAAGGGCAAGCTCCAGGCGGCCGGCTACACCGTCACCGAGCAGAACTGCACCTCCTGCACCTACCCGTCCAACAACCTGATCGCCGACTGGCCGGGCGGCCCCGCCGACCAGGTCGTCATGTTCGGCGCCCACCTCGACAGCGTCTCCGCCGGCCCCGGCATCAACGACAACGGCTCGGGCTCGGCGACCCTGCTGGAGAACGCCCTCGTCCTCGCGCAGAAGAACCCCGCGCTCACCAAGCACGTCCGCTTCGCCTGGTGGACCGACGAGGAGCAGGGCCTGAACGGCTCGGAGTTCTACGTGGGCCGGCTCAGCAGCACCGAGAAGGCCACGATCAAGGGCTACTACAACTTCGACATGGTCGGCTCGCCCAACGGCGGCTACTTCATCAACAACCTCAACTCCACCACCGCGGCGCCGCTCAAGGCGTACTGGACCTCGCTGAACCTCGCCCCCGAGGAGAACACCGAGGGCCAGGGCCGCAGTGACGACTACTCCTTCCAGCAGGGCGGCATCCCCACCTCCGGCTACGCGGCCGGTGCCAGCGCCCGCAAGACCTCCGCGCAGGCGGCGAAGTGGGGCGGCACCGCGAACGCCGCGTACGACTCCTGCTACCACAGCGCCTGCGACACCGCGAACAACATCAACGCCACCGTCCTGGACCGCAGCGCCGACGGTGTGGCCTACGCGATCTGGAAGCAGGCGGTGGGCGGCGGCACCCCGGCGCAGGACTTCTCGATCAGCACCTCGCCGGCCGCCGGCTCCGCCAACCCGGGCGGCAGCACCACCGCGACGGTGAACACCGCCACCGTGAGCGGCAGCCCGCAGAACATCGCCCTCTCCGTGTCCGGCGCGCCGGCCGGGGTGACCGCGACGCTCAACCCGGCCTCCGTGCAGTCGGGCAGCTCCTCGACCCTCACGGTCCAGGTCGGCGCGGGCACGGCGGCGGGCACCTACACCCTGACCGTCACCGGCACCGGTACGGCGACCCACGGCACCACCTACACGCTGACCGTCGGCGGCACGGGCGGCTGCACCCCGCGCGACGCCGTCGTCAACGGCGGCTTCGAGAACGGCAGCAGCCCCTGGACCGCCACCGCCGGGGTCATCACCAACCAGGCCGGACAGGTCCCGCACGGCGGCTCGTACATGGCCTGGCTGAACGGCTACGGCAGCACGCACACCGACAGCGCCTCGCAGTCCCTGACCCTCCCCTCCGGCTGCACCACCGGCCGGCTCTCCTTCTCCCTCCACATCGACACCGACGAGAACGAGAGCGTGGTCTACGACCGGTTCACCGTCTCCGTGGGCGGCCAGACGCTGGAGACCCTCTCCAACCTCGACGCGAACCAGGGCTACGTCCTCAAGACCTACGACGTGTCCCGCTTCGCCGGCCAGACCGTCACCCTGACGTTCAAGGGCGTGGAGGACGCCTCCCTGCAGACGTCCTTCGTCGTGGACGACGTCACCCTCCAGGTGAGCTGACGCCCGTCCGACCACCCGTCCCACACGAGCGGCACGCCCCCGGCCCCAGCGGCCGGGGGCGTGCCGCTCGGCCTGCTCGTAGGCGGCCGCTGCCCGCGCGCGCCGGCTCAGTAGTGCCGCGGCGACATGACGTGCGGGTCTGCGTCCGGGATCTCCAGGACGCAGCGCGGGACGCCGGGGCCGGGGGTCGTGCGGACGCAGACCGGGATCGGCGGATCGGTCGGCAGCTGCACCTGCACGCTGACCGGACGGTCGCCCTGCGTGGTGCCGTGGCCGGTCTCCTTGCCGTCGATCATGATCTCGACTTCGACGTGGCGGCCCGTCTCGACGGTCGCAGTGACCGAGTGCCCCGCGTGGTCGATGTGGAAGTGATGGCGTCGTCTCATGGGGTCGCCTCCGGCCGGGCGCAGCAGCACCGTCCCTCCTGCACTCCAGCGTAAAGAACGTTTTGGATTGCCGCACGATCCTCAATACGATCCGGCGATGATCACAACAAAATGGGTGGCGGCCGGGGCGTGCGGCCTGTTGGCCACGCTGGCGGTCGGGCTGTTCCCGGCGAGCGCGGCCGCCGGCGAACCGGTGGCGAAGGACTCGCCCAAGGTCGAGCTGGTGCTGGACGTCAGCGGCTCGATGAGGGCGACCGACATCGACGGCAAGTCCCGCATGGCGGCGGCGAAGCAGGCCTTCAACGAGGTGCTGGACGCGACGCCGGACGAGGTGCAGCTCGGGATACGGACGCTGGGGGCCACCTATCCGGGTGACGACCGCCAGCAGGGCTGCAAGGACACCAAGCAGCTGTACCCGGTCGGCAAGCTCAACCGGACCGAGGCGAAGACCGCGGTGGCCACCCTGGCCCCCACCGGCTGGACCCCCATCGGGCCCGCGCTGCTGGGAGCGGCCGAGGACCTCAAGGGCGGCGACGCCACCCGGCGGATCGTCCTGATCACGGACGGCGAGGACACGTGTGCCCCGCTCGACCCGTGCGAGGTGGCGCGCGACATCGCGGCCCAGGGCATCCACCTGGTCATCGACACCCTCGGCCTGGTCCCCGACGCCAAGACGCGCGACCAGCTGGTCTGCATCGCCGAGGCCACCGGCGGCACCTACACCTCGGTCCAGCACACGGCCGAACTCTCCGGCCGCGTGAAGCAGCTGGTCGACCGGGCGGCGGCGCCCGTCGTCACCCCGGTGGCGACCGAGGGCGCCAAGCAGTGCCAGGGCGCCCCGAAGCTGGGCGCGGGCCTGTACACCGACCGGGAGTCCTTCGGCGAGCACCGCTGGTACCAGGTGGACGTCAAGCCCGGCCAGGAGCTGCGCGCCTCGGTGAGCATCGCCGCCGACCGCGCCGTCAACAACGACTACGGGGTCCTGCTGCGGGCCGTGACCGTGCACGGGCGGGAGATCGTCCGAGGCTCGGAGGCGGGCAACGGGCGCACCGACATGATCTCGGCGGGTCTGCGCTACCCGAAGGCCGAGGCCGACGACGAGGACACGGGCGCGGACGGCAAGCCGAAGACGGAGACCGTCTGCCTCCAGGTCAGCAACTCCTTCTCGGCCCCGGCCTCCGTCAAGACCACCCCGGGCCTGCCCGTCGAGCTGACCATCGACGTCGTCGACGGTCCCGACGGCTCGGCCGACGTGGCCTCGTTCGGCCTCGGGCGCGGCTGGTGGCTGCTCGGCGTGCTGGTGCTCGCGGGCCTCCTCGCGGGCCTGGTCTGGGGCTGGATCTCCCGCTGGCGTATCTCGGTCTGGAGGACGAACTGATGCGTACCGTACGCATACTGGCGGCCGCGGCCCTGACCTGCGGCGGCGTGCTCGCCACGGCCGGCCCGGCGGCGGCGGACACCCCCTCGCCGACCGCGAGCGCGAGCCCGGGCGGCAAGCCGTCCGGCCCGACCGAGGCGGGTACGGCCTTCCGTACCGCGATGCCGTTCAAGCCGGGCCAGCGGGCCACGGCCGAGGCGGCCACCGGTGACTACCTGTACTGGGTGCTCCCGCTGGACTCGGGCCAGCGGGCCACCGTCAAGGCGACGGTGACGCTGCCCGAGGCGGCGAGCCGGCACGCCGCCTCGACCTGGCAGCTCGACGTGTACGACGGCCTGCGCCGCCGGCAGGCCTGCACGTACGGCGTCCAGACCGCGGCCGCGGGCAAGGAGGCCGCCGCGGTCGAGCTGTCCTGCACCCTGCGGACGGTCCGCCCCGGGGCGGAGCCGTGGGCGAACGACCCGCTGCCCGGCAGCTACTACGTCCGCCTGACCGCGGTGAACCTCGCACAGGAGGACCTCGGCCTGCGGGTACGGGCCGAGGTGCAGGCCGACCTGCGCGACACGGGCGGCGCTTTCGCCTCGGACGGCGCCCTCGCGAAGCCGCTGGTGCCCGGCATCACGGCGCAGGCCGCTGCCGGGAAGCCGGGGAAGGGGCAGCCGGCCGCGGTCGGCGAGCCCGACGGCGGCTGGTCCGGCGGCCGGTGGTCCGACCGCTGGGTCTGGACCGCGGCCGGCGGCGTGCTCGGGGCCCTCGCCGGGATCTTCGGGTACTCGCTCACCCGCGGCCGGGGACGCCCGTCGCACGTACCGCCCCGCGGCTGACGCGGCGGGCGGCGGCCCCGGCCCGGTGCCGCGGCCGCCGCCCGTGCGGGGCCCTCAGTAGCCCGCCTCGGCGCGCCCGGCGTCGGCGGCGATGTCCAGCTGTCCGGGCGCGGCCGGATCGTTCAGACCCGGCGCGACCTCGCAGCGGCCGGCTCCGACGCGGGAGGTGACCCGGAAGAGGGAGGCCTCGGGGACCCGCAGCTCCAGGTGCCCGGACCCGGCCCGCGCGGTGATCCGTTCCGGCGGGGCGGCGAACCGGGCGACGGCGGCGCCGGCCCCGGCCCGGATGTCCGCCTGCGGCGAGGTGAGCCCGGAGGCCTCCAGCGAGCCCGCGCCGACCTTCGCCCGCAGCGGCCCGCGCAGCGCGGTCAGCCTCAGCTGCCCGGCCCCGACCTCCGCGTCCACGGCGCCGCCCAGACCGCTGACCTCCACGGTTCCGGAGCCGCCGGTCACCTTCACCGGGATGCCGGCCGGCACGGTCACGCCCAGGTCGACCGAGCAGCCGAGGCCGGTGTCCCGCAGCCCCTCCGGGCCCGGGCAGTGCGGGGTCAGCTTCAGTGTGTCGCCGAGCCAGCTCTCCTCGATCACCGGCGCGGCCAGCGACCAGCTCACCTGTGCCCGGTAGGCGACCTGCCGGTCGGCGCGCGGGCTGATCCGCACGTCGGCGCTGCCCGCGTCGATTTCCAGGGCGGTCACGGCGCGGCCGCCGCTGCCGCCGCTGAGCGTCCCGTCCCGGGTGGAGCCGTACGCCCACACCTGCCAGGCGGCCGGGGCGACGATGAACACGGCGCTGAGCGCGGCGGCCATGATCCACGCGGTCCGGTGCGGCGGCCGGCCGGTGCCGGACGCGGGCGCGCCGCTCACGAGGTGCCGTCCAGGAACCGCAGGACGGCGAGCACCCGCCGGTGGTCCCCGTCGGCGACGGGGAGGTCGAGCTTGGCGAAGATGTTGTTGATGTGCTTGGCGACCGCGCTCTCGCTGACGACCAGCCCTTCGGCGATGCCCGCGTTGGAGCGGCCCTCCGCCATCAGGCCGAGCACCTCGCGCTCGCGCGGGGTGAGCCGCTCCAGCGGGTCGATCCCCCCGCCGCGGCGCAGCAGCAGCTGGGCCACGACCTGCGGGTCGAGCGCGGTGCCGCCGGAGGCGACCCGCCTGAGGGCGTCGATGAACTCCTCCACGTCGGCCACGCGCTGCTTGAGCAGGTAGCCGATGCCGCCGGTCTGACTGGCCAGCAGATCGGCGGCGTAGCGCTCCTCGACGTACTGCGAGAGCAGCAGGACCGACGTGCCCGGCCACTGCCGGCGGATCATCAGGGCGGCCCGCACGCCCTCGTCGGTGAAGCCGGGCGGCATGCGGACGTCGACCAGGGCCAGCGCCGGCTCGTGCTCGGCGACGGCGGCGAGCAGCGCATCGGCGTCTCCGGTCTCGGCGGCGACCTCGAAGCCGGCCATTTCCAGGACCTTGACCAGTCCTATGCGCAGCAGTACCGAATCCTCTGCGATCACAGCCCGCACGGCAGCTCCACACTCACAACGGTCGGGCCCCCGAGAGGGCTGTGGATCTTGATGGTTCCGTCGACCGACCCTACGCGCTTGCGCAGCCCGGTCAGGCCGGTGCCCGCGGCCGGATCCGCGCCGCCGACCCCGTCGTCGGTGACGGTGAGGCGCAGCAGGTTCCCGTCCCGGCGGGCCTCGACGCGGCAGCGGGAGGCGCGGGCGTGCTTGGACACGTTGGCGAGGGCCTCGGAGACGACGAAGTAGGCGACCGCCTCCACGGTGGGCCCCGGCCGCTCGGGCAGGTCCACGTCGAGTTCGACGGGCAGCGGCGCGCGGGCCGCGATGCCGGACAGGGCCGCGTCCAGGCCGCGGTCCTCCAGGACGGCCGGGTGCAGGCCGCGCACGAGGCTGCTGAGCTCCTCGATGGCCTCCTTGGCCTCGCGGTGCGCCTCGTCGATCACGGCCTTGGCCTCGGGCGGCAGGTCGGTGAGCGTGGCGCGGGCGATGCCGAGGTTCATGGCGAGGGCGACCAGGCGCTGCTGGGCGCCGTCGTGCAGGTCCCGCTCGATGCGGCGGCGTTCGAGGTCGGCGGCGTCGAGGACCCCGGCCCGGCTCTCGGCGAGGTCCTCGACGCGGCGCTCCAGCTCCTTGGCCCGGTTGGGCCCGAGGAGGGTGGCGGCGGCGAAGGCGTCCAGCCGGGCGAGGGCGGCGGCGAGCCAGGGCGTGCCCAGGAGCAGCAGCACGCCGAGGCCCGTGAGCAGGTCGTACTCCTGCGTCCAGCCCATGGTGTGGTCCTGGACCGGGACCAGCGCCGTCCAGCCGTACACGGTGGTGCAGACCGCCGCGCCGGCCCAGGCGAGGACGACCAGGGCTCCGCCGGCGGCCGCCAGCGGGCTGACCAGCAGGTGGTAGCCGTAGCTGCGCCAGGTCGCCTCGGAGCGGGCCCGTTCGAGCAGGCCCCGCGGACCGTACGGGCGGTGGGTGTAGGCCACGGCCGGTACGTCCAGCTCCAGCAGGGCCCGGAACCTGCTGCGCTGGAGCAGGGTGAGCAGCGGCCCGAGGAGGAGCACCGCGAGCAGGGCGGCGACCGCCCGGCCGGGTGCGACGAAGCCGTACGTGAGCGCGGCCAGGGCGGGCAGGGCCACCGGGACGGCGGCGACGGTGAAGGCCGTGTTGCGCCACGCCCAGGCCGACCACGGCGTGCGGTGGGCGATCCAGTGGGAGGTACGCAGCAGCGCACCGTGAAGTGCCATGCCCCGTACGGTAATCGCACTGGTCAGCGGCGTTCCATCACCCTGGTGCCAGCCCGGGGGTGTAGCCAGTGCCACCCCCGGTTCGGACAGTGCCGCTACTGATTCGGCCGCCCCGCGCGACCAGAGTGGTGGACATCCCCGGGGGACGGACCGCCGGGCCGGAAGGAGCCCTGACGATGACGCTCGTCGCCCCCCGATGCCGCGACCGCCGCACGCCCCTGCTGCCCGCCCTGCCGGCCCTGCCCACGCTGCTCACCGGCGCGGCGCTGGCGCTGCTGCCGTGGATGGCGGTGCTGGCGCTGACGCTGCCGCAGAGTGCGCACGTCGCGCACTGGTCGGTGGCCTGGATCGGGCTGGACGTCCTGCTGGCGGCGGGCCTGGGCGGTACGGGGGTGCTGCTGCGCCGGCGCGATCCGCGGGCCGCGCCCCTGGCGGCCGCCACGGGTGCCCTGCTGCTGGTCGATGCCTGGTTCGACGTGACGCTGTCCGCGCCGGGCACCGGCCAGGCGACGGCGCTCGTCCTGGCGGTGTGCGCGGAGCTGCCGCTCGCGGCGGCCTGCGCGGCGGTGGCGCTGCGCCGGCCGGGGCAGCGTCAGGAGCCGTCCTGGAGCGGGTGGCCGTCCTCGTCGGTGGGGACGCGCTGCGTGGAGAAGCGGGAGAGGAACACGTCGTAGAGGCTGTCCGGGCGGCGCGTCATGGTGGCCCCGTCCTGCCAGGTGCCGTTCTCCTCCCACCACTGGCTGCCGTACGGATCGCCCTGGTTCTGGTGGATGTTGTGCATGCCGAGCCCCTCGTCGAAGGGCTCGCCGAAGACCAGGACCTGCCGGCCGGGCACGAGGATCGGCTCCAGCGCCGCCGAGGCCTCCAGGTAGCTGCCCTCGGTCCAGGGGCGCGGCGGGTCGAACCGGTCGAGGACCTGCCGGAGCCACTGCGGCGGCCGGCGGACGAAGAGGCACCCCCGGCGGTCCGCGAGCGCCGGGTGGCGCAGGTAGTCGATCGCCCCGGAGCCGGAGGTGCGGGCGAGGTCGTGGTAGCCGGCCTCCGGCGCGTCCACCGGCTCCAGCACCGAGGGGTACAGGGTGAAGACCTTCCACTGCACGCCGACCGCGGACTTCTTGCTGTCGACGTCGACGGCGCACGCGTGGCGGCCGGCGGGCGTGTCGACCTCCAGGTGCACGTGGAACCAGCGGCCCTGGTCGTCGGGCCGGTCGCGGAAGTGGCGGTGCAGGGTGCCGGCGAGGACTCCGTAGTTCTCCAGGGGCATGGCGGCCAGTCAACCATCCGGCGGGACCGGCCGGGAGCAGCGGGCGCCGTGTCGGGGGGCGGGCACGCCGTCGCGGGCACCGGGACGCAGTTCATGGCGAACACTTGACGCAACGTTGACCCCGCCGGGAGCGAGCGCCGCCGGGCACGGTCGCTACGGTCCCTGCCATGCCTCTGCCTCCCCCCTCCCTTCCCGTCCTCCCCTACCGCAAGCCGACCCGCGGGCGCGACTACTGGGTCCTGGACGACGTGCTGCCCGACCCCGGGGCCGTACGGGAACGCTGCCTGGCCAAGGACGACTGGGCCGAGGGCTACCCGCACAAGCCGGAGAGCTGGCCGGGGCTGCGGGCGATGCCCGGCCTGGAGCCCGACGAGCTGGCGCTGGTGGAGCGGCTGGTGCGCAAGTCGACGGGTGCGGCGCGGATCTGGGCCGAACGGCCCGCCGGCGGCGGAACGTTCAACCACAACTGCGTCCAGGTCGTCGGCGAGGGCGAGTGCGAGGCCCGCCCGCACACCGACTCGCGCACGCTGTGCCGCTACGCCGCGGTGCTCTACCTCAACCCCGGGGTGCCCAAGGACTGCGGGACCAGCTTCTACCGCCAGAGCCTGCCGGGCGGCTCCCTCGGCGGCAACCAGGTCATCGCCCCGCACAACAGCCTGGTCGACGCGCTGGGCACCCGCTTCGTCTCGCCGGACTCCTTCGTCGAGGACGTACGGGTCCCCCACCGCGCCAACCGGCTGCTGCTGTACTCCGCGAACCTGATCCACAGCGCCACCGGGTACTGGGGCCGCACCCTGGAGGAGAAGCGGATGACGGCCGTCTTCTTCTGGCAGGCCTGAGCCGGGGCTCAGCCCGCGTCGCGGACCGCGACGATGCCGTTGAAGACGCCGACGTACGCGGTGCCGTCGGGACCGAGGGTGATCGGGGCCCAGTTGTTGTCGTAGAGCGGACCGGTGCCGGTCAGCTGCCGCCAGCGCCGCTCGCCCGTGCGGAAGTCCACGGCGGTGACGTACCAGGCGTCGATGCCCCAGGCGTTGGGCTCCTTCTCGTAGAAGTAGAGCAGCCCGTTGCCGGTGGAGAGCTTGGGCACGACGGAGGGCGAGCGGACCGCGCTCTGCCAGACGGTGTCGCAGCCGCTGCCGTCGGCGCGGACGTCGATGCGGGTGGCCCCGCCGACGACGGACTTGCCGAACAGCAGGCCGGTCGGGTTCTCGTAGCCGTAGTTGTTCTCGACGACGATGCTGTTGCCCCAGGTGATCAGGGAGTTGTCGGTGGTGGAGGCGCCGCTGCCGAAGACCGGGACCTTGCAGACCAGGCGGCGGTCGGCGGGCACGTCCGCGCCGCGCCGGTAGACCAGGACGTTCATCCGGTCGTCGGCGTTGTCGGTGATGGCGACGTAGCCGTCGCCGAAGAGGTCCGGGGTGGTGCCCGAACCCTGGTTGACCGAGCCGGGCTTGGTCCCGGTGCCGCGGTCGTACGTCTGGCGCCACTGCACCTCGGGAGTGCCGTCGGCGGCCGCGCGGAAGCTGTAGAGCGCGTGGTCGCTGACGATGGACACGCCGTCCTCGGCGACCGAGAAGGAGTTCTGGATCTCCTCGCCGTCGAGCCGGACGGAGCGGATCACGCCGCCGGCCGGGTCGACGGTGCCCACGCGGCCCTGGCGGGTGACCCACCAGATGCGGCCGCTCCAGTCGGGCATCACGGAGGTCACGGGGTCGCAGGTGCCGCTGGGCCACAGGTTGGTCCAGCTGACGCAGTCGTGCGGGACGTGGGGGGTGAGGTCCCATGCGTCCTCGACCGTGAACGTCCAGCGACCGTCGGCGCCCTGGTGGTGCGCCAGGCGCAGGATGTGCTGGCGGGAGTCGGCCAGCACCGCGCGGTCCTGGTCGTCGAGGTAGAAGTAGGCGCCGCCCGAGGTGTCCTTGAAGATCTTGGAGAAGTCGAGCGAGGTGATCGCCTCGACCGTCGAGGAGCGCTGCGGGAGCCGGTACTCGGCGAGGGTGGCGAGCGTACGGGGCTCCAGGAGCTTGACCACGAAGCCGGAGAAGGTGCCGCACACGGTGACCAGCCGGCCGCCCGTGTCGAAGGTGGCGGTGGCGCACTCGCCGCCGAGGGCGGCGATCCTCTCACTGGTGACCTGCGGGTTCCTGCCGAGCGGTCCGGACCACGGCGAGGTGGCGCTGCCGCCCGCGTCGGAGTGCATGCCGCTGCGGCCGTTGGGCGCCAGGTACGGGTGCTGCGGCGGGGCCTGCCCGGTGAGCGGGGCGGGCGCGGCGGGGCCGCCCTCGTAGTGGCCGACCAAACGGTGGCCGGGGGCCTTGGGTATCTCCTCGGCCTGGGCCGGAGCGGCGCCGTACAGCGCCGTCATGAGGATGAGGGCCGGCACGGCGGCGCAGTTCAGCGCTCTTCGCATCATCCGGACGTCTCCGTTCTCTGGGGTTGTCGACACTGCGTCTGACATCGCGCCGCGGCCAGACGCTAGGCCGCGGCACCCCAGGAGTCCATGGACGTGCCGGATGGTTCACGAAGGCGCAACACCGGGCCGCACCGGCGCCGGCCGGGACCGGCTAACCGGCCAGCCGGCCTTCCGCCCGCTCGTAGGTGACGCCGTGGTCCGCCAGGACCTCCGACACCGGACCGGGGCGGGCGATCAGGGCGAGGACCAGGTGCCGGGACCCGATCTCCCCGTCCTTGCGCCCGAGCGCGATCCGCAGGGACTTCTCCAGTACCTGCCGGGCCTCCGCCGTGAACGGGCGGTGGGTGCGCGGTCCCGGCTCGCGCCGCCCGAACAGTCCCGCGGCGCGTCCGCGCCTTCGCGGCGCGGGGCCGCTCAATGCGCCCTCGCCGTGGGTTTCCTCGATCCGCGCCACCACCTCGGAGAGGTCGATGCCGAGCCCGGCCAGCGCCTCCTCGTCCGCCCTCGACAACCCGCCCCGCCGCCGCGCCTCGACCAGCCCCGCCCGCACGGCGGCCCGGTCCACCTCCAGCGCATCGAGCGCACCCTGCTCCAGCAGGGCCAGCAGCAGGTGCTCCTCCGCCACCACCGCGGACTCCGCCTGCGCGGCCTGCGCCTGCGCCCCGACCACCGCCGACCGCGCCGCCGCTGTGAACCTCTCGAACATTCACGACCTCCCGTACTTCTTGTGCACGGCCTGCCGGCTGACCCCCAACTCGGCGGCGATCTCCTGCCACGACCACCCCTGCGCCCGCGCGCTGCGCACCTGCACGGACTCCAATTGCTCCAACAACCGCCGCAACGCGGCCACGGCCCGCAACCCCACACGGGGATCCCGGTCGCCGGCGCGACTGGCCAGATCGGTAGCCTCACTCATGCATGTCAACCTAGGTTGACTGACCGGGGCTTGTCAACCCAAGTTGACGTACAGCCGTTGACCGGCGCCCCGGAGGCAGGAACCGGCCACCGTGGCACACCGCGGGGCGGTCCGCCCGTCGCGACCGGCCCGGGCTCTAGGGGTCGAGGCCCGAGACGACCTGGGCGGTGGCGGACAGGCCGTCGTGGATGGTCGACGCCATGCTGCTGCTCGCGAGGCAGAAGCCGAGCAGGACGCAGATCAGGAAGTGCGAGAACTTCAGGCCGCCGTTGCGCATGAAGATCACCGCGAGAAAGAGCAGCAGGACGACCGCGGAGAGCGAGATCACCATCGTTTCCTCCTTCGACGGGGCGCCATCGTGGCGCAGGAGGGGGTGCCTTCGGGCGAAACCGGTGTGCGCCGAACGGGTGTTGACCGTGCGTGACCGGTGATCCGTGCTTGACGAACCGTTCCGGCGGCCCCCCGCACGGGTCTTGCCGGGCCGCCCGCCGCCGTGCCATATATGTCTAGACCTTTAGGAGGAAGCGGCAGCCGAGGAGGGCCCGTGCGACGCACCGCCGCTCTGCTCGCCCCCTGCCTGGGCACCGTCCTCGCCGCCGCCGGCCTCGCGGCGTGCGCCGCCGCCGACACCACGCCCCCGGCCGCCCCCGCCGGGCTCACCGCCCAGGCCGGCAGCGCCACGTCGGTGCACGTGATGTGGCGGGCGGCCGCCGCGGCCGACGGCGTGACCAACTACCAGGTCTTCCAGTCCGGGCGACTGGTCCGCGAACTCCCCGCCGACAGGACCATGGTGGACGTCACCGGCCTCACCCCGCAGACCTCCTACACCTTCACCGTCCGGGCCCGCGACGCCGCCGGCAACACCTCCGCCCCCAGCGCCGCCGCGAGCGCCACCACCCCGGCCGCCCGCGCCGAGGACCGGCAGGCCCCCACCGCGCCCGCCCGCACCGCGGCCCGCGCCGACGGCCCCCGTACGGTCACGCTGTCCTGGTCCCCCGCCACCGACGACACGGGCGTGACGGCGTACGACGTCTACCAGGGCGGCATCCGCATCCACACCGCCGGCCCCGGCGAGACCTCCACCACCCTGGCCGGCCTCCGGCCCGACACCGCCTACGGCTTCACCGTGCGGGCCCGCGACGGCGCCGACAACTCCTCCCCCGACGGGCCCACGGCGGACGTGACCACCCCGCCCTCCTCCGAGCAGCGCCCGGACACCGCGCCCGGCGGCTTCACGGCCACCGCCTCGCCGGGCGCCGTCACCCTGGCCTGGACGGCCCCGGACACCGGCCGCCCGACCTCCGAGTACGAGCTCCACGTCAACGGACGGCCCGTCACCGTCATCCAATTCGGTGCCGGTGCGGTGCCCGCCGGACGGGTGGAGCACCGGCTCACCGTCACCGAGCCGGCCGGCACCGTGTGGGAGCTCCGGCTGCGCGCCCGCCTGCCGGACGGCACCTGGGGCGCCTTCTCGGAGCGGCAGCGCGTCGTCCTGGCCCCGTGAGGGCCGCGCGCCGCGGGGTCACGAGGTGACAGCGATCCGGACCGAACGGCACCGCGGGTAAGGAAGATCACGCACAATACATCCGTGTTCGGAGAGTACTCGTTCAACAACAGACAGGCGGATTCCGCGGACGGCGAGCCCGAGGCCGACTCCGAGTCCGAGCCCGCGGCCGGCGCGGCGGCACCGGGCAACCTGCCGCGCGAGTCCCCCGGCTTCGTCGGCCGGGAGAGCGAACTGGCCGAACTGCACTGCCTGTTGCGGACCCACCGGCTGATCACCCTCACGGGCATGGGCGGCGTCGGCAAGTCCCGCCTCGCCCTGCGCACCGTCTCCGACCCCGAACAGGCCCGCCCCGACGGGGTGTGGTGGGTGGACCTCTCCCCCTTGCGCGACCCCGCGCTGCTGACCATGACGGTGGCGCACGCCGTCGGGCTCGCCGACCACTCCGCGGGCCCGCTCGACGAGGAGCTGTGCGCGTGGATGGCGGACAAGGAGCTCCTGCTCGTCCTCGACACCTGCGAGCACATGGTGTCCGACTGCCGCCACCTGGTCGGCGAACTCCTGCAGTCCGCGCCCGGCCTGACGGTCCTGATCACCTCCCGGGAGCCGCTGGACAGCCCCTGCGAGAGCGTGGTCGAGCTCTGCCCGCTGCCCTGCGAGGGCCCCGACAGCGACGCCCTCGCCCTGCTGCGCGCCCGTGCCCTGGCGGTGGCCCCGCACGCCGCGCCCGCCTTCGACGACCCCGAAGGGGCCGCCCTGGCCGCGCAGGTGTGCCGGCGCCTCGACGGGATCCCGCTCGCCCTGGAGCTGGCCGGCGCCCGGCTGCGGCGCTGGAGCCTGGAGCAGGTGGCGGAGCGCCTCGGCGCCCGCTTCGACGTGCTCACCGACGGCCGTGCCTCGCTGCTGCCCCGCCACCGTACGATGCGCACCGCCATCGGCTGGAGCCACGAGCTGTGCGAGCCGGTGGAGCGGCTGCTGTGGGCCCGGCTGTCGGTGTTCACCGGCGACTTCGACATGGCCGCGGCCCGCGCGGTGTGCTCGGGCGGCCCCCTGTCGGCGGCCCGGGTGGAGCGGGTGCTCGGCGGCCTGGTGGCCAAGTCGGTGGTGCGCCGGACGCAGGAGCGCGGCGCGGGCGCCCGCTACCGGATGCTGGACACGATCCGCGAGTACGGCCACGACTGGCTGGCCGAGCTCGGCGAGGTCGGCACCGTCGCCGACCGGCACGCCCACTGGTACGCGGCGCTCTCCCGGGCCGCGGACCGGGGCTGGATGGGCCCGCGCCAGGTCGACTGGTACCGCAGGATGGCCGCGGAGCATCCGCAGCTGCGCACCGCTCTGGAGCACCTCCTCGGCACCGATCCGGCGGCGGCGCTGGAGATGGCCGGGGCCCTGTGGTTCTTCTGGTTCTCGTGCGGGCACCCCCACGAGGGCCGGGGCTTCCTGGAGCGGGCCATGCGCCGGGCCCCGCGGACGGGCGCGGTGTACGCGCAGGGGCTGTGGGCGCTCGGGCTGACCATGGTCCTGCAGGGGGAGATGGACGCGGCGCAGGAGGTCGGCGAGCGGTGCGCCGCTGCCGCGGCGGGGCTGGCCGACCCCGAGGCGGAGGTCCGGGCGGTCCACCTGCGGGCGTTGTCCGTCCTGATGCCCGGGGATCCGGCGCGGGCCCTGGAGCTGGCAGGGCCGCAGGCGCTCTCGCGCCACGCCGGGCCGGCCGACGGCCCCGGGCGGCTCCTGTGCCGGCTGGCGACCGCCTACGCCCTGTGCGACCTGCAGCGGTTCGAGCAGGCCGCCGAGGAGGCGCGGTGGCTGCGCGAGACGTGCGCGGACCTCGACGAGCGGTGGCTGCGGTCCTACGCGGACTACGTCCTGGCCGTGGCCGCGTTCGGGCTCGGCCACGCGGAGGAGGCGGCCCGGCACGTACGGGCCATGCTGTCGGGCAAGCGGCTGCTCGGCGACCGCGTCGGCATCGCGCTCGGCCTGGACCTGCTGGCCGCGGCGGTGGCGGCGCTGGGCGACGGGGAGTTGGCGGCCCGGCTGCTGGGCACGGGGCACGCGTGGTGGCGCACGGTGGGCCGGCCGCAGCTGGGCTCACCCTCGCTGACGGCCCTCCGGGAGCAGGGCGAGCGTCAGGCGCGCGCGGCGATCGGCGACGCGGCCTTCGAGAGCGCCTTCCTGGGCGGCGCGGCTGCGCCCACCGGCTGACCGGCAGCCGGCGGGCCGCGGACGTCCTGAACCGCTGCGGTACCGGGCTCCCGTCAGTACGGGAGGGTTCTGCCCGACGGCGTACGCAGGTCCAGGTCTCGGGGAGCGGGCTTGGGGACGGGCTTGCGGATCAGCTGTTGGCGCATGCGGCCTCCTCGCTCAGACCAGGGCCGGGCGGCGGGGTTCCACCACGCGGCCGTCGGGGAGCAGCTCACCGGTGTCGTCGAAGACCACCAGGCCGTTGCACAGCAGGCTCCAGCCCTGTTCGGGATGGAAGGCCACGGTGCGGGCGGCGTCGTGGTCGGCGCTGTCGGCGGACGGGCAGGGGGGCTGGTGGGAGCACATGGCGCACCTCCTCGCTGTGTGGGGCGGGAAGGCCGGCGGTCACCCGGTCGATTCCGCGATCCACGGTGGCGGCGAGTATTACTGATCGCCGCCCCCGTACGGAACCCATATTCGCGGTCCAGTTCAGGGTGTGTATGCCCGCTCACCATCTGCTCATGCCCGGTATGCGGACCGTTCACCGAGCGCGTAAAGCGGGCTCCGCCGCGGGCGGGGCCCCGTCCCCGGTCACCCCAACGGGCCGCGGGGCCCGGCGCCCTCGGAGGTCACGCTGCGCATCCGGCGGCGGACACCGCAGCGGGCGGCGCGGCGCTCGCGCGAGTGGCCAGGATCACGTCCGACGCCCCGGACGGAGAACGGGGTTCGGGCGGTGATCCACGGAGGCCGGGGTTCCGTGGATCACCGCGCCCCGCGGGTCAGTGCGAGAGCGAGGAGAATCCCGTGGCCACTGGTCAGCCGTGGCCGCGGAAACTTCCGAGCGGACCCGCACCAGCTAGACTTGCAGAATTATGCAATTTACTAGTTCTGGATACGTCGGACGGGGGTTGTGCTGTGGCCGGGTTCGAGGAAGCGGCGCTGGAACGGGTCCGTGTGGCGCGGGCTCGCCTCCGGGCTGCGCAGGAGGCGGACGATGCCTTCGATGAGGCGCAGGCCGCGGAGGAGGTGGAGGACGCGCTGCGCGTGGCCCACGATCACGGCGTGGCCACCGGGGCGGGGGACACCCGATGAACCTCGGGGTGCCCCTGGCGGGTCCGGGGCCTCGGTGATGGTCAGGCGGCCCAGCGGGCAGACGGCTGTCGAGGTGCGCAAGCACGTGTGGACGGTGCCGCTGGTGCCGGGTTCCGTGCGGGCCGCGCGCGAGCGCAGCGAACGCTCTCTGGTCCTCTTCGGGCTGGAGAGCTCCTCGGCGCTCTTCGGAGCCGTGCTCTTGGTGGTCAGCGAGCTCGTGACCAACGCCGTCCGGCACGCTCAGCACTCCCCGGACGCAGAGGTCACCCTCCACGTGACCGAGCACCTGCTTGTGGCCTCCGTCGGGGACCTGGACCCGCGCCCGCTCACGCTGGCCGACGCCGGCCGGGCCGCCGGGCAGGGGCTGCGCACGGTGGCCGACCTGGCACGGACGTTCGGCGGTGACGTCCGTGTCGAGCCCTTCTCCGGTGGGTGCGGCAAGACGGTTGTCGTCCGCTTCATCCTTCCGGAAGGCACGCCGTGACCAGCAGCAGCGGAGAGGCCGCCCGGTTGTACGAGATCACTTGCCTTGGCGCCGGCCCCGAGCCGGAGGTCCGCACGGTCGAGGCCGGCGAGGTCGCGGCGGCCATCGAGCACGCGGGCGAGCTCGGCATGCAGGTTCTCGTCCGTCCGTGCCGCCGCCCGGTCGAGGAGCCGGGAACCAGGAAGGAAGACGCATCATGACGGACGACCTGCCCGAGAACGACACGGCTGCGGAGCACGAGAAGTGGAAGGAGAAGGGCGTCGCGATGCGGACCTTCTTCTACATCTTCGGCACGCACGTGTTCGCCGGGTTCATCTGGTTGCTCTTCTACCTGGGGCAGCACGCCCCGAAGTGAGAGCGAAACCGGCGTGGCACCCCGGGCGCGCCCGGGGTGCGCGTTCGCGTGCGAGAGAGCGGCCGTCCTCCGGTGTCAGAAGCGCGTTGAACCCGCACGGACGGAAGACGGCCGCCGCATGGGGGGTGCGGGCCCCATAGGGCCGGCACCGTGGGGCGCAGTTCAGGTGTGGCGGCCGGCCTTGAGGTCGGCCAGGAGTTCGGCCTGGCCTTCCAGGACTCCGGAGAGGATGCCGCGGGCGACCCGCAGGAGCTCGGCGATCTGGGGATGGGTCAGGCTGTAGTGGACGTTCGAGCCCTCGCGGCGGGTGACCACCAGGTTGGCCTTGCGCAGGACGGCGAGCTGCTGGGAGAGGCTCGCGGCCTCCACCCCGACCTCGGGCAGCATCTCGGCGACCGCGTGCTCGCGTTCGGACAGGAGCTCCAGGACGCGGATGCGCACCGGGTGCCCCAACGTTTTGAAGAACTCTGCCTTCAGCTGGTACAGCGGCGTGGTCACCTGTGTACCTCTCCCCTGACTGCCCATCTCATCCACCTGGAACCGTTCCTGCGTAGGGCACACGTTCGGCCCTCTTCACACCTTGCGACCTCCACAATTGCAGATCCCTGCAACTCGCGGGTCCTGGCGGGGTGCCTTCGTGACCTTCGACTCCCCGGCGCGGGGCCTTCGCCGGTCAGGTCTTCTTGAGGAAACCGGTCTTCAGGACCAGGCCTCCGGACGGTGGTGCTGGTCTCAGATGAGGGCGTGCGCCTCGGGCGACTGCCCGGTGGGCCAGTCGGCGGTGGTCCACTGCTTGACCGTCCCGCGAGCTCCGTGGGCGGCCAGAGCGGCGGCGAGATCGCAGTGGACGGGCACGTGCGGGCAGGTCGCATCGGGGACGAGCGAGCCGTCGGCGGGGATGGCGGCAAGCTCGAGCCGTCGTCCGCTCTCGCCAAGACGGCGGGCGGCCTGGGCGACCGCGATCTGTCCGCCGGACGACCAGCCCAGCAGGCCGGTCAGATCGAGGATGACCGGGCCGGTGCCCCGGGCGAGCGCCCAGCCGACCGCTCCGGTGAACCGGTCGGTGGCCTCCGCGCCGAGATACCCGGCCAAGGACAACACGCCCAGGTCCTGAAAGGTGGTGTAGCGCCATTCAATCGTCATCGTCAGCTCCTCGACTTCACAAGGGAAGGGTGATCCAGATGGCCTTGCCCCGCCCGTCCGCATCCGCCCGCACGACAGCGGTGCCGCCGAGCTCCATCGTGATCTCCCCCACCATGGCCAGGCCGCTGCCCGGCGCGGTGCCGAGCGCACCGAACAGAGCGGGCCGGTAGGGGTGGCGGTCGTGGACGGCGAACGCAAAGGCGCCGGGTCCGTGGGCGTAGGTCACGGTGATCATCGGTGAGGCCGCCGCGGCGTGCCGGACGGCGTTGGTGACCAGCTCGGCCACGATCAGCAGGGCCGGTCCCACGCTCGGATGGCGAAGGCCCACCCCGCATTCCACGAGGACCAGCTCGGTGGTCTCCCGGGCGATGCGCACGGCGGAGCCCATGGCCGGCACGTCCAGCACGTGCCGGTAGGGCATCGCCTCGACCTGGACACTCACCGGCCGGCCCCCGAGGCCGTACGGGCGAGACGGAACCCGGACACGGACTGCGGATGCAGGCGCAGCAGGGTGTCGTTCGCGGCCGGCCGTACCACGGCCACCTCCCGCTGGACGGAGACGAGGCGGCCCTGAGCGCAGCCTTCCAGGAGCCACAGGGCCTCGGCGCCGGAGACCTCGATCATGCGGAGGTCGGCTGGGACGGTCATCGTGCGGCCTTCCGGATGCGGTGCGGTCGGTGATGCGGACGGGGCAGCAGTCCCGCCTGCTCCAGGTGTTTGCGGGCGCCGGCGATCGCCTCCGGGGTGGTGGCGTACTCGCGGCCCTCCAGGCGCAGCAGCTCCAGTGCGCCGACGGCGTCCAGGGCCCGGCGCTGGCCGGGCCGGATGCCGGAGGTCATGACGGCGATGCCGCGCCGGTTCAGTTTCTCCACGGCGTCTTTGAGGACGAGGGCACCGGTGGCGTCGAGGGTGGTCACCCGCGCCATCCGGAGGATGACCACCTTCACGTCGGCGACCTCGGAGAGTTCGAGGAGGAAGCGGTGTGCGCCGGCGAAGAAGAGGGGGCCGTCGATGCGGTAGGCGACGATGTGCTCGGCGAGCAGGGCGTGTTCCTCGTCGCTGTGCTCGCCGGGCAGGTCGGGGCGGAAGTCGACCTGTTCCATCCGGGCCTGGCTCGCCACCGCCTTCAAGGCGAGGGCGCCGGCGACGACGAGGCCGATGATCACGGCGTGCACGAGGTCGAGGAGCAGGGTGGCGGCGGCGGTCAGGACGAGGACGGCGGCGTCGGAGCGGGTCGCCTTCGCCATCGCGCGCAGCGAGCCGACCTCGACCATGCGGATCGCCGTCGCCAGCAGCACGCCGGCCAGCGCGGCGAGGGGGATCTTCGAGACAAGGGGGGCGGCGGCGAAGACGATCACCGCGAGCACGGCGGCGTGGGTGAGCGCGGCCAGCCGGGAGGAGGCACCGGTGCGGACGTTGACCGCCGTGCGGGCGATGGCGGCGGTGGCCGGCACGCCGCCGAACAGCGGGGCCGCGAGGTTGGCGACGCCCTGCCCGAACAGTTCCTTGTCCGGGTCGTGCTGCTGCCCCACCGTCATCCCGTCCGCCACGGTCGCCGACAGCAAGGACTCCAGCGCGGCGAGCGCCGCGACCGCGACCGCCGGGGCCAGCAAGGAGCCCCACGCGGAGGCGTCGAGGAAGGCGAGGGAGGGCGCGGCGAGCCCGGAAGGCAGGTCGCCGATCGGGGCCGCAGCGTCCAGGCGGAAGAGCTGCGTGACCGCGGTCGCGGCGAGCACGGCGACGATCGAGAACGGGACCGCAGGCTTCCACCGGGCACCGGCAAGCATCACCGCCGCGACGCCGACGGAGAGGCCGATGGCCGTCCAGTTCGGGAAGGCCACGAACTCCACGAGCGCCCGCCACGCCACGAGCAGGACCTTCTCCCCCTCCGGCTTCTCGACGCCGAGGGCGTTGGGTATCTGTTGGAGGCCGATCACGCACGCGATCCCCAGGGTGAAGCCCTCCACCACCGGGGCCGGCACGTACCGCATGTACTGCCCGGCCCGCAGCAGGGCGAGGGCGATCAGGAGGATGCCGGCCATCAGGCCGACGGTGAGGACGCCGCCGGGCCCGTACCGGGCGACGATCGGCACCAGGACCACGGTCATCGCACCGGTCGGGCCGGACACCTGGAGGTTCGAGCCACCGAACAAGGCGGCGAGAGCGCCGGCGACCACGGCGGTGGCCAGCCCCGCCTCCGCGCCCAGACCGGAGGAGACCCCGAACCCGAGGGCGAGGGGAAGGGCAACGATCGCCACCGTGAGGCCGGCCAGGAGGTCCCGTCGGGGGCTGCGGGCCATGACCGCGTAGTCGGCCCGGGCGGGCAGGACGGAGCGGATACGGCCGAGCACGGCCGCAAGGGCGGTGTTCACGCTCACGAGGCCGCGACCTCGGACTCGCGCAGTTCCTCCAGCAGCACGCTCTGCCCCGTCAGGACCTCGGTCAGGATCCGCCGCGCCGCCGGCATCAGCTGCGCCACGTCCCCGCCCGCCAGCTCGTAGACAACCGTCCCGCCGTTACGGGTCGAGGTGACGATCCCCGACCGGCGCAGGACCGCCAGCTGCTGGGACAGGGCGGAAGGCTCGACCTCGATCGCGGCCAGCAAGTCCCGCACCGGCATCGGCCCGTCCTGCAGCAGTTCCAGGACCCTTATGCGCACCGGGTGCCCGTGCATCCGGAAGAACTCGGCCTTGGCCTGATACAGCGGAACCGGCACGGTCTCGCACCCTTCTCACCCCGAACGGGGCAAACGCCTGGTGCTGTGCCCGCGGCTACCTACGGACACAGCACACGCAGCATCTATGAAATTGCAGACTTTTGCAATTCGCATATCATGGCCCCTTCGCTGCGTGGATGCCCGTGGGTCGACCGACCGGTCGCACTCCAGTGCCCTCGCGTCCCGACGTCCAGAAACTGCGTGAATGAGCGACAACCTGCCGCCGTGCCCGAAGTGCTCCAGCGAGTACACCTACGAAATGAACGCCCTGATGGTCTGCCCGGAGTGCGGCCACGAATGGGTACCCGCCGAGGGTGCCGAAGGCGACGCCGGTGCGACCGCGGAGCGGGTGGTCAAGGACGCCGTCGGCAACGTGCTGTGCGACGGCGACAGCGTGACCGTCGTCAAAGCACTGAAGGTCAAGGGCAGCCCCTCGGGCATCAAGGCGGGCACCAAGGTCCGTAACATCCGCTTGATCGACGGCGTCGACGGCCACGACATCGACTGCCGCATCGAGGGTTTCGGAGCCATGCAGCTCAAGTCGAGCGTGGTCAAGAAGGCCTGAGCCGCGGATCGCGCCCGCAAGGTCCGACGCCGCTGCACCGGCGCTTCGGCCCGGGCACCGGTGGCGCCGGCATGCCGAAGCCCCCGGACGCCGGGCGTCCGGGGGTGTCGCAGGCGCGCCGGCCGGCCGGTGCTAGCGGATCGGCATGCCGGAGAGGGTGCGGGCGATGACCAGCCGCTGGATCTCGCTGGTCCCTTCGAAGATCGTGTAGATCGCCGCGTCGCGGTGCATGCGCTCCACCGGGTACTCCCGGGTGAAGCCGTTGCCGCCGAGGATCTGCACGGCCTGGGCGGTGACCTTCTTGGCCACCTCGCTGGCGAACAGCTTCGACATCGAGCCTTCGGCCGAGGTGAACGGCTTCCCGGCGACCGCCATCCAGGAGGCGCGCCACACCAGCAGCCGGGCGGCGTCGATCTGGGTGCGCATGTCCGCGAGCTGGAAGGCGACGCCCTGGTTGTCGATGATCGGCCGGCCGAACTGGGTGCGGGTGCGGGCGTAGTCGAGGGCGACCTCGTAGGCGGCGCGGGCGGTGCCGACGGCCATCGCACCGACGGCCGGGCGGGAGGCCTCGAAGGTGGCCATGGCGGCGTTCTTCACGCGCTCGCCACCGCCGGCCTTCGCCTTCTCACGGGCCCGCGCCAGGCGCTCGTCCAGCTTGTCCTTGCCGCCGAGCAGGCAGGAGCCGGGGACGCGCACGTCCTCGAGGACCACCTCGGCGGTGTGGGAGGCGCGGATGCCGTGCTTCTTGAACTTCTGGCCCTGGGACAGGCCCGGGGTGTTCGGCGGCACGATGAAGGAGGCGTGCCCCTTGGTGCCGAGCCCGGGATCGACGACGGCGACGACGATGTGGACGTTGGCGATGCCGCCGTTGGTGGCCCAGGTCTTGGTGCCGTTCAGCACCCACTCGTCCTTGGCCTCGTCGTAGACCGCCCGCGTGCGCATGGCGCCCACGTCGGATCCGGCGTCCGGCTCGGAGGAGCAGAAGGCCGCGACCTTCACGTCGTCGGGCGTGCCGTACATCTGCGGGATCCAGGTGCCGATCTGCTCCTCGGTGCCGTTGGCGAGGACGCCGATGGCGGCGAGGCCGGTGCCGACGATCGACAGGGCAATGCCCGCGTCGCCCCAGAACAGCTCCTCCATGGCCATCGGGATGCCGAGGCCGGTCGGGTCGAAGAACTGCTGGGCGTAGAAGTCCAGCGAGTAGATGCCGACCTTGGCGGCCTCCTGGATGACCGGCCAGGGGGTCTCCTCGCGCTCGTCCCACTCGGCGGCCGCGGGCCGGATGACATCGGCGGCGAAGCCGTGGATCCAGTCCCGGACCTGCTTCTGCTCGTCGCTCAGCTCCATCGTGAACTCCGCCAACGTCCCCTCCCACTGTGCGTCCACCAGGTACGTTACTGGCGGTAACCTCATCGGTGGCCACAGTCTGTTACCGGCGAGTAGCCACTGTCAAGCTCGACGGGCGGGGCCCTGCCGCGCGGCCGGTTCGTTCGCCGAGGTGTGCGGGGTGTTACGTTGCGTGGGCGTCACGCACCATCGCAAGGGCGGGGAGAGATCACGTCATGGAGACCACGCAGCAGGCCGGCGAACCGGGAACGGCCGAGCGCCGCCGGCGGGAGCTGCTCGAAGCGGCCGACCGGGTCGTGCTCAGGGACGGCCCCAAGGCCTCCATGAACGCCATCGCGGCGGAGGCCGGCATCACCAAGCCGATCCTCTACCGGCACTTCGGCGACAAGGCGGGCCTGTACCAGGCCCTGGCCGTCCGGCACACCGACGGCCTGCTCGACTCGCTGCGGGCCGCGCTCGACGCCCCGGCGGAGCGCCGCAGCCGGGTGGAGCACACCCTGGACACCTACCTCGCGGCGATCGAGGCCCGCCCGCAGGTGTACCGGTTCCTGATGCACCCGACCGAGGACTCGCACGCCGCCGAACGGGGCTTCGACGTCGGCAGGCACTCGGCACCGCTGCTGCGCCGGCTCGGCGAGGAGCTCGCCGAGGTGATCGGCGAGCGCGTGGACCTCGGTCCCGGCGGCGAGCAGCTCGCCCGGATCTGGGGCCACGGCATCGTCGGGATGATGCACGCCGCGGGCGACTGGTGGCTGGCCGACCGGCCCTGCGGGCGCGCGGAGTTGGTGGCCGGACTGACCGATCTGCTGTGGGGGCGCCTGGCCACCGCGGGCGACCGCGCGGACGGCCCGGGCTTCTAGGCCGCCGGCCGCAGGCCCGGCTCAGCTCTGGAGGGCGTGCGCGCCGCGCGCGCCCCAGGGCGTCCGGCGGATCGCGCGGTACAGCCGGCGGGCCCGCAGCCCCGTGACGCGCTCCGCGTAGACGGTGCCGTCGAGGTGGTCGCACTCGTGCTGGAGGCAGCGGGCGAAGAACCCGGTGCCCGTGATCCGCAGCGGCGCGCCGTCCGAGGTGACGCCCTCGACGACGGCGCGGTCGAAGCGGGCCGTGCCGGCCTCCAGGCCGGGCAGCGACAGGCAGCCCTCGGGACCCACGTACTCGTCGCCGTCGGCCTCGACCAGGCGCGGGTTGACGATGTGCCCGACGTGGCGGACGTCATCGTCGTCGGGGCAGTCGTAGACGAACACCCGCTGCCCCACACCGATCTGGTTGGCGGCGAGGCCGACGCCCTCGGCCGCGTACATCGTCGCGAACATGTCCTCGATCAGCCGGTCGAGGTCCGGGCCGAACGCGGTGACCTCCGCGCAGGCCGAGTGGAGCACCGGGTCGCCCAGGAGGCTCATGGTGCGGACGATGCCGGTGGTGCCGGGAATGACGCGCTGTCGCATGGCCGTAAGCGTACGACGGGCGAATATATGAGGAGATCCGCGGCGACCTGGGGCGCCGCGGTCAAGGCCCCGGCCGGTACTGGATAGGCTGGGGCCGACCGACGCAAGGAGGACAAGGGACGATGGCAGGCAACACGGAGCCGCTTTCGCCGCGGGCCAAGCTGGCCGTGACGGCGGGCAGGGCCGCGGCGGCGGTGTCGCGGGCCGCGGGACGCGGAAGCGGATCGGTGATCGGCGGCAAGGTCGCACTCAAACTCGACCCCGATCTCCTCGGAGCGCTGGCGCAGCATCTCGACGTCGTCCTCGTCTCCGCGACGAACGGCAAGACCACGACCACGCGACTGATCGCCGAGGCCCTGCGGGCCAGCGGCCCCGTGGTCTCCAACGCGCTCGGCGCGAACATGCCGGCCGGCATCACCTCCGCCCTCGCGGGCGGCTCGGACGCCAAGTACGGCGTCATCGAGGTGGACGAGAAGTACCTCGCGGGCGTGGCCAGGGACGTCACCCCCAAGGTGATCGCCCTGCTGAACCTCAGCCGCGACCAGCTGGACCGCGCGGCCGAGACCCGCATGCTCGCCGAGAAGTGGCGCGAGGGGCTGCAGGGCTCCAAGGCCGTGATCGTCGCCAACTGCGACGACCCGCTGATCGTGTGGTCGGCCTCGTCCTCGCAGAACGTGGTGTGGGTCGCCGCCGGCCAGGAGTGGAAGGACGACGCCTGGTCGTGCCCCTCCTGCGGCGGTGTGATGCAGCGCCCCGGCGACGACTGGTTCTGCGGCGAGTGCGGCTTCCGCCGCCCGACCCCGAGCTGGGTGCTCTCCGGCGACCACGTGCTGGACCCCCACGGCTCCGCCTGGCCGATCAGCCTCCAGCTGCCCGGCCGAGCCAACAAGGCCAACGCCGCCACCTCGGCCGCCGTCGCCGCCGTCTTCGGCGTCCCGCCGCAGGTCGCGCTGGAGCGGATGTACCAGGTGCAGGCGGTCGCCGGCCGCTACGACGTGGTGAACTTCCAGGGCCGCGAGCTGCGCCTGCTGCTCGCGAAGAACCCGGCCGGCTGGCTCGAAACGTTTTCGCTGATCGACCAGCCCCCGGCCCCGGTGATCCTCTCGGTGAACGCGCGCGGCGCCGACGGCACCGACACCTCCTGGCTGTGGGACGTGGACTACCCGCGCCTCGCCGGCCACCCGATCTTCGTGATCGGCGACCGCAAGCTGGACCTCGCGGTCCGCCTGGAGGTCGCGGGCCTGGACTTCCGCGTCTGCGAGACCCTCGACGAGGCCGTGCAGCTGGCGCCGCCCGGCCAGATCGAGCTGATCGCCAACTACACCGCCTTCCAGGACGTCCGCCGCCGCGTCGGCAACTAGTACCCATAGAGGACAAGAGCATGAGCGACAACAGCCTGCGTCTGGTGTGGGTCTACCCGGACCTGCTCAGCACGTACGGAGACCAGGGCAACGCCCTCGTCGTCGAGCGCCGGGCCCGCCAGCGCGGCCTGGACGTGCAGCGCGTGGACGTGCGCAGCGACCAGCCCATCCCCACCTCCGGTGACATCTACCTCATCGGCGGCGGCGAGGACCGGCCGCAGCGGCTGGCCGCCGAGCGCCTGCTGCGCGACGGCGGCCTGGAGCGGGCCGTCTCGAACGGGGCGATCGTCTTCTCCGTCTGCGCCGGCTACCAGATCCTCGGCAACGAGTTCGTCAACGACATGGGCGAGCGGCAGCCGGGCCTGGGCCTGCTGGACGTGGTCACCGTGCGCGGCGAGGGCGAGCGGTGCGTCGGCGACGTCCTCGCCGACATCGACCCGCAGCTGGGCCTGCCGCAGCTGACGGGCTTCGAGAACCACCAGGGCGTCACGCACCTCGGCCCGAGCGCCAAGCCGTTCGCCCGCACCCGCATCGGCCGCGGCAACGGCACCGGCGACGGCACCGAGGGCGCGTACAACGACACGGTGTTCGGCACCTACATGCACGGCCCCGTCATGGCCCGCAACCCGCAGATCGCGGACCTGCTGCTGAAGCTGGCCCTCGACGTGAACGCGCTGCCGCCGGTCGACGACCGCTGGTACGAGGCGCTGCGCGCCGAGCGCATCGCGGCGGCGACGCAGCCCGCGTAACCCCCGCGCCACCTGCCGTCCGGCCCGGATTCCGCTTGCGGGGTCCGGGCCGTCGTGCGTTCCGGCGTGCCCGCGGCGCTCGCCCGCCGTGCGTTCGCACAAGGATCCCGACCGGTCCGTGGAGGATGGTTCAGTCCGGTGCCGATCCGCTTGTAGGGTGACGGGTAGTTCCAACCGGACGACGTGGTCCGGTCGTCGGCCCACGTTGCAAAGGTTCTCTGTGCCATGCGCATTGGTGTGCTCACCTCCGGTGGCGACTGCCCCGGTCTCAACGCCGTCATCCGCTCCGTCGTGCACCGCGCCGTCGTCGACCACGGCGACGAGGTCATCGGCTTCCACGACGGCTGGCGCGGCCTGCTGGAGGCGGACTACCGCAAGCTCGACCTCGACGCGGTGGCCGGCATCCTCGCCCGCGGCGGCACCATCCTCGGCTCCTCCCGGGTCCAGCCCGCGCACCTGCGCGACGGCGTGGAGCGGGCCCGCGGGCACGTCGCGGACCTCGGCCTGGACGCCATCATCCCGATCGGCGGCGAGGGCACCCTGAAGGCCGCCAACCTGCTCGCCCAGGCCGGCCTGCCGATCGTCGGCGTGCCGAAGACCATCGACAACGACATCGCCTCGACCGACGTCACCTTCGGCTTCGACACCGCGGTCGGGGTCGCCACCGAGGCCCTGGACCGGCTGAAGACCACCGCCGAGTCCCACCAGCGCGTGATGGTCGTCGAGGTCATGGGCCGCCACACCGGCTGGATCGCCCTGCACTCGGGCATGGCCGCCGGCGCACACGCCATCGTCGTGCCGGAGCGCCCCTTCGACATCGAGGAGCTGACGGCGATCGTCGGCGAGCGCTTCTCCGCCGGCAAGCGGTTCGCGATCGTCGTCGTCGCGGAGGGCGCCAAGCCGCGCCCCGGCTCGATGGAGTACCAGCAGGGCGGCACGGACCAGTACGGCCACGAGCGCTTCGCCGGCATCGGCAACATCCTCGCCGTCGAGCTGGAGCGGCGCCTGGGCAAGGAGGCCCGCCCGGTCATCCTGGGGCACGTCCAGCGCGGCGGCACCCCGACCGCGTACGACCGCGTCCTGGCCACCCGCTTCGGCTGGCACGCGGTGGAGGCGGCGCACCGCGGCGAGTTCGGAATGCTGACCGCGCTGCGCGGCACCGAAATCGAGATGGTGCCGCTGGCGGAGGCCACCTCGACGCTCAAGACGGTCCCGGATGCCCGCTACGCCGAGGCGGAGACCGTTCTGTAGCCCTTTTCCCCTTTCTGTCGCCGCCCCCGGTCGCAGCTGCGACCGGGGGCGGCACTACTGTGGTGGGGCACCACGGTCAAGGGAGAACAGATGGATCACAGCGGGCACGGCATGGACATGCACATGGACATGGACATGGACCTGCCGCCGTTCACCCTCGGGCGCGGTCTGGAGTTCTCCTTCGACGCCTTCTTCCTGATCGGCTCGCTCCTGGGCCTGGGGCTGTACCTGTGGGGCGTGGCGCGGCTGCGCCGGCGCGGGGACGCCTGGCCCGTCGGCCGGACCGTCGCCTTCGCCACCGGCGTGCTGAGCGTGGCCCTGGTGATGTGCACCAAGCTGAACGACTACGGCATGGTGATGTTCAGCGTGCACATGGTCCAGCACATGGTCATCAGCATGCTGTCGCCGATCCTGCTGCTGCTGGGCGCCCCGGTCACGCTGGCGCTGCGCGCACTGCCGCCCGCCGGGCGCGGCCGCAAGGGACCGCGCGAGCTGCTGCTGATGCTGCTGCACAGCCGCTACATGAAGGTGGTCACCCACCCGGCGTTCACCATCCCCATGTTCATCGCCAGCCTGTACGCCCTGTACTTCACCCCGCTCTTCGACTTCCTCATGGAGAGCAAGGCCGGGCACACCGGCATGATGGTGCACTTCCTGGCCGTCGGCCTGGTCTTCTTCTGGCCGATCATGGGCGTCGACCCCGGCCCGCACCGCCCCGGCTATGTGATGCGGATGCTGGAGCTCTTCGCCGGCATGCCCTTCCACGCCTTCTTCGGCATCGCGCTGATGATGGCCAGCGAGCCGATGATCGGGACGTACAAGAACCCGCCGGCCTCGCTCGGCATCGATCCGCTGCTCGACCAGCAGTGGGGCGGCGGCATCGCCTGGGCCTTCAGCGAGATCCCCTCGGTCCTGGTGCTGATCGCCCTGATGTACCAGTGGTACCACTCCGAGCAGCGGGCGGCGAAGCGTGCCGACCGGGCCGCCGAGCGCGACGGCGACCA
Organism: Streptomyces sp. NPDC046866; assembly: GCF_040704625.1. Taxonomy (NCBI): domain Bacteria; kingdom Bacillati; phylum Actinomycetota; class Actinomycetes; order Kitasatosporales; family Streptomycetaceae; genus Streptomyces; species Streptomyces sp. NPDC046866. The sequence continues at coordinate 222,315 of NZ_JBEYXN010000006.1, forward strand.
GGAGCTGGAGGCCTACAACGCGTATCTCGCCTCGCTCCGCGTGCGTGGCCAGTAGCGCGATCCGCTCCGGCGCGCCACCATGGGGCATGACCGGATCCGTTAAGGCGATGGCGGTGATGACCTTCGCCGCCCTGGTGGCCGTCGCCACCTACTCCGTGGCCCTCGGCAGCAACGGCTGGCTGTGGTTCGGCTGGGTGGTCCTGGGCCTCCTCACCGCCGGCATGGCGGCGTCCCGCAGCAGCTGAGCGCGCTCCCGCGCTCCGGGCGCCCCGCGTTTTCCCCGGGTCTCCCCGTGTTTTCCCCGCGTCCGGACCCTCGGGCCCGGCGCCCGCTGTCCGTACGATGGCGGTGACGACGGGACGGGCGACGGGAGCGGCCTGGTGTTCTACCACTTGCTCAAGCACGTGTTCCTCGGGCCGCTGCTGCGGCTGCTGTTCCGGCCGCGCATCGAGGGGCTGGAGAACGTCCCGGCCGAGGGCGCCGCGATCGTCGCGGGCAACCACCTCTCCTTCTCCGACCACTTCCTGATGCCCGCGATCCTGAAGCGGCGGATCACCTTCCTCGCCAAGGCGGAGTACTTCACCGGGCCCGGTCTCAAGGGCCGGCTGACGGCGTTCTTCTTCCGCAGCGCCGGGCAGATCCCCGTCGACCGCTCGGGCCGGGAGGCGGGCCGGGCGGCGATCCGCGAGGGGCTGGCCGTACTGGCGCGGGGCGAGCTGCTCGGCATCTACCCCGAGGGCACCCGCTCGCACGACGGGCGGCTGTACAAGGGCAAGGTCGGGGTGGCCGCGATGGCGCTGGGCGCCGGAGTGCCCGTCGTCCCGTGCGCCATGGTCGGGACCTTCGAGGTCCAGCCGCCCGGGCAGAAGATCCCGCACATCCGGCCGGTCACCATCCGCTTCGGCCGGCCGCTGGACTTCTCGCGCTACGCCGGCATGGAGGAGGAGCGGGCCGTGCTGCGCGCGGTCACCGACGAGATCATGTACGCCATTCTCGCGCTGTCCGGCCAGGAGTACGTCGACCGGTACGCGGCCGAGGTCAAGGCCGAGGAGGAGGAAGCACGGAAGAAGGCCCGGCGCAGGACGCGCTGAGCCTTCTCCCGTGCGGGGGCCTGCGGCCCGCTGCCCGTGGTGCGGGGTCAGCGGACGGCCGGCAGCTCCTCCTGCGCGGGCAGGGCCGACGCCGGGGCGTCGGCGAGCGCCTTCGCAGCGGCCGGGGCCGGGGCGACCGGGGCGGCGTGCGGACCGCACACCACGTCCTTGGCGTCGACCTTGCCGTGGAGCAGGTAGTCGTCCACGCGGGTGTTGATGCAGGGGTTCACCAGGCTGGTGACGCCGTGCGAACCGGCGTTCTGCTCGGTGATCAGGCGCGAGCCGGCGAGGCGGCGGTGCAGCTCGACACCACCCTTGTAGGGGGTGGCCGCGTCACGCTCGGACTGGACGATCAGCACCGGCGGCAGGCCGTACTTGGCACCGACGGCGATCGGCTTGCTCTGCTTGGACTTCCAGGTCGCGCAAGGCAGGTTCATCCAGGCGTTCGACCAGGTCAGGAACGGGTACTTCTCGTGCAGCGCCGAGTTGTCCCGGTCCCACTTCGTCCAGCTGGTGGGCCACTTGGCGTCGGCGCACTCGACCGCGGTGTAGACCGCGTTGCTGTTCTCCGAGGCGATGTTGCCCTTGATGTCGGACATGTCCGGGGCGATCGCGTCGACCAGCGGCTTCTCGTCACCGGCGGCCCAGGCGCTGAACGCCTGCGCGACCGGGACCCACGAGGAGTCGTAGTACGGGGCGCCCTGGAAGAAGTTGATCAGCTCGGCCGGGCCGGCGACGCCGCCGAGCGGCTTGGCCTTGGCCTGGGCGCGCAGCTGCTGCCACTTCGCCTCGACCTTGGCGCGGGTGTCGCCGAGGTGGAAGGTCGCGTCGTTCTTGGCGACCCAGTCCTGCCAGTCGTTCCAGCGCATCTGGAAGGCGACGTCCTGCTCGAGGTTCGCCTGGTACCAGATGTTGTCCTGCTCCGGGTTGACCACGCTGTCGACGATCATGCGGCGCACGTGGGTCGGGAACAGGGTCGCGTAGACCCCGCCGAGGTAGGTGCCGTAGGAGACGCCGAGGTAGTTCAGCTTCTTCTCGCCGAGGGCGGCGCGGATGACGTCCAGGTCACGCGCGATGTTCGGCGTGGTCATGTACGGGAGCATCTCGCCGCTGCGCTCCTTGCAGCCGTCCGCGTACTCCGCGGCGAGCTTGCGCTGGGCGCTCTTGTCGGCCTCGGTGTCCGGGACCGGGTCCGCCTTCGGGGCCTTGACGAACGCCTGCGGGTCGATGCAGGAGATCGGCGCCGAGTGGCCGACGCCGCGGGGGTCGAAGCCCACGAAGTCGTACGCCTTCGCGGTGTTCACCCACAGCGGGGACTTGGTGGTGGACCGGCGCGGGAAGCGCATGCCCGAACCGCCGGGGCCGCCGGGGTTGTACAGGAGCGCGCCCTGGCGCTCCTCCTTGGTGCCGGTGCTGACGGCGCGGTCGACGGCGATGTCGATCGTCTTGCCGAACGGCTTGGCGTAGTCGAGCGGGACCTTGACCCAGCCGCACTGGATCGGGGCGGCGAAGCCCCAGTCGGCAGGACAGTCCTTCCACTCGATGCCGGTCCGGGCGGCGCGGGCGGCGGCGAGCTGCACGCCGAGCGCCTCCGGAACCGAGCTGGTGCCGGACGTCGACGCGGACGCCGCCGCGGCCGGCGGTGCCAGCAGCAGACCCGCCGCCAGCGCTCCGGTGATCAGAGTGGCAGCGCTCCCCAGCGCTGCTTTGCTTATCACGTGGTTGTTCCCCCTGCATCAGGCCCGGCCGGACAGGGCCGGGTTGGGTCGGGTTGGTCGTGCGAATGCAAGGGGGATCCTTCCGCCTGACCTACACCTGACAACAGACCAAGGTCGTGTTCTTTGCCAACCCGATAACCGGAGAGGCGTGTACCGCTGAGCGGTGTCTGATTCGCCCCAGGTTCGCCCAGCAGCTACCAGCCGTACGTGCGACACGCCGCATCCAGGAGACGGCGCAGGCGCAGCGCGTCCGGCGCAAGTGCCGTGACGAGGACGGCGGGACCGGCCAGCGGGGTGGCCGCGGCGAACTCCCCCAGCACGGCCGGGGCGGGCGGGGCCGCGGCGAACCCCGGGTGGACGAGCAGGAGCTGACCGACCGCCCGGTGCCCGGCGAGGCCCGCCGGGCCGTCCCAGCCGCCGGGTGCGCCCGGACCGCAGGCGAGCTCCTGGTCCAGCAGCGGACGGCCGTCCAGCGTGACGGCGAGCCGGCTGCGCAGCAGGCCCGGCTCCTCGCCGGCCCGGCCCAGCACCTGCTCCTCGCGCAACAGCAGCCGGGCCCCGGAGGCGAGTTCGGCCCGGGTGTGCACGCGCAGGTCGCTGCCGCGGACGGAGACCAGCGGCTCCGGCAGCCACCGCACCGCCGCGCCCTCGGCCACGGTCAGGCGCACGTCGTAGCGCGCGGGGGCGCCGCCGCGGCCGGGCAGCGCCAGGGTGGCCGCCGCCGACGCCAGGGCGAGCCGGGCCCCGGGCCCCGCGGCGGCCTCCACCGTGAGGTGGTCCCCGCCGAGCGGGGCGCTCATCGCGCCGACCAGCATGACGCCGGCCTCGGCTCCGGTGCCCCGGGTGCGGCGCAGCGCGAGCGGCCCTTCGCCGGCGAGCAGCGGCAGGGCGGTCCCGCCCCGCCCGTCGGCGACGGCCCCGATCCGGGCGGTGGCCCTGACCCCGGCCGCGGCCGGGGCGGGGGCCTGAGCCGGAGCCCGTGCCGGTGCCGGTACCGGAGGGGCGGGTGCAGCGGCGGCGGGCGGGGCGGTGGCGGGCGGGGCGGAGGCAGGCGGGGCGGCGGGTGCGGAGGGTGCGGCGCTCACCGTGCGGTCCAGGCGGCGAGCCGCTCGCGCACCCACGCGGCCACCGGGGCGACGCCCTGCTCGCCGCGCAGGGACTGGAAGGTGACGGGCAGTGCGCCGCGCTGTGCGGCGGCGTCGCGGGCCATCCGGTCCAGGTCGGAGCCGACGTGCGGGGCGAGGTCGGTCTTGTTGACGACGAGCAGGTCGGCGGTGGTGACGCCGGGGCCGCCCTTGCGCGGGATGTCGTCGCCGCCGGCCACGTCGATCACGAAGATCTGGGCGTCGACGAGGCCGCGGGAGAAGGTGGCGGTGAGGTTGTCGCCGCCGGACTCGACCAGGATCAGGTCGAGCGGGGCGGTCTGCCGGTGCGCCTCCTCCAGCTCCTCCACCGCCTCCAGGTTGGCGGAGATGTCGTCGCGGATCGCGGTGTGCGGGCAGGCCCCGGTCTCCACGGCGGTGATCCGCTCGGGCGGCAGCACGGCCTCGCGGAGCAGGAACTCGGCGTCCTCCCGGGTGTAGATGTCGTTGGTGACGACGGCCATGGACAGTTCGGCGCGCAGGGCGCGGCAGAGGGCGGCGACGGTGGCGGTCTTGCCGGAGCCGACGGGTCCGCCCAGGCCGATGCGCAGGGCGCGGCGCGAGCCGTCGGCGCGGACGGGCGCCGCGCTGTGGGTGTGGCGCTCGGGGTAGGTGGTGGCGTGGTCGAGGTGCATGGGGTGCTCCAGGGTCGGTGGGGCCGGGGCCCGCCGGGGGGCCGGCGGTGCGGCAACGGCGGGCGCGGGGCCGGGGCGGGGAAGGCGCGGGGGCTGGGCGGAGACGGAGCCGTCAGGAAGCGAACAGCCGTACCGGCCAGTCGGCATGGATCTCCGCTGCGATCTCCAGCAGCGGCGAGGAGGCCGCGGGCAGGGCTTCGGGGCCTTCCACCCGCGCCCGCTGCGCGGACTGCACGGCCCGCCCGGCCACCGCGTCGAGCTCGTCGGCCAGGCGGGCCAGGACCCCGCTCGCCTCGAAGGGGTCCAGGCCGAGCAGCCGCACGGTGGCGGTCGCGGGCCCGCTGACGCTCTCGTACGCCGCCACGTGCGCGGCGTCGAGCGGCCCGAGCCCGGCGGCCCGGGCGGCGAGGCCGAGGACGACGGGCTGGTGCGCCCCGCGCGGGAACGCGGCGGCCAGGGCTTCGAGTTCGGCGCCGGGCCAAGTGGCCCGGGCGGCGCGCAGCAGCTGCCGGCCGAGCCGCCGGGCTGCGGTGCGCAGGGCGGCCGAGGGGGTGCGGGCGTCGGCGGCGGCGTCGAGGACGGCCGGGTCGAGCCCGAGGGCGGCGGCCGCGGCGAGGGCGGCGGCGGTGAGCCCGGCCGTGTGCAGACGGCCGCGGCAGAATTCCTCCAGGGAGGCGGCGTCGTGGATGCGGCCCGCCTTGCAGGCGGCCTCCGCCCCGCCGGAGTGGGCGTGGCCCCCGGCGGGGAAGCGGCCGTCCGCGAGGACGAGCAGTGCGGCGCGGCCCATCAGAAGAGGAAGTATCTCTGCGCCATGGGCAGTTCCGCGGCCGGGGCGGGCTCCACCGCTTCGCCGTCGATGGTGACGGTGAAGGTGTCGGCGTCGACCTCGACCCGCGGCATGGCGTCGTTGTTGCGCATGTCCGCCTTGCCGACCTTGCGGGTGCTCTCGATGGCGGTGAACTGCTTGCCGAGCCCGAGCCGTTCGGGCAGGCCGTCGTCGAGGGCCGCCTGCGCGGTGAAGTTCACCGAGTTCAGGGCGGGGGCCCTGCCGTGGGCGCCGTACATGGGGCGGGGCAGCACCGGCTGCGGGGTGGGGATGGAGGCGTTGCCGTCGCCCATCTGCGCGTACGCGATCTGGCCGCCCTTGATGACGGCCTCGGGCCTGACCCCGAAGAAGGCCGGGTTCCACAGCACGAGGTCGGCGAGCTTGCCGGTCTCGACCGAGCCGATCTCACGGGCGAGCCCCTGGGCCACGGCGGGGTTGATCGTGTACTTGGCGACGTAGCGGCGGGCGCGGTGGTTGTCGGCGGGCCCGTCGCCGGGCAGGAAGCCGCGGCGCCGCTTCATCACGTGGGCGGTCTGCCAGGTGCGCAGGACGACCTCCCCGACGCGGCCCATGGCCTGGGAGTCGGAGGAGATGATCGAGATGGCCCCGATGTCGTGCAGGACGTCCTCGGCGGCGATGGTGGAGGGCCGGATCCGGGACTCGGCGAAGGCGAGGTCCTCGGGGACGGCCGGGTTGAGGTGGTGGCAGACCATCAGCATGTCGAGGTGCTCCTCGATCGTGTTGACGGTGTGCGGCCGGGTCGGGTTGGTCGAGCTGGGCAGGACGTTGGGCTCGGAGACCACGGTGATGATGTCGGGCGCGTGCCCGCCGCCGGCCCCCTCGGTGTGGTACGAGTGGATCGTCCGCCCGGCGATGGCGGCGAGGGTGTCGCCGACGAAACCGGCCTCGTTGAGGGTGTCGGTGTGGATCGCGACCTGCGCCCCGGTCTCCTCGCACACGCTCAGGCAGGCGTCGATGACGGCCGGGGTGGCCCCCCAGTCCTCGTGGATCTTGAATCCGAGGGCGCCGCCGCGCAGCTGGGAGTGCATGCCCTCGCGGGACATGGTGTTGCCCTTGCCGAGAAGGCCGATGTTGACGGGGTAGGCCTCCAGGGCGGCGAACATGCGGGCCAGGTGCCAGGGGCCGGGGGTGACGGTGGTGGCCTTGGTGCCCTCCGCCGGTCCGGTGCCGCCGCCGACGAGGGTGGTGATGCCGGAGGCGAGGGCCTCGTCGATGACCGTGGGGGAGATGAAGTGCACGTGGGCGTCGATGGCGCCCGCGGTGACGATCTTTCCGTTGCCCGCGATGATCTCGGTCTCGGGGCCGATGACGAGGGCGGGGTCGACGCCGTCCATGGTGTCGGGGTTGCCGGCCTTGCCGATGCCGCAGATCCGGCCGTCGCGGATGCCGAGGTCCGCCTTGACGATGCCCCAGTGGTCGAGGACCACCACTCCGGTGATCACCGTGTCGGGGGCGCCTTCGGCGCGGGTGGTGCGGGCCTGGCCCATGGACTCCCGGATGACCTTGCCGCCGCCGAACACGGCTTCGTCTCCGGAGCGTCCGGGTCCGCCGCTGAGGTCCTGCTCGATCTCGATGAAGAGGTCGGTGTCGGCCAGCCGGATCCGGTCACCGGCCGTCGGTCCGAAGAGGTCGGCGTACGCGCCGCGTTCGAGCTCAGCCATCGAGGGGCCCTCCGGTCTCGCCGCGCAGGCCGGGTACGGTGCGCAGGCCGCCGAGCGGTACGAGCTCCACCTCGACCGGGATGCCCGGCTCGAAGCGGACGGCGGTGCCGGCGGCGATGTGGAGCCGGAGCCCGCGGGCGGCGGCGCGGTCGAAGTCGAGACCGGGGTTGGCCTCGGCGAAGTGGTAGTGCGAGCCGACCTGGACGGGCCGGTCGGCGGCGTTGAGCACGGTGAGACGGGTGACGGGGCGGCCCTCGTTGAGGCGCACCTGTCCGTCCCCGTGGACGATCTCGCCGGGGATCATGCGGCTGCTCCCCCCTCAGACGATCGGGTCGTGGACGGTGACGAGCTTGGTGCCGTCGGGGAAGGTCGCCTCGACCTGGACGTCGTGGATCATCTCGGGGATCCCCTCCATGACCTCGGCGCGGCCGAGCACGGTGCGGCCGGAGGCCATGAGCTCGGCCACCGTCCGCCCGTCGCGGGCGCCTTCGAGGATGTGCGCGGTGATCAGGGCCACCGCTTCGGGGTGGTTGAGGAGGACCCCGCGCGCCCTGCGCCTCTCGGCCACGTCGGCGGCCACGTGGATGAGCAGTCTCTCCTGCTCGTGCGGTGTCAGTTGCACTCGTATCACCAAGCTTCCAGGACAAGATCAACATCGCGCCGGACCGACCCTAAGGGCTTTCAACACTCTGTTGACCTGCGCATATCCGAGCCAAGCGTGTCTTGCCCAACGCTGAAAAAGGCTTTCCGTCCCGAGCACCGCCGCTTTACCGGCGCATGGGCGAGCGTTGACGGACGGCCGAAGGCACCACGCTAGGGGCCGCGTTTTTCCGTCGCGTTAACCCACGTTTCGGGCAAACGCGCGGTTCGGCCCGTCGGCCGACTTCAGCGGGTTTCCGTACACGAAGGCCCGGATACGGGCGCCAGCGCCGTCGGCCGGCCCGCGGTCAGCAGCTGCTGCCGCTCGTGGCGGTGGCCGCGACCGGCCACGGCACGGCGATCCACACGGTCTTGCCGCCCTCTTCGGTGGGGCTGACCGAGAGCCGGCCGCCCGCCTCGGCGGTGAGCCAGCGGATGATGACCAGGCCGCGGCCGTTGTCCTGCTGCACGGCGGCCGGGAGCCGCCTGGGCCGGCGCGGGTGGCTGTCGGTGACCCCGACGCGCAGCCACTCCCCGCGCTCCAGCCGCACGTCGACGGTGAAGGTCGGAGACTGCCCGAAGGTGTGCTGCACGGCGTTGGTGGCCAGCTCGGAGACGATCAGTCTGACGCTGTCCGCGGTGTCGGCCCCGTCCGGCAGGCCCCATTCGGCGAGGACGTCGGCGACGAAGCGGCGGGCGGCGGCGACCGAGGCGGGATCGCTCGGCAGAGTGACGGATGCTTCCTGGTGGTCTGCCATGGCGACGGTCCCTTTCCCACCGGGGCGCAACCGCCCCGGATCTGCGCTGGACGCCAGAGTGCCACCATCGTCCCGCGGGTGCCGCCGTTCCCCCAAGATACGCATATATCTGTCGCTCGATGCGGTGAACTCTGCTACGGAAGAGCGTATTTGGACGGCAAACTGGTGCGATCTGTGCCGGTGGAAGGAGGCGGGTATGCAGCACGGTCCCGCGGTGCGCCGGCGCAAGCTCGGCGAGGAACTGCGCGCCCTGCGCGACCGTACCGGACTCACCAGTGGTGAGGCAGCCCGGATCGTCGGCTGGCACCAGTCGAAAATCAGCCGCATCGAAACGGGCCGCAGTGGCGTCAAACCGGAGGACATCCGGCTGCTGCTCGACGCCTACGGCTCGGTGGTCCGCCCGGAGCAGCGGGCGCTGTTGGAGGCCCTGGCGGTCTCCGCGGCGGGCCCCGGGGCGGGCGGTGACGCCGGGCGGGGCCGTCAGTGGTGGCACGACTACCGGGGTCTGCTGCCGCAGGAGTACCGGGACTTCATCAGCCTGGAGGCGGGCGCCCGCTCAGCCCGCACGGTGGAACTCTCGGTGGTTCCGGGCCTGTTGCAGACACCGGAGTACGCGCGTGCGGTGACGCGGGCCGCGCTGGGCGGGCTGCCGGAGCCGAAGGTGGACGCGCTGGTCGACGTACGGCTGGCGCGGCAGTCGGTTCTGCGGGCCGATCCCCCGCTCCAGTTGAGCGCCGTACTGGACGAGGCGGTGCTGCGGCGGCAGATCGGGGGCCCGGAGGTGATGGCGGCGCAGCTGCGCCATCTGGTGGAGGTGGCACGGCTGCCCCAAGTGAGGCTACAGGTGCTGCCGTTCAGCGTGGGGGGTCATCTCGGCCTGACCGGACCGTTCGTCATTTTCTCATTTCCGAACATTGCCGATCTGGATGTGGTGGTACTCGACCATTTGACGAGTAGCCTCTATCTGGAGCGGAAGGAAGACCTCGAGGCGTACAGCGCCGCATTCCGCACCATCCAGGCGCACGCCCTCCCGCCCCAGGACTCGTCGGATCTCATCGGCTCACTGGCCGGCGACGCGCATAAGGAGGCACCCCCGTGTCCGCAACCCCCCTCTCCACCAGCGGACTTCTGATCGGCGCGACCCGGTGGCGGCGCAGCAGCCGCAGTACCGGAATGAACAACTGCGTGGAAACGGCCGTGCTCGACGGCGGCGGCCTGCTGGCCGTCCGCGACTCCAAGCGGACGGACGGCCCGGCCGTGCTCTTCACCGGGCCGGCCTGGGACGGCTTCCTCGCCTCGTTACGGGCCGACGTGCCGGCATGACCTGCTGACGCACGGACGCCCGACGCCCGGACGCCGCCCTCAGGGCGCGTCCGCGGCTCCGGCCGGGGCGGTCCGCAGGACCGTCTCGACGGCCCGGTCGATCTCGTCCCCCGTGAGATCGGCCCGAGCGGTCAGCCGCAGCCGGGAGACGCCGTCCGGCACGGACGGCGGACGGAAGCACCCCACGGACAGCCCGGCCTCGCGGCAGTCGGCGGCCCAGCGCAGTGCCGCCGCGGCCGAGGGGGCCCGTACCGACACCACGGCCGCGTCCGGCCTGGCCGCGGTCAGGCCGGACGCGGTGAGCCGCCCGTACAGCCGGCCGGCCACCTCGCGGGCCCGCCCGGCACGCTCCGGTTCGCGCTGCAGCAGCCTCAGGCTCGCCAGCGCCGCACCCGCGGCGGCGGGTGCCAGGCCGGTGTCGAAGATGAAGGTCCGGGCCGTGTTGACCAGGTGCCGGATCACCTTGGCCGGGCCGAGGACGGCCCCGCCCTGACTGCCCAGGGACTTCGACAGGGTCAGCGTGGCGACCACCCCGGGCGCCCCGGCGAGCCCGACGGCGTGCAGTGCTCCGCGGCCGCCCTCGCCCAGCACCCCGAGCCCGTGGGCGTCGTCCACGACCAGGGCCGCGCCCTCCTCGCGGCAGGCCGCCGCGTACGCGGTGAGCGGGGCCGCGTCCCCGTCCACGGAGAACACCGAGTCGCTGACCAGCAGCGCCCGGCCCTCGTGGGTGGCGAGGGTCTTGCGCGCGGCCTCGGGATCCGAGTGGGGGATCACCGCGGTCCCGGCGCGCGAGAGCCGGCAGCCGTCGACGATCGAGGCGTGGTTGCCGGCGTCGGAGACGACGAGGGTGCCCCGGTCGCTGAGGGCGGTGACGGCCGCGAGGTTGGCCGCGTACCCGGAGGACAGCACGAGCGCCGCCTCGAACCCGCAGAACTGCGCGAGCTCCCGCTCGAGCTCTCCGTGAAGCTCGGTCGTGCCGGTGACCAGGCGCGATCCAGTGGCCCCCGCTCCCCACCGCTCGGCCGCAGCGCAGGCTCCGCGCACGGTCTCGGGGTGCCGCGACAGGCCCAGGTAGTCGTTGCTCGCGAGATCCAGCAGCGGCGAGTCGGCCGGGCGGGGGCGCAGCGTCCGGACGAGTCCGGCCTGTTCACGGGCCTGCTCCGCCCCGTCGATCCAGGCGAACACGTCTTCGGGCTCGGGGCGGGGCTGGGGCATCGGGTCTCCGCGTTTTGTCGGCTGTCCACAGGCGATGCCCGACCCTAACGGCCGGGACTCGAGTGCCAGGTGTGGTGATACACACACTCCGTTCCGGCCATGTTGTGCGATCTCTCCTTGGCCGGGAGTGGTCGTGTGGTCCAGGATCGGCGTCATGGACCTGCTGAACACCCTGGTGGACAAGGGGCTGCGGCGCGAGCTGCCGACCCGCGAAGAGGCGCTCGCCGTACTGGCGACCTCTGACGACGAACTGCTCGACGTGGTGGCCGCGGCCGGCAAGGTGCGCCGCCAGTGGTTCGGGCGTCGGGTCAAGCTGAACTACCTGGTCAACCTGAAGTCCGGGCTCTGCCCGGAGGACTGCTCGTACTGCTCCCAGCGCCTGGGCTCGAAGGCGGACATCCTCAAGTACACCTGGCTCAAGCCGGAGGAGGCCTCCGCGGCCGCCGCGGCCGGTGTCGCGGGCGGCGCCAAGCGCGTGTGCCTGGTGGCGAGCGGGCGCGGCCCGACGGACCGGGACGTGGAGCGCGTCGGCAGGACGATCGAGGCGATCAAGGAGCAGAACGAGGACATCGAGGTCTGCGCCTGCCTCGGCCTGCTCACCGACGGCCAGGCGGAGCGGCTGAAGGACGCGGGCGCCGACGCCTACAACCACAACCTGAACACGTCCGAGGCGACGTACGGTCAGATCACCAAGACCCACACCTACGCGGACCGCGTCGACACGGTGCAGAAGGCGCACGCCGCCGGCCTGTCGGCCTGCTCCGGTCTGATCGCGGGCATGGGCGAGAGCGACGAGGACCTGGTCGACGTGGTCTTCTCGCTGCGCGAGCTGGACCCCGACTCGGTGCCGGTCAACTTCCTGATCCCGTTCGAGGGCACGCCGCTGGCCAAGGAGTGGAACCTCACCCCGCAGCGCTGCCTGCGCATCCTCGCCATGGTCCGGTTCGTCTGCCCCGACATCGAGGTCCGCCTCGCGGGCGGCCGCGAGGTGCACCTGCGCAGCATGCAGCCGCTGGCCCTGCAGGTGGTGAACTCGATCTTCCTCGGCGACTACCTCACCAGCGAGGGCCAGGCCGGCCAGGCCGACCTGGACATGATCGCCGACGCCGGCTTCGAGGTGGAGGGCGCCGGTACGTCGTCCCTGCCCGCCCACCGTGCCGACGCCCGCGCGGCCGCTGCCGCTGCCGCCGGCGCGTCGCAGGGGCCGTGCGGCTCCGCGGCGGCCGAGGCGGGCTGCGGCTCGGCCTGCGGCGGCTGCTCGGGTCACGCGCACGAGGCCGTGCCCGCGCAGGCGGAGCCCGGCGAGGTGCGCCCGGACCTGGTCGCGGTGCGCCGGCGCGGCGCGGGGACGGACCTCGCCCCCAATGCCTGATCCGCAGCAGGTCCGGTCCGGGCAGGAGGGCGTGTCCGGACGGGACGGCGTGTCCGGGCGGGACGGCGCGCTGTCGGCCGCCGACCTGCTCGCCCTGGACCGGCAGCACGTCTGGCACCCGTACGGGCCCATGCCGGGCCGGCAGGAGCCGCTGGTCGTCTCCTCCGCCTCGGGGGTCCGGCTGCGGCTCGCCGAGCCCGCGCACGGGCAGGACGAGCTGGTCGACGGCATGTCGTCGTGGTGGTCGGCCATCCACGGCTACAACCACCCCGTGCTGAACGAGGCCGCGGCCGGCCAGCTCGGCCGGATGTCGCACGTGATGTTCGGCGGGCTCACCCACGAGCCCGCCGTCCGGCTGGCCGCGAAGCTCGTCGAGATCACCCCGGCCGGCCTGGAGCACGTCTTCCTCGCCGACTCCGGCTCCGTGGCGGTCGAGGTCGCGGCGAAGATGTGCCTCCAGTACTGGCGCTCGATCGGGCGGCGCGGCAAGACCCGCCTGATGACATGGCGCGGCGGCTACCACGGGGACACCTGGACGCCGATGGCCGTCTGCGACCCCGAGGGCGGCATGCACGAGCTCTGGTCGGGCGTGCTGCCGCGCCAGGTGTTCGCCGACGTGCCGCCGGGCGGGTTCTCCTCCCCGGTGGACCCGGCGTACGTGGAGCACCTGCGCTCCCTGCTGGCCGAGCACGCCGACGAGCTCGCCGCGGTGATCGTGGAGCCGGTGGTCCAGGGCGCGGGCGGCATGCGCTTCCACAACCCGGGCTACCTGCGGGTGCTGCGCGAGCTGTGCGACGAGTACGACGTCCTGCTGGTCCTGGACGAGATCGCGACGGGCTTCGGCCGCACCGGCGCCCTGTTCGCCGCCGACCACGCGGGGATCACCCCGGACGTGATGTGCCTGGGCAAGTCGCTGACCGGCGGATACCTGACGCTGGCCGCGACCCTGTGCACGGAGCGGGTGGCGGCGGGCATCTCGCAGGGCGAGGTGCCGGTGCTGGCGCACGGGCCGACGTTCATGGGCAACCCGCTCGCCACGGCCGTGGCGCTGGCCTCGGTGGAGCTGCTGCTCGGCCAGGACTGGCAGCGCGAGGTCAAGCGGATCGAGGCCGGTCTGCTGGAGGGGCTGGCACCGGCCCGCGAGCTCCCCGGGGTCCGGGACGTGCGCGTGCTCGGCGCCATCGGGGTGGTGCAGCTGACGCACGAGGTGGACATGGCGGCCGCCACGCGGGCCGCGGTCCGGGAGGGCGTGTGGCTGCGTCCGTTCCGCGACCTGGTCTACACGATGCCGCCGTTCGTCACGGGCGACGCCGACGTGGCCCGGATCTGCCGCGCGGTGTGCGCGGCCGCGAAGGAGGGCTGAGATGGGCGTCCTCGTCGTGTCCGGCACGGGCACGGAGATCGGCAAGACCGTGGTCACCTCCGCGATCGCTGCGGCCGCGGCGGCCGAAGGCCGTGCGGTGGCGGTGCTCAAGCCCGCCCAGACCGGCCTGGAGCCGGGTGTGCCGGGCGACGCCGCGGAGGCGGCCCGGCTGGCGGGCCCCTCGGTCACGCCCGTGGAGCTGGCCCGCTACCCGGAACCGCTGGCCCCGGACACCGCGGCCCGGCGGGCGGGGCTGGCGACCGTGTCGCCGGAGGCGGTCGCGGAGGCCGCCGAGAAGCTCGCCGCCTCGCACGACCTGGTCCTGGTGGAGGGGGCGGGCGGGCTGCTGGTCCGCTTCGACGAGGCGGGCCGCACCCTGGCCGACGCGGCGCGCCTGCTGGACGCCCCGGTCCTGGTCGTCGCCCCGGCCGCCCTCGGCACCCTCAACGCCACGACCCTGACGGCCGAGGCGCTGCGGGCCCGCGGGCTGACCGCGCGCGGGGTGGTCATCGGCAGCTGGCCCGCCGATCCCGACCTGGCCTGCCGCTGCAACCTCGCGGACCTGCCGGAATCGTCCGGGCTGCCGCTGCTGGGCGCCGTGCCGGAGGGCGCGGGGGCGCTGTCGCCCGAGTCCTTCCGGGCCGCGGCCCCGAGCTGGCTCGCCCCGGCCCTGTCGGGGACCTGGTCGGCCGAGTCCTTCCTGGCCGCCTGGCCGGCCTGACCGGCAGCCGGCCGTCGCTCGCACGTCGGAGCGCCCCGTCATCGGACGGGGCGCTCCGGCATCCGTTCACCCGTTCAGCGGCTTGACCCGGCGATCACGGTCCCCACCTCGGATCCCCACACCCGCGCCCCGCTCCACCCGAAGGACGAAGCCCGTGCTTTGCCTGTCCTTTACCATGGGGTGCAACGGTTCCTGCTGTCGAAGACTCCAAGGAAAGGTGTGAGCTTCCGCCCATGGGCGAGCCCCCCAGTACCCGACATCGCCGTATCCGACACCGCCGCTGCGGTCGACACCGCGCGTCGGCCCTCCTCCTGGCTGATCATGGGAGCGAGGTGACGGACCGATGACCGAAGTGCTCCTGCTCGTCGTGGCGCTGCTGCTCTGCCTTGCCTGCGGAGCGTTCGTCGCGGCCGAGTTCTCGCTGACCACCGTCGAGCGCGGTGAGCTCGAACGGGCCGCCGAGCGCGGCGAGCGCGGCGCCGAGAGCGCGCTGTCCGCCGTCCGCAGCCTGACCTTCCAGCTGTCCGGCGCCCAGCTCGGCATCACCGTGACCGGCCTGATCATCGGCATGATCGCCAAGCCCTCGATCGCCACCCTGCTCCAGGGCCCGTTCGAGGCCGTCGGGCTGTCGGCCGGGGCCGCCTCCTCGACCGCCCTGATCCTCGCGACCGTGCTGTCCACGGTCGTCCTGATGGTCATCGGCGAGCTGGTGCCGAAGAACTGGGCCATCTCCTCCCCGCTGGCCGTGGCCAAGCGCGTCGCGACCATGCTGCGGGTCTTCAGCCGGGCCTTCAGGCCGTTCATCAGCCATCTGAACACCACCGCGAACCACGCGGTCCGGCGTTTCGGCCTGGAGCCGGCCGAGGAGCTTGCCTCCGCGCGGAGCCCGCAGGAACTGGTGGCCCTGGCCCGGCACTCGGCCAAGGCCGGCGCACTGGAGAAGGACACCGCCGAGCTGTTCGTGCGGACCTTGAACCTGGCCGACCTGACCGCCGAGAACGTCATGACACCGCGCGTCCAGGTGACGGCGCTCGACGTGCAGACCACCGCCGAGGACGTGGCCAACGCCACGCTCGCCACCGGCCTGTCCCGCTTCCCGGTCTACCGGGGCAGCCTCGACACCGTCGTGGGCACCGTCCACATCAAGGACGTCCTCGCCCTGCCGGCCGAGCGGCGCCTGTACCACCCCGTCTCCCAGCTGCTGCGCGCCCCGCTCTTCGTACCGGAGTCCCTGACCGTGGACCGGCTCCTGGACCGGCTCTCCGGCAAGCAGACGATGGCCGTCGTCATCGACGAGTACGGCGGCACCGCCGGCGTGGCCACCCTGGAGGACATCGTCGAGGAGGTCGTCGGCGAGGTGCGCGACGAGCACGACCCGCACGAGGCCCCCGACCTGGCCCCGGCCGGAACGGATGCCTCCGGGCGCCTCCTGTACTCCGCCGACGGCGCCGCCCGCACCGACCGGCTCCGGCAGATCGGCCTGCACGCGCCGGAGGGCCCGTACGAGACCCTCGCCGGGCTCATAGCCACCGGGCTGGGCCGGATCCCCGCCGTCGGCGACAGCCTGGAGCTGGCGGGCTGGCGGATCGAGGTCGTGGACGCCCGCGGCCGCCGGGCCGCCCGGGTGCTGCTGCACGCACCCGCCTCGTCCGCACAGGACACGGACCGGGAGGGCGAGCGATGACCGTGCTGCAGCTGCTGATCGGCCTGGCGACCCTGGTCGTCAACGCCTTCTTCGTCGGCGCCGAGTTCGCGCTGATCTCGGTCCGGCGCAGCCAGATCGAGCCGTACGCCGAGCAGGGCGACCGGCGCGCACGCGCGGTGCTGTGGGGCCTGGAGCACGTGTCGGCGCTGATGGCGGCGGCCCAGTTGGGCATCACCCTGTGCACCCTGGTGCTGGGCGTGGTGGCCGAGCCGGCCATCGCGCACCTGCTGGCGCCGCTGTTCGAACTGGTCGGGGTGGCCTCCGGCGTGACCCATGCGGTCTCCTTCGTGATCGCCCTGGCCCTGGCCACGTACCTGCACATGCTCTTCGGCGAGATGCTCCCGAAGAACGTGGCCCTGGCCGAGCCGGTGCGCACGGCCCTGCTGCTGGGGCCGCCGCTGGTGGCGCTCACCCGGGCGCTGAAGCCGGTGATCTTCGCGATCAACGCCTTCGCCAACCTGCTGCTGCGGCTGCTGCGGGTGGAGGCGAAGAGCGAGGTCTCCGCGACGTTCTCCGACGACGAGCTCGCGCGGATCGTGAAGGACTCCAGCGAGGCGGGGCTCATCGACGACCGGGCGAGCGAGCGCCTGCACGACGCCCTGGAGCTGGGGCGCCGCCCCGTCCGGGACGTGGTGCTGCCCTCGGACCGCGTCGTCGCGGCCCGGCTGGGCATCACTCCGGCGGGCCTGGAGCGGCTCTCCGCCGAGTCGGGGTACTCCCGCTTCCCGGTGACCGAGGGGCAGGCCCGGATCCTCGGGTACCTGCACGTCAAGGACGCCCTGGACGCGAACGGCGCGGAGCGCGACGCCCCCTTCCCGGTCTCCGCGCTGCGCCCGATCGCCCAGGTGCGCATGGAGACGCCGCTGGACGACGTGCTCACCGCGATGCGGCGCAGCCGCACGCACCTGGCCGCCGTCCTCGGGCCGGACGGGGCGATGACCGGCCTGGTGACGATGGAGGACGTGCTGCGGGAGCTGTTCGGCCGGCCCGCCTCCGCCTAGCCCGCCGCCCGGGCGCGGCCGGGACCCGGGCTGCCGTGCTGCCGTGCTGCCGGGCTGCCGGGCTGCCGGGCCCAACCCGGCCCGGCAGCAAGGCGTACCGCGCGGTAGCATCGCTCCGCCATGGGGATCAATGCGTCTTACACCAGCTTTGTCGCAGTCGGCGACTCCTTCACCGAGGGCATGTCCGACCTGCTGCCGGACGGCTCCTACCGGGGCTGGGCCGACCTGCTCGCCGCCCGGCTGGCCGCGCGCGAGCCGGGCTTCCGCTACGCCAACCTGGCGGTCCGCGGCAAGCTGATCGGCCAGATCGCCGAGGAGCAGGTCCCCGCCGCGGCGGCGATGGGAGCCGACGTGGTGACCCTGGTCGGCGGGCTGAACGATGCGCTGCGGCCCAAGGTCGACATGGGCCGGGTCCGCGGACACCTGGAGGAGGCCGTGGGCCTGCTCGCCCCGTCGTGCAAGACGCTGGTGCTCATGCGCTCCCCGGGGCGCAACGGCCCGGTGATGGAGCGCTTCCGGCCCCGGATGGAGGAGCTCTTCGGCATCGTCGAGGAGCTCGCCGCCCGGCACGGCGCCCTGGTCGTGGACCTCTACGGCGCCGAGGTCCTCGGCGACCAGCGGATGTGGGACGTGGACCGGCTGCACCTGACGGCCGAGGGCCACCGGCGGGTGGCGGAGGCGGTCTGGCAGACTCTCGGACTGCCGGCCGAGGACGACTGGCGCGCCGGCCTCCCGCCGACCGTGCGGCCGGGCTGGGCGGTGCGCCGCTCGCAGGACATCGGCTTCGCCCGCGAGCACCTGCTGCCCTGGATCGGCCGCCGGCTGACGGGCCGCTCCTCCGGGGACGGCCGACCCGCCAAGCGCCCGGAGCTGGCGCCGTACCAGGCCGCCTCGGGCGAGCTGTCCTCGTAGCAAAGCACAATCCGAGGCGGCGGTCCGACCTGCGTAAACGCACAGCTGCGGCCCAAGTAGAATCCCTACACGTGACAGCCAAGCCCCGCATCCCCAATGTCCTGGCCGGCCGCTACGCCTCCCCGGAGCTCGCCGTCCTGTGGTCCCCCGAGTACAAGGTGACGCTGGAGCGGCGGCTGTGGCTCGCCGTGCTGCGCGCCCAGAAGGACCTCGGCATCGACGTCCCGGACGCCGCCCTCGCCGACTACGAGCGCGTACTGGAAACCGTCGACCTCGCCTCGATCGCCGAACGCGAGAAGGTCACCCGGCACGACGTGAAGGCCCGCATCGAGGAGTTCAACGCCCTCGCCGGCCACGAGCACGTCCACAAGGGCATGACCTCCCGCGACCTGACCGAGAACGTCGAGCAGCTCCAGATCCGGCTCTCCCTCGAGCTGGCCCGGGACCGCACGGTCGCCGTCCTCGCCCGCCTCGGCAAGCTGGCCGGCGAGCACGCCGAGCTGGTCATGGCCGGCCGCTCCCACAACGTGGCCGCGCAGGCGACGACGCTGGGCAAGCGGTTCGCCACCGCGGCCGACGAGCTCCTGGTCGCCTTCGACCGCCTGCAGGACCTGATCGGCCGCTACCCCCTGCGCGGGATCAAGGGCCCGGTCGGCACCGCCCAGGACATGCTCGACCTGCTCGGCGGCGACGCCGCCAAGCTCGCCGACCTGGAGCAGCGCATCGCCGCCCACCTCGGCTTCGCCCAGGCCTTCACCTCCGTCGGCCAGGTCTACCCCCGCTCGCTCGACTACGACGTGGTCACCGCGCTGGTCCAGCTGGCCGCCGCCCCGTCCTCGATCGCCAAGACGATCCGCCTGATGGCCGGGCACGAGCTGGTCACGGAGGGCTTCAAGCCCGGCCAGGTCGGCTCGTCCGCGATGCCGCACAAGATGAACACCCGCTCCTGCGAGCGCGTGAACGGCCTGATGGTCATCCTGCGCGGCTACGCCTCGATGACCGGCGAGCTCGCCGGCGACCAGTGGAACGAGGGCGACGTCTCCTGCTCCGTGGTCCGCCGCGTGGCCCTGCCCGACGCGTTCTTCGCCTTCGACGGCCTGCTGGAGACCTTCCTGACCGTCCTGGACGAGTTCGGCGCCTTCCCGGCCGTCGTGGCCCGCGAGCTGGACCGCTACCTGCCGTTCCTCGCGACCACCAAGGTCCTGATGGGCGCGGTCCGCGCCGGCGTCGGCCGCGAGGCCGCCCACGAGGTCATCAAGGAGCACGCGGTCGCCTCCGCCCTCGCCATGCGCGAACAGGGCGCCGAGCGCAACGAGCTGCTGGCCAAGCTGGCCGCGGACGAGCGGATGCCGCTGGACCGGGCCCAGCTCGACGCCCTGATGGCCGACAAGCTGTCCTTCACGGGCGCCGCCGGCGACCAGGTCTCGGCGGTGGTCTCCCGCATCGAGGCCATCGCGAAGCAGTACCCGGAGGCCGCCGGATACGCACCGGGGTCGATCCTCTGACCCCCGAAGAGCTCGAAGCCGCCCGCGACCGCCTCGTCCCCGACGTGGTCGCGGGCGGTCTGCGTGTGCTGTTCTGCGGAATCAACCCCGGTCTCCTCTCCGCCGCCACGGGCCACCACTTCGCCCGCCCCGGCAACCGCTTCTGGCCCGTCCTGCACCTGTCCGGCTTCACCCCGCGCCGCCTGGCCCCCGGGGAGCAGCAGGAGCTGCTCCTCTACGGCCTGGGCATCACCAACGTCGCCGCCCGCGCCACGGCCCGCGCCGACGAACTCAGCCGCGAGGAACTGATCGAGGGCGGCCGCATCCTGGAGGCAAAGGTGGAGGCGCTGCGCCCCCGCTGGCTGGCCGTCGCGGGAGTCACCGCCTACCGCACGGCCTTCGGCGAACGCCACGCCAGGATCGGTCCCCAGGACCGGACGATCGGCTCGACCCGGATCTGGGCCCTGCCCAACCCCAGCGGGCTCAACGCCCACTGGACCCTCCAGACCATGGCCGAGGAGTTCGCCCGCCTCCGCGCGGCCGCCGACGCGGACGCACCCGAAACCGACCTCTAGGGCGGGTCGACCACCGTGACCGCGGCCATCAGCTGCGGCGAGTGGTCGGCCCCCCAGTGGGCGGTGTAGAGGGCGATCCACCGGTCCCCCGCCCGCCACAGGTGCAGGTGGTCGCTGGTGTCACCGATCTCCCGCCACGGCTGCGGCACCTCCTCTCCCCCGTCCCGCAGCCGCAGACTGCCGAGGCTGAAGGTGTCGGCCTTTCCCCAGCGCTCCTCCAGCCGGTGGGTCAGGGCTTCGTACTCGGCGGACACCTGGTCCTCGTGCGCCGCCCGGTCGGCCGCGTCCTCGTCGCCGTACCACCGGCTGCCCCCGAGCTCGGCGAGGTGGTACCCCGGTCCGCTCGTTCCCACATCCGACCGGCCGCGCTCGTCGGGGAACTCCCTGGCCCGCAGCCGGTCGATCGTCTCGAGATGCTGTGCCGTGGTCATGCCGTCAGTATTCCGCCGGGCACTGACAACTGGCCCTCCGTCATGCGTGTCAGGCGTCGCGCCGACGCACCGCCACCCAGCCGCCGATCAGTGCGGCCAGCGTCCACAGGGCCGTCACTCCCAGCCCGGTCCACGGACCCAGCTCGCCCCGGGGCTCGACGCGCATCACCATCTGACCCGCACGGTCCGGCAGGTACTGCGCGGCCCCGCCCGCGACGTCGCCGACGACGAAGGAGACGACCAGGATGAACGGTATGAGCAGGCTGAGCGTCGCGGTCCCGCTGCGGAACACGGCCGTGAGGCCGGCGGCGAAGAGGGACATCAGGCACAGGTAGAGCCCGCAGCCGACGACGGCACGGAGTGCGCCCTCGTCTCCCAGGCCGATGGCGTACGGCCCCATGAAGGCCTGGCCGCCGAAGAAGGTCGCGAAGGCCGTCGCCTCGCCGACGAGGAGGGCGAGCCCGCCCACCGCGAGCAGCTTCGTGAGGTAGAAGCGGGTGCGGTGGGGCACCGACGTCAGCGTGATCCGCAGGGCGTTGTCGTGGAACTCGCTCGAGAAGGCGTTTGCGCCGAAGGCGATGGCCGCCGTCTGTCCGAACATGAGGCCGTAGAAGGCGGCGAACACCGGATCGGAACCCATGCTGCCTTCCTCGGCGGTCCCGATGGCGGCGGCGGTGAGCATCTGGATGCCGGTGACGGCCGCGAAGGTCGCCACGAGCGAACCGAGGGTGCCGCGCAGCGAACGTATCTTGATCCATTCCGCGTGCAGGGCGGCTCGGGTGGGCAGGGCGGTGGCGGACATGGCGCGCATTCCTCCGGTCGTGGTCAGCGGGTGGCGACGAACTCGCCGTGTTCGGCGGTGAGGTCGAGGTAGGCCTGCTCCAGGGAGGCCTTCTCGTCGGAGAGTTCGAGCATCGGGATGCCTTCGCGGGCGGCGAGGGTGCCGAGCCGTTCGGCCCGGATCCCCTCGACGGTCCAGCGACCGCCGGCGGCCTCGGCCAACTGGAGGCCGTCCCGGGCGAGGGCGGCGCGCAGGCGTATCGGGTCGGAGGTGCGCAGCCGCACCCGGGGGGTGCTCCGCGCGGCGATGAAGTCCTCCATCGAGGTGTCGGCGAGGAGCTTGCCCCGCCCCAGGACGACCAGGTGGTCGACGAAGGAGGCGGTCTCGGACATCAGGTGGCTGGACACGAGGACCGTCCGCCCTTCGCGGGCGAGGCGGCGCATCAGCTCGCGGATCCAGATGATCCCCTCCGCGTCCAGGCCGTTGGTGGGCTCGTCCAGCAGCAGTACCCCGGGGTCGCCGAGCAGTGCGGCGGCTATCCCCAGGCGCTGCCGCATCCCGAGGGAGTAGGTCTTGATCCGCCGCTTCGCGGCGGCCGCGATGCCCGCCTGCTCCAGGACCTCGTCCACCCGGCGCGCGGGAATGCTGTTGCCCACGGCCAGGGCGAGCAGGTGGTCCCGGCCGGTGCGGCCGCCGTGTGCGGCCTGGGCGTCCAGCAGGGCGCCGACGTGGAGCAGCGGCTGCTGGAGGTCGGTGAAGCTGCGGCCGCCGATGGTGGCGGTCCCGGAGGTGGCCCGGTCCAGCCCGAGCAGCACCCGCAAAGTGGTCGACTTGCCGGCGCCGTTGGGGCCCAGGAAGCCGGTGACCCGTCCGGGCAGGACGTCGAAGCTGAGGTGGTCAACGGCCTTGGTCCTGCCGTACACCTTGACGAGTTGGCGGATCTCGATGCGGTTCATGGCTCAAGATTCGCCCCCGGCTCCGCTCTCCTCCTCCCCCGTGCGGGGGGATCGTCTCCCCCGCACGGGGGAGACGGCCGGGGGCGTGCCGCTGTCACGATGAGGGCATGCACCGATTGATCACTGCGCCGTTCCGGCCGCTGACGTACACGCGTTGGCTGCACCTGTGCGTGCCCATGCTGCTTGTCGCGGTGTGGATGTTCATAGAGGACGAGGTGCCGTGGGCCCCTGCCCTGATCATCGCTCCGTTCGGCCTCGTCCCCTGGATGCGGACGGCGGAAGGGCTCCAGGCGCAGTTCCTGCTCACTCCGTACGACCGCGGGGCCGAGGAGAGCGCCATATCCGCGAGGGCCTCCAAGCGCTGGTCGGATCGCTGGCGGACCGTGCTGTGGCTGGAGATACGGCTGGGGGTGGCCTTCGCGGCCATGTTCGCCACGGTCTGGCTGCCGGCGTTCAGCGTCGAGCTGCTCACCACCGCGTTGGGCTATCCGATACACGGGGACGTGATGCTGCCGGTCGTGCCGCCGCCGTGGCTGGCCGCCGTGCTCACTCCGCTGCCGCTGCTCGTGACCGTGTTCCTGATGGGCGAGCTGATAACGGCCATAGCCATCCGGCTGTTGGGGCCTTCTTCCGTCGAGCGGCTGTCCGTACTGGAGGAGCGGACGGAGCGGCTGCTGGAGCGCACCCGCATCGCGCGCGAGCTGCACGACACGATCGGGCACGCCCTGACGGTGGCCGTGGTGCAGGCGGGGGCGGCGCGGGCGGCCGGGGATCCTGCCTTCACCGAACGGGCGTTGAGCGCGATCGAGGAGACCGGCCGGACGGCTCTGGAGGACCTGGACCGGGTCCTGTCGGTCCTGCGGGATTCGGGTCCGCGTCCCTCCCAGCGGCCGACGCTCGCGGACGCGGACCGGCTGCTGGACTCCACACGGGCCTCGGGGGCGCAGGTGCACGCCCGGCTGAGCGGCCCGCTGGACACCTTGCCGGGGCCCGTCACCCGGGAGGCGTACAGGATCCTGCAGGAGGCGCTCACGAACGTGTTGCGGCACTGCGGGCCGGTCCCGGTCGACGTGAGCGTGGCGATGACCGACAGGCAGCTGGCATTGGAGGTGTCGAACCCGCTGCCCGAAGGCCAGGGGTCCCCCGGCGGCGGAAGCGGCAGCGGGCTGCGCGGGATACAGGAGAGGGCCGCGCTGCTCGGCGGGTCGGCCGACTCAGGTCCGCACCGGGGGAGATGGAGGGTGCGCGCCCGGCTTCCGCTCAGCACATAAGCTGAACGGATGCCGGTGACCGTACTGCTCGTCGACGACGAGCCCCTGGTGCGCGCGGGTCTGCGCGCCGTGCTCGATGCCCAGCCCGACATCGAGGTGGTCGGCGAGGCCGCCGACGGTGCGGCCGTGATCCCGCTGGTCCGCCGACTGCGGCCGGACGTGGTGGCCATGGACGTGCGGATGCCGCTGCTGGACGGGATCGAGGCGACCAAGGCGGTGCTGAAGAGCATCGACGAACCGCCGAAGATCCTCGTGGTCACGACCTTCGAGAACGACGAGTACGTGTACCGGGCGCTGCGGGCGGGGGCGGACGGGTTCCTGCTGAAGCGGGCCCGGCCGTCGGAGATCGTGCACGCGGTGCGGCTGGTCGCGGAGGGCGAGACGCTGCTCTTCCCGACGGCGGTGCGGTCGCTGGCCGCGGAGTACGGCAGCAGTGGGGCGCGGGCGCGGTTGGAGCGGGCCGCGCTGACCGAGCGGGAGGAGGCGGTGTTGCGGCTGATGGCGCGGGGGCTGACCAACGCGGAGATCGCGGCGGAGATGTTCGTGGGGACGGAGACCGTGAAGTCCCATGTGAGTGCGGTGCTGTCGAAGCTGGGCGCGCGGGACCGGACCCAGGCCGTGATCGCGGCGTACGAGTCGGGCTTCGTCGTCCCGACCTGATCGCCCCCGCCCGGCGCCTCGGTCCGGTCCGAGCGCTCCGGCCCGGTGGGGCGGGGGCCGCTTCTCGCCGCCGCCGCGGGAGCGCAGTACGATCCGGCAGAAAGGCTCGCCAGCTGGGAGGACAGACGTTGGGGCAGCTGACCGGCGGAGATCCCTCTCTGCTCCGGCGGATCAATTCGGCCGTGGTGCTCCGGGCACTGCGCGCCTCCCGGTCGCCGACCCTCACCGACCTGACCCGGGTGACCGGGCTGTCCCGTCCGACCGTCGAGGGCGTCGTCGAGGGACTCATCGGCACGGGGCTCGTCGTCGAGGCCGATGCCGAGGAAGGTGCCCGCCGCCAGGGGCGGCCGGCCCGGCGCTACCGCTTCCGGGCGGAGGCGGGGCACCTGCTCGGGATCGAGATCGGCTCGCACCGGATCGCGGTGCTGCTCTCCGGGCTGGACGGCCGGGTGATCGGCGCCGGGACCAAGGACGTGGCCGAGACCGCCTCCGCCGACGAGCGGCTGGAGCGGGTCCGGGCGGCCGTGGCCGATCTGCTGCGCCGCGCCGGGATCCCGCGGGACTCGCTGAGGGCCGTCGGCGTCGGCAGCCCCGGCATCGTGGAGGCGGACGGCACCGTCCGCCTGGGCACGGCCCTGCCCGGCTGGACCGGCCTGCCGCTCGGCGACCGGCTGCGCCGGTCCTTCCGCTGCCCGGTCCAGGTGGAGAACGACGCCAACGCGGCGGCGCTCGCCGAGCACTGGAAGGGGGCCGCGCAGGACACCGACGACATGGTGTTCGTGATGGCGGGCCTGAGCCCGGGCGCCGGTTCGCTGATCGGGGGCCGGCTGCACCGCGGGTTCGGCGGGGCGGCGGGCGAGATCGGCGCGCTGCACCTGCTGGGGCGCGAGGTCACGCCGGAGAAGCTGCTGTCGACGACCGGCGAGCCGCTGCACCCGTTGGACGAGCAGGCCGTCGCCGAGGTCTTCGCCAAGGCCTCACGGGGCGACGAGCGGGCCGTGGCGGCGGTGGACCGCTTCATCCAGCGGCTCGTGCACGACGTGGCGGCCCTGGTGCTGGCGATGGATCCGGAGCTGGTCGTGGTCGGCGGCTGGGCGGCCGGCCTGGACGGCGTCCTGGACCCGCTGCGCCGGGAGCTCGAGCGCTACTGCCTGCGGCCGCCCCGGGTGGCGCAGTCCCTCCTGGGGGAGGCCGCGGTGGCCACCGGGGCGCTCCGGCTGGCCCTCGACCAGGTCGAGGAGGAGCTGTTCGCCGTGGAGCGCACGGTCACCTCCCGGCGCCGCTGACCTGCGCCCCGGTCCCGCAAGCCATACGGCCCCCGCCCCGGCCACCAGCCGGCCCGAGGGCCGTGGCAGCCCGGCCCGGGCCGTCGCGGGGGCCGGGGGCGCGGTGCGCGCCGGCGTCAGGAGGCGACGCGGGCGTCGTGGGCGATCGCGACGTCGCCGGAGTCGCCGAAGGTGAGGCGGCAGGTGTCGGCGCGGTACGTCGCGACCGAGACGGCGGCCGTGCCGGCCGCGGTGAAGTACCGGGTGGTGACCACCAGGACCGGGGCGCCGGGCAGGCGGTCCAGCTCCTTGGCGTCGTCGGCGCGGGCCGAGCCCAGCTCGACGGAGCGGTCCTGGCCGTCCAGGTCGAGGCGCTGGAGCTCGCGCAGCACGGCCCGGGCGCGCCCGGGGCCGGCCGGGGCGTCGATGGCGGAAAGGGCCGGCAGGGCAAGGCCCGGCACCGAGGCGGCCGGCACGTACAGCAGCTCGGCGGCGACCGCCTGGCCCTGTGTGCTCCTGGTCCGGCGCACGGTGTGCACGGGCCGGCCGGCGGGGGTGCCGAGGAGCTTCAGTACGGCAGCGGGCGGCACGGTCTCGGCGGCGTCCACGGCCTCCCAGCCGTCGGCGCTCTCGCCGGGCCAGCTGTGCCGCGTACTGCCGACGGCGACGCCGACCCGCGGCGGGGCGACGGTGGTGCCGACGCCGCGGCGGCGCTGGAGGCGGCCTTCGAGCTCCAGCTGCTCCAGGGCCTGGCGCAGGGTCGCGCGGGCGACCCCGAAACGGGCGGCGAGCTCACGCTCGTTCGGCAGGACCTCGCCGACGGCGAAGTCCGAGTCGAGCGCTTCGCTGAGGACGGTCTTGAGGTGCCAGTACTTCGGCTCCGGCACCGTTTCCAGCTGCGTGGTCCCCACCCTGAATCCTCCTGCCATCGCTGCAATCGCCGTGTTCCAGCGGCAGTTCCGCGCCCTTGTTTATTAAAGGTTCTTGCACTATCCCTGCGACCATAGGGCGGCGCACCACCTTGGTCAAGACCAATCCTCACCCCTTTACCGGGCAGATCGGGCATACGTATCGAGCCGTTCACAGGATGTTCGCGCCTGCGGCGGACCGTCCGGCGACACGCCCCGCCGACTTGTGGAGCGGACTACCGGGCGGTAGTGATGGCCATAGTCATTACTGACAGCCTGTCTCACGCGGGTCGGCCCACGGCGGGCCGGTCGCGTCCGGCCGACGAGGAGCAGCATGACCGCCACGGTGTCCTTCCCGATCGCATCGCCGCTGGGCCCCCGCACCGCCACCGTCGCCTACGAGCGCAAGGGCACCGGCGCACCGCTCCTCCTGCTCCACGGCATCGGCCACCACCTCCAGGCCTGGCACCCGGTGACCGACATCCTGGCCGCCGAGCACGACGTGATCGCCGTGGACCTCCCCGGCTTCGGGCTTTCGGAGCCACTCCCCGACGGGATCCCGTACGACCTGCACACCGTCGCCGCCGCCCTCGCCGGGCTCTGCTCCGCCCTCGGCGCCGAGCGCCCGCACGTGGTCGGCAACTCGCTCGGCGGCCTGCTCGCCCTCGAAATGGGCCGCAGCAGCCTGGTCCGCTCCGTCACCGCGCTGTCGCCGGCCGGCTTCTGGACCGAGGCCGAGCGCCGGTACGCCTTCGCCACCCTGCGCGCGATGCGCGTCGGCGCCCTGGCCCTGCCCCTGTCCACCCTGGAGCGGCTCTCGCACAGCGCCGCGGGGCGCACCGCCCTGACCGGCACCATCTACGCCCGCCCCGCTCGCCGCTCCCCCGAGGCCGTCGTCGCCGAGACCATGGCCCTGCGCCAGGCCACCGGCTTCGAGGAGACCCTGAGCGCCGGCCGCTCCGTACGGTTCACCGAGGACGTCCCCGGCCTGCCGGTCACCATCGCCTGGGGCTCCCGGGACCGGCTGCTGCTGCCCCGTCAGGGCGTGCGGGCCAAGCACGTCGTCCCCGGGGCCCGGCTGGTGCGGCTGCGCGGATGCGGCCACGTGCCCATGAACGACGACCCGGCCCTGGTCGCCCGGGTGGTTCTGGACACGGCGAGGGCGACGAACAGCCAGGTGGGATGAGCTGCCGACGGCTGTTCATCCGCGGTTCGCGTGGGCGACGCGGGCGGGCCGGTGCGCCTCGGCACACTGGTCCGACCCCTTCCCGCCCTGCCCTGGAGACACACCGATGGCATCCCTGCCGCACACCCGGCGGTCCCTGCTCGGCGGCTCGATCGCCGTTCCGGTGGGCCTCGCGCTGTCCAGCACCATCGCCGCCCCCGCGTTCGCCGCACCGGCCCTCGCCGCACCCGCCGCCCCGGCGTTCGCGCGCTCCGGCCGCCCCGGGGCACCGTGGGGCGTCCAGTCCGGTGAGATCACCGCCCACTCGGCCACCGTCTGGACCCGCTCCGACCGGCCGGCCCGGATGTACGTGGAGACCTCCCCAAGCGAGTCCTTCCGCTACGGCGTGCGCCGCCACGGCGGCCCGTACCTCGGCCCCGGGACCGACTACACCGGCACCGTCACCCTGCGGGACCTGCCGCCCGGCCGACAGGTCCACTACCGCGTCGTCCTGGCCGACCCCGACGACCCGCGCCGTGCAGGCCGGCCCGTCGCCGGCACCTTCCGCACCACGCCCGTCTCGCGCCGCCGCGACGTCCGCTTCCTGTGGTCGGGGGACCTGGCGGGCCAGGGCTGGGGGATCAACCCCCGCCTGGGCGGCTACCGCGTCTTCGAGGAGATGCGGCTGCACGACCCCGACTTCTTCCTCTTCAGCGGGGACACGGTCTACGCGGACGGGCCGATCCAGGCCTCGGTGCCGCTGCGCGACGGCACCCTCTGGCACAACGTCACCACCGAGGAGAAGGCGAAGGTCGCCGAGACCCTCGACGAGTTCCGCGGGAACTTCCGCTACAACCTGCTCGACCACAACCTGCGCGCGTTCAACGCCCAGGTGCCGGTGCTCGCGCAGTGGGACGACCACGAGGTGCGCAACAACTGGTACCCCGGCCAGCTGCTCGAAGACCCCCGCTACACGGTCAAGGACGTCGACACCCTGGCGGGGCGCGCCCGCCGGGCGTTCGGCGAGTACTTCCCCGTCACCGACCTGCGGGGCGGCCGCACCGAAGGCCGCATGTACCGGGTGATGCGGTACGGGCCGCTGCTGGACGTGTTCGTGCTCGACATGCGCACACACCGCAACGCCAACTCGCCCGGCCGCCAGAGCGACGACCCCGTCGGCATCCTCGGCGCCGAGCAACTGGCATGGCTCAAGCGCGAGCTGCTGCGTTCGCGCGCCACGTGGAAGGTCATCGCCTCCGACATGCCGCTCGGCATCGTCGTCCCCGACGGCGCCGCCAACTTCGAGGCCGTCGCGCAGGGCGATCCGGGAGTGCCGCTCGGCCGCGAGCTGCAGATCGCCGAACTGCTGCGCCACATCAAGCACCAGCGCATCACGGGCACCCTCTGGCTCACCGCCGACGTGCACTACACGGCGGCGAACCACTACGCCCCCGAGCGCGCCGCGTTCGGCGACTTCGCACCGTTCTGGGAGTTCGTCTCCGGTCCCGTGGGGGCCGGAGGGTTCCCGGCCGGGAAGCTCGACGCCACCTTCGGCCCCCGGACGGCGTTCGTGCAGTCGGCCCCGCTGCCCAACATGGCCCCGTCCGAGAACCCTCCGTACTACGGCGAGGTGGAGATCGACGGCGGGAGCGGGGAGCTCACCGTCCGCTTGCGCCGCCAGGGCGGAGGCGTACTGTTCTCCACGACGCTCCAGCCCGGGCGGGTGGGCCAGTAGCCGGTCCCGGACCTGGCGCCGGCCCACCGGGCGGGCGGCGGGGGCGGCGGAAACCCATCGGAAAAGCGGGCGAAATCGGCCAGATGGACACTTAACCCATCGGTCACAGATCGTTCGTGATCACGCAACACCTCTGCGCCACAGTGGCATGCATGACTGAACGCATTGCCGTCGCCTCCCACCGTCCCCACCGCCACCACTGGCGCCGCGACCTGGTCGAACTGGCCGCGCTCTTCTGCGCCGTCGCGGTCGCCGACGGCCTCGCCAACCTCGTCGCGCACGGTCCGGACGGCCCCGTCCTGCTCGTCGCCTCGGCCGTGGCACTCCTGGTGACGGCGGCGTTCCACACCTGGTGGGCACGCCGCCACAGCCATGCTCCGCCGCCCGGGAGTACGGCGCCCTCCGATCCGCAGGCGCCGGCAGCCGAGCCCGCGCCCGCTGCGGCACCTGCCCCCGCGTCGACCGCCCTGTGGCGGATGCGGACGACCGTGCGGGACGAGCCCGGCAGCCTGGCCGCGCTGTGCACGGCCCTCGCCCGGGCCGACGTGGACATCCTGACCCTCCAGACGCACCCGCTGCCCGAGGGGGGCACCGTGGACGAGTTCCTGCTGCGGGCCCCTCAGCGGCTGCCCCTGGCCGAGCTCACCCGGGCCGTCGCGCGGGCCGGCGGCCGCAGCACCTGGATCGAGCGCGCCGACGCCCACGACCTGGTGGACACGCCGACCCGCGTCCTGGGCCTGGCCACCCGCACCGCCCTGGACGCCGCCGAACTGCCGCTCGCCCTGCGCCAGCTGCTGGGCCGCTGCACCATCCACTCCATCCCGGCCACCACCCTCTCCGGCCGCCCCAACGCCGCCGCCGACGCCCCCGTCGAAGGGGTCCTGGAGGCCACCGTGATGCGGCTGCGCGACCCGTCCGGCGGCGCCATCACCGTGGAGCGCCCCTATCTGCCCTTCACCCCGACGGAGTTCGCCCGGGCCCGCGCCCTCGTCGAGCTCGACGCCCGCCTCGGCCCGCGGATCCCGCGCAGCCAGGACGTGCTCACCCTGCCCGAGGGCAACGAGATCACGGTGCGCCGCGCCGACGTCTCCGACCTGGCTGCCGCCCGCGCGATGCACGACCGCTGCTCCGAGCGCACCCTCGGCCTGCGCTACCACGGGCCCGTCGCCGACGCCGACCGCTA
Source organism: Streptomyces sp. NPDC046866 (assembly GCF_040704625.1). Taxonomy (NCBI): domain Bacteria; kingdom Bacillati; phylum Actinomycetota; class Actinomycetes; order Kitasatosporales; family Streptomycetaceae; genus Streptomyces; species Streptomyces sp. NPDC046866. The sequence continues at coordinate 252,832 of NZ_JBEYXN010000006.1, forward strand.
CCTGGGCCACCTGCTGAGCCCGCGCTTCGGCCGCACGCTGGCCGCGACCACCGCGTCCGGCAGGCTGGTCGCCCTCGGTCACCTGCTGTGGGACGGGGACGAGACCGAGGTCGCGCTGCTCATCGAGGACGACTGGCAGCGCCGCGGGATCGGCTCGGAGCTGCTGCGCCGCCTGGTCGCGATGGCCGGCGAGGCCGGCTGCGACAGCGTCTACGCCGTCACCCAGGCCGCCAACACCGGCATGGTCGCGGCCATGCGCGGCCTCGGCCTGCCCCTCGACTACCAGATCGAGGAGGGCACCTTGGTGATCACGGCCCGGCTGGAGGCCGCCCCTGCGGTCTCGAAGCGGCTCCCGTACGAGCTCCCCCGCGCCCCCCGCCCGCAGGGGTAGCGCGGCCGCCCGGCACCGGGGCCGGCGCGCGGCCGCCGGCGCCCGGCCGCCCCGGCCGCCCCGGCGCACGTCAGCAGGCCGACAGCGAACGGTGATGACGCGAAGCCGTTCCGCGTACGAAGATGTCCGCATGTCAGACACCCTTCGCAGCGACAGCGCCGCCCGGCTGCCCCGCCAGGTCGCCGACGCGTACGTCGACGACCTCATCGCCCTCGACCCGATCACGGGCACCTACCTCGGTGTCGCCGCGAGCTCCGGCCGGCTCCCGGACTTCTCCCCGGCCGGCCGGGCCGCCGTGGCCGACCTGGCCCGCACCACCCTCGCCCGCCTCGACGCGGCGGAGCGGCTGCCCGGTGCGGACACCGACGCGGAGCGCCGGTGCGCCCGCCTGCTGCGCGAGCGCCTGACCGCGGAACTCGCCGTGTACGAGGCGGACGAGGACCTGCGGGCGGTCAGCAACATCCACTCCCCCGCGCACAGCATCCGCGAGGTCTTCCCGCTGACCCCGGCCGACACCGACGAGGACTGGGCGGCGATCGCCGCCCGCATGCGGGCGGTGCCCGCCGCCCTCGCCGGCTACCGCGAAAGCCTCCGGCTCGGCCTGGACCGCGGCCTGTACGGCGGCCCCCGCGCCACCGCCACCTTCATCGACCAGCTCACCACCTGGGCGGGCGAGGACGGCGGCGACGACGGCGACGGCAGCAGCCCCCGCGGCTTCTTCGGAGGCTTCGCGGCCCGCGGCCCGCAGTCCCTGCACTCCGAGCTCCACGAGGCGGCCGCCCTCGCGACCGCGGCCGTCGCCGAACTGCGCGACTGGATGCGCGCGGTGTACGCCCCGGCCGTCGCCGGGGCCCCGGACGCGGTGGGCCGCGAGCGCTACGCCCGCTGGTCGCGCTACTACAACGGCACGGACCTGGACCTGGACGAGGCGTACGCCTACGGCTGGTCGGAATACCACCGGCTGCTCGCCGAGATGAAGACGGAGGCCGCCAGGATCCTCCCGGGCGCGGGCCCCTGGGAGGCGCTGAGGCACCTGGACGCGCACGGCACCCACATCGAGGGCGTCGACGAGGTCCGCGCCTGGCTCCAGGGCCTGATGGACGAAGCGATCGAGAACCTGGACGGCACCCACTTCGAACTCGCCGAACGCGTCAAGCGGGTGGAGTCGATGATCGCCCCCGAGGGCGGCGCGGCCGCCCCGTACTACACCAACCCCTCGGAGGACTTCTCCCGTCCGGGCCGCACCTGGCTGCCGACGATGGGCCAGACCCGCTTCCCGGTCTACGACCTGGTCTCCACCTGGTACCACGAGGGCGTCCCCGGCCACCACCTGCAGCTGGCGCAGTGGGCGCACGTCGCCGACCGGCTCTCGCGCTACCAGGCGAGCGTCGGCGTCGTCAGCGCCAACGTCGAGGGCTGGGCGCTGTACGCCGAGCGCCTGATGGACGAACTGGGCTACCTCAAGGACGCCGAGCAGCGCCTGGGCTACCTGGACTGCCAGATGATGCGCGCCGCGCGGGTCATCGTGGACATCGGCATGCACCTGGGCCTGGAGATCCCGGCGGACTCGCCGTTCCATCCGGGCGAGCGCTGGACGGTGGACCTGGCGCAGGAGTTCTTCTCCCTGCACAACAGCCGGCCGGCGGACTTCATCGAGAGCGAGGTGACCCGCTACCTGTCGATGCCGGGCCAGGCGATCGGCTACAAGCTGGGCGAGCGGGCCTGGCTGCTGGGCCGTGACAACGCCCGTGCCGCCCACGGCGATTCCTTCGATCTGAAGGCGTGGCACATGGCGGCGCTGTCGCAGGGCTCGCTGGGCCTGGACGACCTGGTGGACGAGCTGTCGGCGCTCTGACCCGGCCGCAGGCGCAGCCCGCGGGCCGCCCCCTCCCGGGGAGGGGGCGGCCCGTACGGCTTGGAGGGGAGCGGCGGCCCGGCGGCGCGGCTCGTCGGCCGCCTCAGCAGCCGCAGTCGTCGGAGTCGGTCGGCGCGGTCAGCGGGTCGGCCTCGGTGCGCTGGACGCGGCCCTGCCAGGTCTCGACCTCGAAGCCCTCGCGGATCCAGTACTCGATGCCCCCGAGCATCTCCTTGACCTGGAAGCCGAGCCGGGCCAGGGCCAGCGCGGACCGGGCGCCGCCGTTGCAGCCGGGGCCCCAGCAGTACGTCACCACGGGCAGCGACGTGTCGAGGAGCTGCTCGGCCTGCTCGGGGATCAGGGCCGTCGGCAGGTGGATCGCGCCGGGGACGTGGGCCTGGTCCCAGGCGGGGGTGGAGCGGGAGTCGATCAGCTGGAAGCCGAGCGGGGTGCCCTGCTCCCGGTGGGCCTTGAAGGCGGCGGCGACGTCGGACACGTCCGCGTGGAAGGCGAGGCTCGCGGCGAAGTAGGCGGCGGCCGCGGCCGGGGCGGCCGGGGGCACCCGCAGGACGGGGTTGTCGGTGGCGGGGCTCTTCGGGGCGGGGGTCGCGGCGCTGGGGTTCCGGTTGGTCGTCATGGCTCCGAATCTACGGTTCTGCTGATCATCTTCGGAAGGGACTTTCCCCGGCCTTGCCCTTGATGCACCGGGGATTCCCCTGCTACTCCTGCCCCATGACCGAGTATTCCCCTGACGCAACCGACTGGCGCATCCTGGCGGCGCTCCAGGCGGACGGGCGGGCCAGCTTCGCCGAGCTCGCCCGCGCCGTCTCCATGTCCGCGAGCGCCGTCACCGAGCGGGTGCGCCGGCTGGAGGAGGCCGGCGTGATCACCGGCTACACCGCCGTGGTCGATCCCGAGAAACTGGGCAAGTCGATCCTGGCGCTGGTCCGGCTGCGCTATCCGCACGGCAACTACAAGCCGTTCCACGACCTGTTGGAGGCCACCCCCGAGATCCTGGAGGCCCACCACGTCACCGGGGACGACTGCTTCGTGCTGAAGGTCGCCGCCCGGTCGATGCGGCACCTGGAAGAGGTCGCGGGCCGGATCGCCGGGCTCGGCGCGGTCACGACGAGCATCGTCTACTCCTCGCCGCTGCCCCGCCGCCCGCTCAGTCCGTGAGGCCCGCGGTGCGGTGGCGGACCACCGAGCCGCCGCGCTGTTTGACGATCTCCAGCTGTGCCTGCACCCGGGAGCGCAGATCCGCGACGTGGCTCACGATGCCCACGCTGCGGTCGCGTTCCCGCAGCGAGTCCAGCACGTCGAGGACCTCGTCGAGCGCCTGCTCGTCGAGGCTGCCGAAGCCCTCGTCGATGAAGAGGGTGTCCAGGCGGACGCCGCCCGCCTCGTCCGTCACCACGTCGGCCAGTCCGAGGGCGAGGGCGAGGGAGGCGAAGAAGGTCTCGCCGCCCGAGAGGGTGGCGGTGTCGCGCTCGTTGCCGGTCCAGGCGTCGACCACGTGCAGGCCGAGACCGGAGCGGCCGCGTCCGGTCGCCTTCGCATCGGAGTGGACCAGCGTGTAGCGGCCGCCGGACATCTTCAGCAGGCGCACCGTCGCCGCGGCCGCCACCTGTTCCAGCCGGGCGGCCAGGACGTACGCCTCCAGGCGCATCTTGCGCTCGTTGTCGGCGGAGGTGCCGGCGGTCAGCGCGGCGAGCCGGGCCACCCGTTCGTACGCCTCGCGCAGCGGGCCGAGGGCGCGCAGCTCCTGGTCGGCCTGGCGGGACAGCCGGTCGAGTTCGGTGCAGCGCACCGCGGCCGCGTCGCAGGCGGAGCCCGCCTCGCGCAGCCGGGACGCGGCGCGCGCCGCGGCGGCCTCGGCGGCTTCCGGGTCGGCCGGGGGCAGGGCGGCGGCCGCGGCGGTGTCCTCCTCGCGGCGCCGGTCGGCCAGCATCGCCTCCTCGGCCTGCCAGGCGTCGAGCCGGTGCTGCAGGGCGGTGCGCTCGTAGTCCGGGAGCACGGCGGCGGCCGCGGCGCCGACGGTGTCGAAGCCGGCCTTGAAGGCGGCGTCGGCGAGCTGGCCGTCGGCCTCCTTGAGCCGGGCGGCGGCGGACTCGGCCCGGCGCAGTGCGGCGGAGGCCTCGGTGACCACGCGGACCCGGTCCTCCAGGGTCCGGGCGCGGGCCGCGACGGTCGGCGCGTCCCCCCGTACGAGCGCGAGCTCGGCCTCCAACGAGGCCTGCTCCCGGTCCAGGGCCTCGCGCCGGGAGACGCGGGCCGCGGCCCGGCGCTCGGCGTCGAGCCGGTCGGAGCCGCGGACGGCGTGCTCCCGCTCGGCGCGGGCCAGCTGCTCGCGGGCGGTGTGCAGTCCGGCGGCCGCGGCGTGGGCGGCGGCGTGCCGGGAACTCAGGTCCGAGGTGAGGGCGAGGAGTTCGGCGGTGGTGGCGTCGCCGGCGGCCGCCGCGGCCTCGGCGCGGGCCTCCCGGACGGCGGCGAGCCTGCGCTCGACGGCGGCGCGGCGGTCCTCGGCCTGCTCGTACCGGGCGCGGGCGGCGTCCTCGCCGGCGCGGTCCACGTGCCCGGCGGCGGGGCGTGCCGGGTCCGGGTGCTCTGCCGAGCCGCACACCGTGCACGGCTCCCCGGGCGCCAGGGCTGCGGCGAGCTCGGCGGCGATCCCGCGCAGCCGGGCCTCCTTCAGCTCCAGCCAGCGTTCCCGGGCCGCGGCCGACTCCTCGCGTACGCGGAGCAGTTCGCCCTCGGCGCGCTGCGCGTCGGCGTCCAGCGCGTCGCGGCGCCGGGCGGCGTTGAGGTGCAGGCGGGCGGGCTCCAGCTTCCCGGCGAGCTGCTCGGCCAGGGTCGCGGCCTGCTGGGCGGCGTCGACCCGCTCGGCCAGTGCGGTGCGGGTCTCCTCCCAGCGGGCCAGCCACTCGGCGGACTCCCGCAGCTGCTCCTCCGCGTCGCGGGCCTCCCGTTCCAGGCCGGCGCGCTCGCGGCCGATCTCGGCGCTGCGCTGCTCGGCTCGCCGGGCCGCGCCGAGGGCGCCGAGGTCCTCGCGCAGCCGCTGCTCGACGGCGGCGAGCTGTTCGGTGCCCGCGTCGGCGAGCGGGGGCGGGAGTTCGGCGCGGGCGACGGCCTCGGCGCGGGCGGCGGACAGGTGGGCGGAGTGGGCGGCTCCGCGCAGTTCCAGGGCGGGGGCCACGAGGGCGGCGCGGCCGGCCCGGTCGAGCAGCTCGCGGACGCGCCGCCGCTCGGGCTCGGCCTCGGCGAGGAGCGCGGCGCGGCGGACGGTCTCGGCGTGCCGCCGCTGGAGCCGGTCGAGCTCGCGGGCCTCCTCGGCGGCCCGGCGGGCGGCGGCCGCCCGGCCCTCGGCGGCGGCCAGGGCGTACTCGGCGACGGTCAGCCGCTCCCGGGCCGCGCACCGGGCGACGGCCGCCCAGGCGCGGACGGCCTCGGCCAGGCCCGGGTCGCCCGGCTGGTGCCCGGGCAGCGGCCAGGCCCGCAGGTCGGCGCTGTCCCCGGCGGCCTGGGCCAGGCGGTGGGCGACGGCGAGGACCTTCTCGTCGCCGGCGCGGACCTTGGCCTCGGCGGCCCGGCGGCGCTCGGCGAGGAGGGTCTCGACGGCGGCGAAGCGGCGGGTGTCGAAGAGTCGGCCCAGGAGGCGGCCGCGGGCGGTCTCGTCGGCGCGCAGGAAGCGGGCGAACTCGCCCTGCGGCAGCAGCACGACCTGGCAGAACTGCTCGCGGCTCATGCCGAGGAGCTGCTCGATCTCCTCGCCGATCTCCTGGTGGGAGCGGCTGAGCGCCGCCCACTGCCCGCCGTCGTACTCGCGCAGCAGGCTCTGGGCCTTGTCCTTGGTGGTGCCGGTGCCGCGCTTCTTGGGCCGGTCCTGTTCGGGGCGGCGGGTGAGCTCCAGGCGGCGGCCGCCGGCGGTGAGTTCGAGGGTCACCTCGGTCGGGGTGCCGGGGTCGGCGTGGTCGCTGCGCAGGCTGGTGCCGGGGGCCTGGCGGGCGCCGGGCACCGATCCGTACAGGGCGTAGCAGACGGCGTCGAGGACGGAGGTCTTGCCGGCGCCGGTGGGTCCGTGGAGGAGGAAGATCCCGGCGCCGGAGAGGGCGTCGAAGTCGATTTCCTGGGGTTCGGCGAAGGGGCCGAAGGCGGTGATCCGCAGCCGGTGCAGCCTCATCGGCGGGCCTCCTGCCCGCTGTCGGCGGCGGCCGCGGCCGTGCGGACGTCCTCGAAGGCGGCCCGGAGCACGGCCCGCTCGGCCTCGTCGGCCCTGCCGCCGCCGCGTACGTGCGCGACGAAGTCCTCGGCGATCTCCTGGTCGGTGCGGCCCTTGAGGCGCTGGGCGTACGTGGCCGCGCCGTCCTCCTCGCGGCCCTCGGGGTCGAAGGCGAGGCTCAGGACGTGCGGGAAGCGGGCGGCGAGGCGGGCCATGGGGTCGTCGGGGCGTACCGGGTCGGTGAGGGTGGCCTCGATCCAGGAGTCCTCGTGCGCGGCGTGGGCGGCGTCCGCGAGCAGGGCGTCGAGCCGTCCGCGCAGGCGGGCGAGGGGCCGCGGCACGGGGGTGTCGATGCGCTCGGCGGTGATCTCGCCGGCTGCGCCCAGTTCGACCAGCCACATGCTCTTGCGGTGAGCGGCCTCGGAGAAGGAGTAGGCGAGCGGGGAACCGGAGTAGCGGACCCGCTCGTTGATCGTCTGGCAGCCGTGGAGGTGGCCGAGCGCGGCGTAGTCGACCCCGTCGAAGACCTCGGCGGGGACGGCCTCGACACCGCCGACGGCGATGTCGCGCTCGCTGTCGCTGGCCTGCCCGCCGGTGACGAAGGCGTGGGCGAGGACGACGGAGCGGGTGCCGGCCGGGCGGGCGGCGAGGTCGGCGCGGACGCGGTCCATGGCCGCGCCGAGGACGGCCTCGTGGCTGACCTTCGCCGCACCGAGGGTGTCCTTGACCAGGGCCGGCTCCAGGTACGGCAGCCCGTACAGGGCCACGTCCCCGTGTGCGTCGGCCAGCACGACCGGCTCGGCGCAGCCGGCCGGATCGGTGCGCAGGTGGATCCCGGCCCGGCCGATGAGCCCGGCCCCGACGCCGAGCCGGCGGGCGGAGTCGTGGTTGCCGGAGATCATCACGGTGGGCACGCCGAGCTCGGCGAGCCGGTGCAGGGCCCGGTCGTACAGCTCGACGGCGGGCAGCGGGGGGACGGCGCGGTCGTAGACGTCGCCGGCGACGAGGACGGCGTCGACCTCGTGCGTGCGGACGGTCTCGACGAGGTGGTCGATGAAGACGGCCTGGGCATCGAGCAGGTTGACGCGGTGGAAGGACCGGCCGAGGTGCCAGTCCGAGGTGTGCAGGAGCCTCACTCGCCCGCCCCGCCGCCCGCCCCGCCGGCCGCCGCGCAGGCCGTGTCGCCGCACATCCCCGTCCGCCCCCTGGTCGCCGTCTTCTCGTTCTTCTTCTCTTCTTCCCGGTGCCTCGGAGTCACCGGTGTGGAGGAGTCCCTCTACGCTAACGCCTCGGCCGGCACCCTCAGGACGCGTACGTCTCCCCGCCGAGCGTGAGGGTGGCGGTGCCGGCGGTGCTGTCGGCGAGCCAGGCCTCGAAGGCGGGCAGGTCGGCCTCGGGGACGGCGACCTCGATCTCGACGGCGGCCCCGTAGCGCAGGTCGACCACCGTCCGGCCGGTGGAGCGCAGGTCGTTCTGGGTCTTGCCGGCGCGCTGGTGGTCGACGGTGACGGTGGCCAGCCGGTAGCGGTGGCGGGTGACCGTGCCGAGCGCGTCGAGGGCCTCGCCGACGACCCCTCCGTAGGCCCGGATCAGCCCGCCGGCGCCGAGCTTCACGCCACCGTAGTACCGGGTGACGACGGCGACGGCGTACCGGATGTCGCGGCGCATCAGCATCTGCAGCATGGGCACCCCGGCGGTGCCCCCCGGCTCCCCGTCGTCGCTGGCTTTCTGCACGGCCGCGTCGGCACCGATGACGTAGGCGAAGCAGTTGTGCGTGGCGGTGGGGTGCTCGCGCCGGATCCGCGCGATGAAAGCCTGCGCCTCCTGCTCGGTCGCGGCCGGCGCGAGCGAGCACAGGAAGCGCGAGCGGTTGATCTCCGACTCGTGCACGCCCTCGCGGGCCACCGTCGCGTACTGGTCTGACTTCACCGCTCCACCCTAATCCGTACGTATGGACGGATTCGCCGAACGTGAGGGGGCGGGCCGTTCGAGAACTCCAGGGCCGCGACATCTGGCTCCATCCGGGCTTGGGTCTCCCACAGGCGGGGCCTGAACAGGAAGCCTCATGGGAGGCCCGCAGCCTGCCGGAGTATGGCCCGCTCGTCAGAGTTGGCCAATTCCTCCGCCAGCGCCAGCACCACGCGCGCGTGCTCCGCGAACACCGCCCGGCACTGTTCACGCTCAGGGTGCTCGCTGTCACTGCCGAACCAGAGCACCATGGCCTCGTGCCCCGCATCGACCGGCTCGGAGTATCCAGCGACTCCGACCAGCAAAGCCAGCAGGTCGGACCGCACGGAAACCTGGGGGTCACGAGCCAGACGCAACAAGAACGGCAGGGCGGTCGGCATGGCCGCGTTCATCGACGCGATGTCGTTGAAGAGGGAGTGATGGAGCACCCGGGCGGCTTCGGATGCCGCTCCCTTGTCGAGAAGAGCGTGCAACAGTACGGGGATCCCGGCGGGACACGCCGGGAAGTCGGACCAGCGGACATCCTCGCACCCCTGGAGCGCGGGATGCTCACGACCGGCATCAGCCGCCCGCGGGTGCTGCTCGAGGACCCTTGCGATCGCCGCCTCCTTGGCGGCCAAATCCACCTTGCACATCTGACTGCCCCGTCCTTGCGCCACAAGCGTCCTGCTCCCGTCAGGCGCACTCTCGTGCGACAGAGAACCCGTGCGCAAGCCAGGACCGCAAAACCGGCCATGTTCGACTCGCACATGCGCAACGCAGCCGGATTGAAGAGCCAACCGCCTGAGGTGTCCACGGGGGAAGGGGAATCGGGCATGCGTCCCTTCTGTTGATCCGGGGGCGGCCCGGAGTACCGGGCGCATTCGGTACGCATCAGGAGGTGGCGCCCGTGTACGGGGACCCGGCAGCCATTCGCAGGATTCTCACCGAGCTCGGCGACACCTGGGCCGTGGTCGGCCTGTCCGGCAACCAGGACCGGGCGGCCTACGGGGTGGCGCGCGTGCTGCAGCGGTTCGGGAAGCGGATCGTCCCGGTGCATCCCAGGGCCGAGACGGTGCACGGGGAGAAGGGGTACGCCTCGCTCGGGGAGATCCCGTTCAAGGTCGACGTGGTCGACGTGTTCGTCAACAGTGCGCTCGCGGGGCAGGTCGCCGACGAAGCGGTGGCCGCGGGCGCGGAGGCCGTGTGGTTCCAGTTGGGCGTGGTCGACGAGGCCGCGTTCGCCCGGACCCGGGGGGCCGGGCTCGAGATGGTCATGGACCGGTGCCCGGCCATCGAGATTCCCGCCCTGTAGCCCCTGCCCCCACGGCTCCCCCGGCCCGTCAGGCGCGGGCCACCGGTGGGATCGAGACCGCCAGGGTCATCTCCATCGGCTCCCCGCCCTCGTTGCGGTAGGCGTGCGGCACGTCCGCCTCGAAGGAGACGGCCCCGCCCGCCGGCACTGCGTACTGCTCCTCGGCGATGTGCAGGGTCAGCTCCCCGGCGGTGACGTGCAGCATCTCGAAGGTGCCGGTCGGGTGGGGGTCGGATTCGGTGCCCTCGCCCGGCTCCAGGCGGTAGCTCCACATCTCCACCGGCCCGCGCCGGTCGTCGCCGAGGAGCATGCTGGCGGCGCTGCCCCCGCCGGTGGACCACATCCGCACGCCCTGCCCCGGCAGCACCACGTGCACGCGCGGGGCGCGCTCGTGGTCCAGGAGCGTGGTGATGCTCACACCGAGCGCGTCGGCGAGCTTGACCGTCGTGCCGACGCTGGGGTTCGTACGGGCCTGCTCGATCTGGATGATCATCCCGCGGCTGACCCCCGCCCGGGCGGCCAGCGCGTCCAGGGTGAAGCCGCGCTCACCGCGCCAGTGCCTGAGGTTGCGGGCGAGCGCCTGGGTGAGCTGTTCGAGGTCCGACACCATTCCGTCCAAAATCCTGGATTCAAAAGTCCAATAGACTGAACTATCGTGCGGTGTACTGGACACTGCACTCCACCGTTCACTGCACTGTACTGCGAGGCCCCGCATGACCACCCTGTTCGCCCTGGCCACAGCCGTGCTGTGGGGCCTCGCCGACTTCGGGGGCGGACTGCTGACCCGCCGCCTGCCGGCGCTGACGGTGGTGGTCGTCTCGCAGGTCCTCGCCGTCGTCGCCCTCGGCTCGGTGGTCCTGGCCACCGGCGCGTGGAGGGAGGCCGGGCCGCAGCTGTGGTTCGCGGTCGCCGCGGGCCTGGTCGGGCCCGTCGCGATGCTCAGCTTCTACAAGGCGCTCGCCCTGGGGCCGATGGGCGTGGTCTCGCCCCTGGGCTCGCTTGGCGTGGTCGTGCCCGTCGGCGTCGGACTGGCCCTGGGCGAGCAGCCCGGCGCCGGCCAGTACACCGGGATCGCGATCGCCGTCGTCGGCATCGTCCTGGCGGGCGGCCCCGAGCTGCGCGGCGCGCCCGTCCAGCGGCAGGCCGTGGTGCTGACGCTGACCGCCGCCTTCGGGTTCGGTGCGGTGATGGCCCTGATCTCGCACGCCTCCACCACCGTCACCGGGCTCTTCCTGGCGCTGTTCGTCCAGCGGGTCACCAATGTGGCCGCGGGCGGCGCCGTCCTGTGGGCCCGCACCCGGCGCGGCACCCCGGCGCTGCCGGAAGGCACGGGCCCGCGGATGCTGTGGCGGCTGGTGCCCGCGCTGGCCTTCGTCGGCCTCGCGGACGTCGCGGCGAACGGCACGTACTCCGTCGCCGCCCAGAGCGGCCCGGTCACCGTGGCCGCCGTGCTGTCCTCGCTCTACCCGGTGATCACGGCCTTCGCCGCCTTCGCCGCGCTGAAGGAACGCCTCCGCCCGGTCCAGGCCGCCGGCGCCGGCCTGGCCCTGGCCGGCACGGTCCTCCTCGCGGCCGGTTAGCCGACGGCTAGCCGGCCGCCGGGCCTGCATCCGGCTCAGGCGGGCTCGGATGCCGGCTCCGACGCCGGCTCGGACAGCGACTCGGACGCCGGCCCGCTCGCCACCGCGGCCTGTTCCGCCTCCTCCTCCGCCAGTTGCGCCAGGGCGCGCAGCTGGTCCGGGGTGACCCCGTCGGGAATCGGGGTCGGGGCCGGGGTGCGCAGCGGCGGCTGCCAGCCGGTCTCCGGGAGCCACCGGCGCACGACCCGGGCCGGGGCCCCCGCCACCACGGCGTGGTCGGGGACCTCGCCGCGGACCACGGACCCGGCGGCCACCACCACGTTGCGGCCCAGCCGGGCTCCCGGGAGGATCACCGCGCCCGTCCCGAGCCAGCAGCCGGGGCCTATCTCCACCGGCGCGCTGCGGGGCCACTGACGGCCGACCGGCTCGTGCGGGTCGTCGTAGCTGTGGTTGGTGGAGGTGATGTACACCCCGGGCCCGCAGAAGGTGTCGTTGCCGATGGTGATCCGCGTGTCGGCGATGACGTGCGTGTCCCGGCCGAGCACCACGCCGTTGCCGATGACGAGCACCGGCTCCGCGCCGAGGTCCAGGTCGGGCATCATGCCGGCGGTCAGGGTGACCTGCTCCGCGATGATGCAGTGCTCGCCGAGGTGGATCCAGGGTTCGCCGAAGACCGTGCCCTGGGGGAAGGCGAGCCGGGTGCCGTGCCCGATCGCGCCGAAGCGGAGCCTACCCGGCGTCTGGGCCGTGACGGCTCCGGCCCGCTGCATCCAGCGCCAGCCGGCGTGGGCCGCACGGCTGGCCACCTTGCGGCGCAGCGCGGTCAGGGATGAGAACGTGTTCTGGTTCTTCGGCACCGGGCCACCGTAGCGTGCGCGGCGCCCCGCCCGCGCCGTGATCTTCACCCCATCACCGCCGGCGCGGGCGCGTGCCCTACGGTGCCGGTAGCGCGACAGGTCAGGCACCACACGAGGCACACCAGGCACGCCGGCAGCGGCGGGCACCGGACTGAGGAAGAGAACATGACGCAACACGCGGACGGACGCCAGGCACTCGTCGCGGGGGTGGCCGGCAAGAGCCCGCAGGTCGACCCCACCGCCTTCACCGCGCCCACCTCCGTGGTCGTGGGCGACGTCACCCTGGGCGCGGGGTCGAGCATCTGGTACTCGGCGGTGCTCCGCGCCGACTGCGGCCCGATCGTGCTCGGCGCCGACAGCAACGTGCAGGACAACTGCACGCTCCACGTGGACCCCGGCTTCCCGGTCTCCATCGGCGAGCGCGTCTCGATCGGCCACAACGCGGTGGTGCACGGCTGCACCGTCGAGGACGACTGCCTCATCGGCATGGGCGCCACCGTCCTCAACGGTGCGGTGATCGGCGCCGGTTCGCTGGTGGCCGCGCAGGCGCTGGTCCCCCAGGGCATGGTGGTCCCGCCCGGTTCGCTGGTCGCGGGCGTTCCGGCCAAGGTGCGGCGCGAGCTGACCGACGAGGAGCGCGAGGGCATCAAGGTCAACGCGGCGATGTACGTGGATCTGGCCGCGCAGCACCGCGCCTCGGTGGCGCCGGGCGCGTAGCCGTCCCCACTGCGGCTGACGGCCGCCGCCCGGTCCCCGACCACGGGGCGCAGGGGCGGGCGGGCAGGCCGCGGCCGGCCGGGGCTCAGTGCTCGGCCGGCTCCGGCTCCGCTGCCGTGGCGGCCGTGGCGTCCGCGGCCGACGCTGCCGCCGCTGCGGTCGCGGCCTTCTTCATGCGGCTGCGCATCACCAGCATCGCCGTGAGCCCGATCAGCAGGGCGACGACGAGCGCCACCCAGGAGAAGCCCTTGAGCCAGGGCTCCGCGACGATCCCGATGGAGTAGATGACGGCCGTCGTGCCGCTGGCCCAGAGGATGCCCCCGAGGACGTTGGCGACCAGGAAGCGCCAGTACGGCATGTGCAGCACGCCCGCGAGCGGCCCGGCGAAGATCCGCAGCAGCGCCACGAACCGCCCGAAGAAGACGGCCCACATGCCCCACTTGTCGAAGGAGCGCTCCGCCTGGGCCACCTGGTCCGGGCCGAAGTGCTTGGGGAAGCGCCGGCCGAGCCGCTCGAGCAGCGGCTTGCCGCCGCGGCGCCCGATCGCGTAGCCGATGGAGTCGCCCACGATCGCGCCGGCGGTCGCGCAGAGGCCCAGCACCACGGGGTCGATGTGCCCGTGCTGGGAGGCGAGCAGCGCGGAGCTGACCAGGATGATCTCTCCCGGCAGCGGGATGCCGAGGCTCTCCAGCCCGATGACCAGACCCACCAGGAGATAGATGCTGACCGCCGGAATCGTCTCCAGCCATTCCTGGATGTGCACCGGTACGTCCTCCCGATTCGTCCCGGCGCGTCCCCTGTGACACGCCGAACGGGCAGCCTATCCGCTCCCGGCCGCGGCCCTCGCCCCTTACCGGGCTCCGGGGGCGGCGGAGCGGCCCGCGAACACCGCCCAGCGGCGCCCGACGGTGCTCGACGGCCTGGGCGCAGTGCGGTCGTACCGGCGCCCTCAGCCCTGCGGCGGCTGCTCGGCGGTGTCGGCGGTGCGGCGCGGTTCGTCCTGCACCTGCACGCGCGCCTCGGTGCGGTGTCCGCGGGCGATGTAGTCCCGTACGACGGCCTCCACCGCGTCCTGCGGCGAGCCGATCCCGGCGAGGACCATCACCTCCACCACCAGCTCGGCGTCCAGACTGATGTCGACCTTGGTGCGACCGGCCATGGGGCCTCCTCCGTGCGGCGTCACAGGGACTGTAACCGCAGCGGGGCCGCGCCCGTCGGGCGCGGCCCCGCCATCCCATCTCCCGCTGCGCCGCTACGCGTTCGGGCGCAGGGTCCAGACGACGGTCATCTCGCCGGTCACGGCCTCGTCCTCGCGCTGGATGGCGATGGTGACCGGGAACTCGGGGCGGCCGCCCGCGTCGAGCTCGGCGACGACCTCGGCGGCCGGGCGGCCGAGGGTGGCGGTGGCGGTCACGACGCCCTTGGCGAGCTTCTTGTAGCCGATCTCGGCCCTCACCGCGAGCGGCACGGCGCGCGAGAGCTGGTCGCCGAAGGCGGCCAGGACGATGGCGCCGCTGGCGGACTCGGCGAGGGTGAACATGGCGCCGGCGTGCGGGCCGCCCACGTGGTTGTGGTAGTCGGGCTGGTCGGGCAGCCGGACGACCGCGCGCTCGGGGGTGGTCTCCAGGAACTCGAGGTTCAGGGTCCGGGCCATGGGCACGGTCGCGGCGAGCAGTTCGCCCACGTTCATCTGGTCTGCGCTCATGGAACCGGATGTTACCCACGAGTAGATGTCCTTGACCAGACCTCTTGCGGGGGTGGCCGTGGCCCGTGTAGGCCCCTCCCACTATCGTTACCGGCCATGTGGCCAGGACAACAGCAGCCGCCCGGGGGACAGCAGAACCCTCAGGACGCGCATCAGAACCCGTACCAGCAGCCGCCGGGTCAGCCGAACCCGTACCAGCAGCAGCCCGGCTACGGATATCCGCAGGCGGGCTACCCGACGCAGCCCCAGCCCGCTGCCCAGCAGTGGACCCAGCCCCAGCAGGCCGTACCGGCCCCGCCGAACGGAGGCGGCGGGGGCGGCGGGCTCTCCACCAAGACCGTGGCCATCGTCGCCGCGGCCGCGGTCGTCGTCGCGGCGGCCGCCACCGGGGCGTTCGTCCTGACGCGGGACGACAAGAAGAACGACGTGGCGGACAACCAGCCGGCCGCCTCGGCCTCGGCCTCGACCCCCGAGACCGCCGCGCCCTCCGCCACGGGCGCCAACCCGCGCGCCGGCGGCGACGTCCAGCCGGTGATCCCGGGCTGGAAGGTGGTCGTCAACCCGAAGTACGGCACGGCCTTCGACGTGCCGCCGGAGTGGAACGTCGCCAACCCCGGCGTCATCGCCAGCTTCACCGACGACGTGAAGAACGACGGCAAGCCCCTCGTCGGCTTCTCCGCACCCGCCTTCCTCAAGGAGGACTGGTGCAAGATCGACTCCAACAAGGACGGGCGCGAGGAGAAGACGGAGCTCGCGGGCACCGGGACCAAGGGCGGCCAGGGCGCCAAGGACACCGCCGAGGCCGTGAAGAACGAGGCCGGCAACTGGGCCTTCGCCGCGTTCGCGCAGAAGGCGCCGAAGGGCACCGTGAAGGTCTCCGAGCCGAAGGAGTACACCACCTCCTCCGGTCTGAAGGGCCACATGGCGACCGCGACCGCGCTCGGCGTGCCCAAGGAGAACAAGTGCTCGCGCGACGGCAAGACCATCGCGTTCAGCTTCAAGACCGCCAACGGCGACTTCTCCAGCTGGATCCTCTTCAGCGCCGCCGGCGTCGAGGGTGAGGTCCCCCAGGAGACGATGGACAAGATCCTCAGCTCGGTCCGCCTCAACGGCGTCGGCACGGGCTGACCGCAGCACGTCCCGATCCGCGCCCCGGGCCCGATATCCGTTTGGATTCGCGGCCCGGGGCGTGGATAGTCCGAGGGTGAAGCCTCCCGCCGCCCCGCCGCACCGCCCGTCCGCACGCCGCCTGCGGCCCGCCTGGGCCGGCCGCAACTACAGCCTGCTGACCGGCGCCGCCGTCATCACCAACCTCGGCAGCCACGGAGCGCTCATCGCCTCGGCGTTCGCCGTCCTCGAAGCCGGCGGGTCGGGTGCGGACGTCGGCCTCGTGGCCGCCGCCCGTACCCTGCCGCTGGTGCTGTTCCTGCTGATCGGCGGAGCCCTGGCCGACCGGATGCCGCGCCACCGCGTCATGGTCGCGGCCAACGCCCTCAACTGCGTCTCGCAGGCCGCCTTCGCCGTGCTCGTCCTCGCCGGGGACCCGCAGCTGTGGCAGATGATGCTGCTCACCGCGCTCTGCGGCACCGGCACCGCCTTCTTCAACCCGGCCGCCGAGGGCATGCTGCTCTCCAGCGTCGGGGGCGAGCACGCCAACCGCGCCTTCGCCCTCTTCCGGATGGCCATGAACGGCGCGGGGATCGGCGGCGCGGCCCTCGGCGGAGCGCTGATCGCCGCGATCGGCCCCGGATGGGTGCTGGCCGTGGACGCCGCCGCGTTCGCCCTGGCCGGAGCGCTGCGGGCCGCCCTGGACGTCGGCCGCACCGCCGGGCGGCCGCCCGGGGGCGGGCTGCTGGCCGACCTGCGCGAGGGCTGGGTGGAGTTCCGGACCAGGCCCTGGCTGTGGAGCATCGTGCTCCAGTTCTCCGTGGTGGTCGCCGTCGTCGGCGCCGCCGAGGCGGTGTACGGGCCCCTCGTCGCCCGGGACCGGCTGGGCGGGCCGGCGCCCTGGGGCCTGGCCCTGGCCTGCTTCGGCGCCGGCACCATCGCCGGTGCGGTGCTGATGATGGTGTGGAAGCCGCGACGGCTGCTTCTGGTGGGCACCGTCTGCGTGTTCCCGCTGGCGCTGCCGTCGGCCGGCCTGGCCGTGCCGCTGCCCGTGTGGGGCCTGTGCGCGGTGATGTTCGTCAGCGGGACGGCCATCGAGGTCTTCGGCGTGAACTGGATGACGACCATGCACCAGGAGATCCCGGAGGAGAAGTTCTCCCGGGTCTCCGCCTACGACTGGTTCGGGTCCGTGTCGATGCTGCCGCTGGCCACCGCCGTGGCCGGCCCCGTCGAGTCGGCGGTCGGCCGCACCGCCGCCCTGTGGGGCTGCGCCGCGCTGGTCGTGGTCGTCACCGCCGCCGTCCTGCTCGTCCCGGACGTCCGGCGGCTCACCCGCAGGCCCTCGCCCCCGAAGGCCGGCTCGCCCGCCCGCCCGGCGGACGCGGGCTCCCGCCCGGCGGACGCGGACCCCGGCCCGGCAGCGGGCGAAGCACCGGGCTCCGCCGCGCCGGCCGGAGCCGCCGCCGGCGTGTGAGCCCCCTCACCCGATGCCGAACGCCCCGTGCGGGGGCTGCGGGGAGGGCACCGCGTCGGCGTCGGCCACCGCAACGGCGCCGCGCACGAACCGGGCCAGCTCCGCCCCCGCCTCCACCCGCGCGGGGAAGGCGTCCGCCGCGCACCGCCGTGCCAGCGCGGCCACCGGCAGCTCCCGGTCCGAGGCGAGCACCACCGCGTTGCCGAACCGGCGCCCGCGCAGCACCCCCGGCTCCGCGATCAGGGCCAGCTCCCCGAACACCGCCCGGAAGGTCGCCAGCTGGGCCCGCAGGAAGTCGAACGGCGCCCCGTCGGCCAGGTTCGCCGCGTAGACCCCGCCCGGCCGCAGGACCCGCGCCGCCTCCCGCGCGTACTCCACGGAGGTCAGCTGCGCCGGGACCCGTGAGCCGCCGAACACGTCGGCGACGAGCACGTCCGCGCTGCCGGAGGGGGCGTCCGCCAGCCAGGCGCGGGCCTCGGCCGTGTGCACCGCGATCCCGGATCCGGCCGGCAGCGGCAGGTGTTCGGCGACCAGCTCCACCAGCCCGCGGTCGAACTCGACGACCTCCTGGCGCGAGCCCGGCCGGGTGGCAGCCGCGTACCGGGGCAGTGTCAGTGCGCCGCCGCCCAGGTGCAGCAGGTCCAGCGCGGCGCCCGGCTCCGCGACGCAGTCCAGGACGTGCGCGAGGCGGCGCGCGTACTCGAACTCCAGGTGCAGCGGGTCGTCGAGGTCCACGTACGACTGCGGGGCGCCGTCCACGGTCAGCAGCCAGGCCCGGTCCCGGTCCACGTCCGGCATCAGCTTGGCGGTGCCCTGGCCCACGTCCCGGATCACCGGGATCTGTTCGTCGCTCACGGCACCATTGTCCGGCAGCGGCCCCCGCCGCCCGCCGGGGCCCTCAGCCCCGCGCACCCGCCCAGACGGCGGCCGCCTCGGCGGCGTGCTGCGCGGCCTGCGCCAGCCCGGCGCGCGCGGCCGGGTCCCGCCGGGCGGGGTCCAGGACGTTGCGCCCGAAGGCCTTGCGGGCCTGCGCGGACGGCGTGATCAGCAGCACCCGGGCACCCGCCTCCCGCAGCTTCGCCGCCTGGGCGGCCGGCGAGGGGACGAGCGCGGAGCCGAGGGTGATCGGCGCGACGATCACCACGCGGGAGTATCCGGCTGCCAGGTCCGCGTTGGTCGCCGAGCGGATCCCGCCGTCGATGAAGCGCCGCCCGCCGACCGTCACCGGGGGCCACACGCCGGGCACGGCGCAGCTCGCCGAGACGGCATCGAGCACGGAGGCCCCGCTGTCCTTGTCGAAAGCGGTCAGCTCACCGGTCAGTGCGTCGACCGCGGTGACCACGAGCCTGCGCTCGGGCCAGTCCGGCGAGCCGAGCCGGGCGCGCAGCACCGTGCGGCGCTCCTCCTCCCCGCCGGTGTCGGCGGCCAGGGCGAGGGCGCCGACGCGCTTGCGGTAGGCCAGCGCGTTGCGCGAGCGCAGCATTGCGGCGCCGTACCGGGCGATCAGGCCCGGCCCGAACCGGGCCACCGGCTCGCCGGACGCGTCGCCGAGCTGCCTTTCGTACAGCTCCCGGGGCGTCAGCAGCCCCGAGGCCAGCTGGGCGCCGACCAGGGAGCCGGCCGAGGTGCCGACGACGAGGTCGGCTCCGGCCAGGTCCACGCCCGCCCGCGCGAGCCCGTACAGGATCCCGGACTCCCAGCCGACGCCGGTCAGTCCGCCGCCGCCCAGCACCAGTGCCGTACCGCCGCCCATCCCGCCCGCCCTTCGACGCCGCCTCGATCCGTGTCGACGGCAGTCTCGCCCACCGCGCGCCCGGCTTCCAGGGCGGGGTGGACCGCTACCGCTGCGGCCGGGCGCGTGCGGCGGCCGCAGCGGGGCGCCCGGGCCGCAGCCGGGCGCCCCGCCGTGCCGGTCTCAGCCGAGGACGGTCGTCACCGTCCCCGCGCCCACGGTCCGGCCGCCCTCGCGGATCGCGAAGCCGAGCCCCGCCTCCAGCGGCACGTCCCGCCCGAGCTCCACGGTCATCGTGACCGTCTCGCCCGGCCGGGCCACCGCCGCCGCGCCCAGGTCCACGTCGCCCACCACGTCGGCGGTGCGGATGTAGAACTGCGGCCTGTAGCCGGTGGACAGCGGCGTCGTGCGCCCGCCTTCGCGGCCGGAGAGGACGTACACCTGCGCGGTGAAGCGGCGCCTGGGCACCACGCTGCCGGGCGCGGCCGCCACGTGGCCGCGGCGCACCCCGTCGCGCGGCACCCCGCGCAGGAGGAGCGCCACGTTGTCCCCGGCCTCGGCGCACTCCATCGGCTTGCCGAAGGTCTCCAGGCCGGTCACCACCGTCTCGACGGGCTCGCCGTCGCCGCCGAGCACGGCGACGCGGTCGCCGACGCGGACGGTGCCGCGCTCGACGGCGCCGGTGACGACGGTCCCGCGGCCGGTGATGGTCAGCACGTTCTCCACCGGCAGCAGGAACGGCGCCTGCGTGTAGCGCACCGGCACGGGGACGTAGGTGTCCACGGCGTCGAGCAGCGCCTCGATCGCCCCGGTCCACCGCGGGTCGCCCCCGAGCGCGCCGAGGCCCGAGACCCGTACGACCGGCGCGCCGTCGCCGCCGTAGCCGTGGGCGGTGAGCAGCTCGCGGACCTCCAGCTCGACCAGGTCGGTGAGCTCGGGGTCCGCGGCGTCGGCCTTGTTCAGGGCGACGACGACGTGGTCGACGCCGACCTGCCGGGCGAGGAGCACGTGCTCCGCGGTTTGCGGCATGACCCCGTCGAGCGCGGAGACGACGAGGATCGCCCCGTCCAGCTGGGCGGCGCCGGTGACCATGTTCTTGACGTAGTCGGCGTGCCCGGGCATGTCCACGTGGGCGTAGTGCCGGGTGTCGGTCTCGTACTCGACGTGCGTGAGGTTGATGGTGATGCCGCGCCGGGACTCCTCCGGGGCCCGGTCGATGCGCTCGAACGGCACGAAGGAGGCGCCGCCGCGCTCGGCGAGGACCTTGGTGATGGCGGCGGTGAGGGTGGTCTTGCCGTGGTCGACGTGACCCATGGTGCCGATGTTCAGGTGCGGCTTGGTGCGCACGAAGGCCGTCTTGGCCATGGTGTCTCTTCCCGTTCTTCGGTGCTCTCACGACCGGCCGGAGCCGGAGGGGACCCCTGGAGCGAGCCGACCCTCCCCCTGTGGGGCCCGCCGGACTGTCCGGGAAGGGTCAGCTTCGTGCGCCGTCGACGGCGGCGAGCGCCAGTGCCAGTGCCGGCGCCTGTGCCCGGGTCTCGAAGTGCAGGACGGCAGCCTTCGGCGCGTCCGCGACTGCGGACGGCGCTGCGGGGAAGGCATACCGGGACATGGGCCCGATCCTGCCGGACCGGCGGCGGCCGGTCGAATGAATTTCCGTGCGCCCCGCGGGGCTTGGGCGTCCCGGCCGCGAACGGCGGGTGCGAACGGCCGCCCCCGGACGCGGCGCCCGCCGGCCGTCCGCCGTTCCTCCGCATGAGGCCTGGATTACGGCGGCCCGTCATGTGCGTCGGTTACCCTCCCGGGATGTCCCTCCTCCTGGCGCCGTGGATCCGGCTGTCGCTGCTCGTCGTGCTGCTGGCCGCGGCCGGCGCGGGCGTGCTGCTGTACGAGCCCCAGCGCCTCCTCGCGGAGGGCCTTCCCCCGGGTCTGCCCAGCGGCCCCGCGGCGCTCGTCTTCGCGGCCGCGTACGGGGCGGGCACGGCGGCCCTGGTCCCGCGCCCCCTGCTCAACCTGGCCGCGGGGGCCCTGTTCGGCGCCCCGCTCGGCCTGGCCGCCGCGGTGGCCGGCTCGGTGCTCGGCGCCGGCATCTCCTTCGGCCTCGGCCGGGCCCTGGGCCGCGACGCCCTGCGGCCCCTGCTGCGCGGGCGCTGGCTGCTGGCGGCCGACGAGCAGCTGGCCCGGCACGGCTTCCGCTCGATGCTGGCCGTGCGGGTCTTCCCGGGCCTGCCCTTCGCGGTGGCCAACTACTGCGCCGCGATCTCCCGCTGCGGCTGGCTGCCCTTCCTGACGGCCACCGCGATCGGCGTGGTCCCGAACACCGCCGCCTACGTCGTCGCCGGGGCCAGCGCCTCCTCCCCGGGCTCGCCCGCGTTCCTCCTCTCGGCCGGCTTCATCGCCGTCTCGGCGGTGGCGGCGGCGGTCGTCGGCTGGCGCAAGCGGCACCGGTTGGCACCCGCGAAGCCGGCCCGGGCCGCGGGGCACGTGCCGCAGCACCCCCCTGTGGTCGGAGCCGCCTCCCACGGGCCCTAGCATCGGACCTGAACTGTCCGACCATCACAAGGACGAACGCACCCCGACATGAGCTGGTTCGAATCCCTAATCCTCGGTCTCGTCCAGGGTCTTACGGAGTTCCTCCCCATCTCCTCCAGCGCCCACCTCCGGCTGACCGCGGCATTCGCCGGCTGGGAGGACCCGGGCGCCGCCTTCACCGCGATCACGCAGATCGGCACCGAGGCCGCCGTGCTGATCTACTTCCGCAAGGACATCGCGAAGATCGTCTCCACCTGGTTCCGCTCGCTCTACACCGCTTCGCTGCGGTCGGAGCAGGACGCCAAGATGGGCTGGCTGGTGATCGTCGGCTCGATCCCGATCGGTGTGCTGGGCCTGACGCTCAAGGACCAGATCGAAGGCCCGTTCCGTGATCTGCGGGTCACCGCCACCACCCTCGTCGTGATGGGCATCGTCCTCGGCATCGCCGACCGGCTCGCCGCCCGCGACGAGGAGGGCGGACGCCACCGCGCGGTGCGCGAGCGCAAGACGCTGCGGGAGCTGAGCGTCAAGGACGGCCTGATCTTCGGCGTCTGCCAGGCGATGGCGCTGATCCCGGGCGTCTCCCGGTCGGGTGCCACGATCTCCGGCGGCCTGCTGCTGGGCTTCACCCGCGAGGCCGCGGCCCGCTACTCCTTCCTCCTCGCCATTCCCGCCGTCCTGGCCTCGGGGGCGTTCGAGGTGAAGGACGTGGTCGAGAGCCCCGGCCACATCGTCTGGGGGCCGACGATCTTCGCCACGGTCATCGCCTTCGTCGTCGGCTACGCCGTCATCGCGTGGTTCATGAAGTTCATCTCCAGCAAGAGCTTCATGCCGTTCGTGATCTACCGGATCGCCCTGGGCATCGCCCTGTTCGTGCTGGTCGGCACGGACGTCCTCAGCCCCCACGCGGGCGAGTCCGCCGGATAGCGCGCGCCGGTCCTCACCCGCTCGCGTGAACGGCCAGGCCGCCCGGGAACGTTCCCGGGCGGCCTTTGCGTCGTTGTGCCCGGTGAGACCGCAATTGACTCGATGGCAAGCAGCAGGGGGTGTCCCATGGGCCGCGTGGTGTTGGAGCGATTCCCGGCCGGGAGTCCGCGGGGAAGCTGGCCCGCCGAGGAGTACGCCGCGCAGCGGCTGCGCGAGGGCGTGCCGGCCGAGGTGGTGATGGACCTGGCCAGCGACGCGTTCCTGGTCGTCGTCCGGCAGCGGGAGGCGCATTCAGGCCACTGATCCCGCCCCGGGGCCGCCGGTCCGCGCACACCCCTTGGCCTCGCGGGCCGGCGCCCCCACACTGACCCGATGACGCAGCGTGTGGACCTCGCCACGGTCATGGACCGGATGGCGATCGACGAGGTGGTCACGGGGTACGCGAGGGCCGTGGACGACGGCGACTGGGTGGCGTACCGCGCGCTCTTCGCGCCCGGCGGGCGGGCCGACTACACCTCGGCGGGCGGGATCGAGGGGCCGGCCGGCGAGGTCGCCGAGTGGCTCGCGGAGACCATGAAGCTGTTCCCGGTGCGCCAGCACCTCGTCGTCAACCGGCTCGTCCGCCTGGAGAGCCGGGTCGGCTGGCCGGCCGACCACGCCGAGGTGGGGGCGGACTTCGTCAATCCGATGCGGCTCGACCCGGGCGGGGCCGCTGCGGAGGCCACCACGCCGAACTTCACCGCCGCCGGCCGCTACACCTTCGCCCTGGCCCGCACCGCCCGCGACGGCTGGCGGCTCACCCGCGTCACCGTGCACGAGAAGTGGCGGCACCTCTCTTCCTGAGGGGCCGCAGCTGCTGCCCTGTCCCACACTGAGAGCGGAGGCGCGTCATGCTCACGAGGCGGACCCGGTGCTGGCGTGCGGCGGCCGCGGCCGCCGCCGGGGCGCTGCCGTGCCTGGCCTTCCCCGCCCCCGCGCTGTGGTGGTTCGCGTACGTGGCCCTCGTCCCCTGGATGCTGCTGCTGAGGACGGCTCCCACCGGGCGGCGGGCGGCGCTGGAGGGCTGGCTCGGCGGCGCCGGGTTCATCGTGGCCGTGCACCACTGGCTGCTCCCCAGCCTGCACGTGTTCCTGCTGCCGCTGGCGGCGCTGCTCGGCCTGCTGTGGGTCCCGTGGGCGGTCCTGGTGCGCGAGCTGCTCGCGGGGAGCCCGCGGCCGGGGCGCGCCGGGGCCGCGCTGGGGCTCGTACCGGCGGCCTGGCTGCTGTCGGAGCTGGCCCGGTCGTGGCAGGGGCTGGGCGGGCCGTGGGGGCTGCTGGGGGCGAGCCAGTGGCAGGTGCCGCCGGCGCTGCGGGTGGCCTCGGTGGGCGGGGTGTGGCTGGTGAGCCTGCTGGTGGTTGCGGTGAACTGCGCCGTGGTGCTGCTGGTCGCGGCTCCCGGGGCCCGGGTCCCGGCGTTGGCCGGGGTGACGGGGTGCGCGGTGCTGACGGGGGCGGTGTGGCTGTGGGTGCCCCAGGCGGGGCAGTCGGACGGTTCGGGCTCGCTGCGGGTGGCCGTCGTCCAGCCGGGCCCGGTCGCCGACGGGCCGGACAGCGCGGAGCGGCGCTTCGCGCTGGAGGAGCGGCTGACCCGTGCGCTGGCCGGGCAGTCGGTGGATCTGGTGGTGTGGGGCGAGAGCAGCGTCGGCGCGGACCTGGCGGCGCGCCCGGACCTGTCGCGCAGGCTGGCCGCCCTGTCGGCTGAGGTCGGCGCCCCGCTCCTGGTCAACGTGGACGCCCGCCGTCCGGCGGCGGCCAGCACGGGCAACGGGACCGGCACCGGCACCGGCACCGGGATCTACAAGAGCTCCGTGCTCGTCGGCCCCGGCGGACCGACCGGCGACCGGTACGACAAGATGCGCCTGGTGCCGTTCGGCGAGTACATACCGGCCCGGTCCCTGCTCGGCTGGGCCACCTCCGTCGGCAAGGCCGCGGGCGAGGACCGCCGGCGCGGCGCCGCCCCCGTGCTCATGGATCTCCCCGGCCGGCCCGGCGTCCGGATCGGCCCGCTGGTGTGCTTCGAGTCGGCCTTCCCCGACATGAGCCGCCGCCTGGCCGGCGACGGGGCCTCCCTGCTCGTCGCCCAGTCGGCCACCTCCAGCTTCCAGGACAGCTGGGCGCCGGCCCAGCACGCCTCGCTGGCCGCCCTGCGCGCCGCGGAAACCGGCCGCCCCGTCGTGCACGCCACCCTCACCGGCATCAGCGCCGTCCACGCCCCGGGCGGCGGACGGATCGGCCCGTGGCTGACCGGCTCCGCGCGCGAGGCGCAGGTGTACGAGGTCCCGCTCGCCGGCGGGACGACGCTCTACGTCCGTTTCGGCAACTGGCCCGCGGGCCTGGCCCTGGTGCTGCTGGCGGCGTACTGCGCGGTCGAGGGGACCCGCTCCCTCGGGCTCAGGAAGCCTGCTCCAAAGCCGACAGCACCACCCGCTCGCACAGTTCGTGGGTGAGCAGCGCGTCCCGGGCGCTGAGCGGCCTGCCCGCGTCGACGGCTTCCAGGAAGGCGTCCACGACCTGCTCGATGCCGCGCTGGCGGGCCACCGGCACCCAGTCCCCGCGGCGCCGCACGGTCGGCTGGCCTCGGTGGTCGATGATCTCCGCGAGGTTGACGACCTGCCGCTTGGTGTCCTGGCCCGCGACCTCCAGGATCTCCTCGGTGGAGCCCGACAGCCGGTTCATGATGCCCAGCGCGGTGAAACCGGCGCCGGACAGCGTGAGCACGACCTGGTGCATCAGGCCGCCCTGCACCACGGCCCGGACGTCGATGTGGTCGGCCTCGCCGGGCAGCAGGAAGCGCAGGGTGTCGACGACGTGGATGAAGTCGTCGAGGACGAGGGTGCGGGGGTCCTCGGGCAGCCCGACCCGGTTCTTCTGCATGATGATCAGCTCGCGCGGGTGGTCGGCGCACTGGACGTAGCCGGGCGCGTGGCGGCGGTTGAAGCCCACGGCCAGCGGGACGCCGCGCTCCTCGGCGAGCTCGACCAGCCGCCGCGAGTCGGCGAGCTCGTAGGCGAGCGGCTTGTCCACGTAGGTCGGCACGCCCGCCTCGAGCAGCCGCGTGACGATCTCGGGGTGCACGGTGGTCGGTGCGTGCACGAACGCCGCGTCGAGGCCCTCGGCGAGCAGCCCGTCGAGGCCGGTGTGGCGGCGCTCCGCGGGGATGTGGTGGATCTCCCCGATGCGCTCCAGCGTGGCGGGGGTGCGGGTCTGCAGGTGCAGCTCCAGGCCCGGACGGGCGGTCAGGACGGGCAGGTACGCCTTCCGGGCGATGTCGCCCAGTCCGATGACGCCGACCTTCACCGCATACCTCCTGGTTGATCCTCGGGGACGTCCGCAGCTTAATCCCTGGTGGGGCGGCCCCGGTTGGCCGAGGATGTCGCTCATGACGACGACTTCCGGATCACATCGCACCGAGCCCTCCACCTCCGCCGGCGAGCGGGAGATGCTGGAGGGCTGGCTGGACTACCACCGCCAGACCCTCGCCTGGAAGTGCGAGGGGCTGAGCGAGGAGGAGCTGCGCCGGCTGCCGCTCGCGCCGTCCCGGCTGAGCCTGCTGGGCCTCGTACGGCACATGGCGGAGGTGGAGCGGTACTGGTTCCGGGAGATCATGCTGGGCGAGGAGCTGCCCGAGCTGTACTCCACGCGCGAGAACCGGGACGGCGACTTCGACTTCACCGCCGGGGACACCTTCGCCGAGGCGGCGGGGGTGTGGCGGACCGAGGTCGAGCTGGCCCGGCAGGCCGCGGAGGGCCGGCCGCTGGAGCTGATGTCGCGGCGCGAGAGCCACCACCGGGGCGAGGCGTTCAGCCTGCGCTGGGTGTACACCCACATGATCGAGGAGTACGCGCGCCACAACGGGCACGCCGACCTGCTGCGCGAGCACATCGACGGCGCCACGGGCGAATGACGGCGTGTCACCCGTGCGGGGTCAATATCGGCTCCGGATTTTCACAACGGGGTGCTCGCACAGCAGAGTTGCCCGCGTGCACACCACCCGAACCTCGACAAAGCTGCTGCTCTCGGTCGCCGGCGCCGTCTCGGCCGTCTCCGGCTGCGTGAACGTGACCCCCGCCTCCATGCAGCCGGCGGGTGCTCCCGGGACGACGGGGGCCGCGCCGCCGTCGCCGGGACACGTTCCGCGGGGCGGGCCGGGGGCTGCGGTGCCGGGGGCCGCGGTGGAGGTGCAGGCGCCGGCGCTGGAGGCGCTGAAGGCGGGGCCGGCCCGGCCGACGGCCTCGGCCACGGGGACCGGCGGCCGGCCCCCGGCCGGCGCGCCGCCGGTTGCGGACGTCCCGGAGCCGCGCCCGCCGGCGGGGCGGCCCGCGGAAGGCCGCTCCCGCGGCCCGCAGCGCCCGGCCCCGGAGGCCGAGCTCCCGCACGAGGTGATCGACCGGCTCCCGGTCCGCCCGGCCGACGTCTGCGCCCTGGGCCGCGCGCACGGCCGCTGGACCCCCGACAGCCCGGAATCCCGCATCTGCGAGGGCGTCCGCACCCCCTGACCCCCTGGCCCCGCTGCGAAAGCGGGGCCCTCCGCTACGGATGCTGGGCCGGGAAGGGGCCCGGGCCCGGAGGGGACGAGAGGCGGCGCTCCAGGCGGGTGATGGCGGCGCGGATGCCGTTGGCCCAGCCGTCGTCCGGGAGGGCCCCGGCGGCGGCCCGGGCCCGGGCCAGGTGGAGCCGGGCTTCGGCCGGCCGTCGCAGCTTCGCGTAGTCCGCGGCCAGGCTGAGGTGCAGCGAGGGGTAGAACCCCCGCACGGCGGGATGCGGCTCGCCCCCCGCCCCGGCGAGCGCGTCGGCGGCGGTCAGGGCCCGCAGGTCCCAGGACAGCTCGTCGGCGGGGTCGTCCTGGGCGTCGGCCATGTAGTGGGCGAGCGTGCACCGGTGGAGCCCCGCGCCGTCCTCCCCGATCTCGGCCCACAGCTCCCCCAGCCGGTTGCGGGCCTCCTCCCGGTCCCCGGCGTGCAGCAGGATGACCGCCTGGCCGATCCGGGTCATGACGGCGTCCTCCGACGCCTCCTGCTGCTCCCTCACCACGGCCTCCGGCTGGCTCCGCCGGACCCGTCGCGGTCCGGTCGTCCCGACGCTAACCGCAGGCACCGGGGATGGCGCCGAGGCGCGGTCGGCCGTCAGCCCAGGTTCGGGATCGTCCAGTCGATCGGCTCATGGCCCTGCGCCGCGACGGCCTCGTTGATCTGGGTGAAGGGCCGGGAGCCGAAGAACTTCTTCGCCGACAGCGGGGAGGGGTGGGCGCCCTTGACGACGACGTGCCGCTCCTCGTCGATCAGCGGGAGCTTCTTCTGGGCATAGGCGCCCCACAGCACGAAGACGGCCGGGTCGGGGCGGTCGGCGACGGCGCGGATCACCGCGTCGGTGAACTTCTCCCAGCCCTTGCCCTTGTGCGAGTTGGGCTCGGCCTCGCGGACGGTGAGGACCGCGTTCAGCAGCAGGACGCCCTGCTCGGCCCACGGCATCAGGTAGCCGTTGTCCGGGATGGGGGTGCCCAGCTCCTCGTGCATCTCCTTGTAGATGTTGCGCAGCGACGGCGGGGTCTTGATCCCCGGCCGGACGGAGAAGCACAGGCCGTGGCCCTGGCCGGCGCCGTGGTACGGGTCCTGGCCGAGGACGAGGACCTTCACCTTCTCGAAGGGGGTGGCCTCCAGGGCCGCGAAGACCTGCTCGCGGGGCGGGTAGACCGGCCCGTTCGCCCGCTCCTTCTCGACGAACTCGGTGAGCTCCTTGAAGTAGGGCTGGTCCAGCTCTCCGCCGAGGACGGGGAGCCAGGACTCGGGCAGCATCTGGGTCACGTCTACAACCTCCGGTAGTACAAGTACACGCCACTGCGCGGTGCAACGTCTCAGAACCTACCGGGGGCCACTGACAGCGCCGCACCCGCCGGGGGTCGGGACCCCCGGCGGGTGCGGTTGCCTGCTGCCGCCGGCTGCGGCCGCCGGCGGCTACCAGCTGGTCTTGCGGTACAGCTCCCACATCTGGAAGACCGTCTGCGGGTCGAGCGCCCGCTCGCCGCCCGCGATGTCCTCCCGCGCGGCGACGTACAGCTTGCCCTGCCACAGCGGCAGCAGCCGGACGTCGTCGGCGAAGATCTGCTGCGCCTGCTCGAACTGGTGGATGCCGGCGGCGCGGTCGCTCTCGCGGCGGGACTTGGGCAGCAGGTCGGTCAGGATCTCTTGCTGCTCGTACGGGGTGCCGACCGCGTTCTCCTTGCCGACGAACGGCGCGATGAAGTTGTCCGGGTCCGGGAAGTCGGGGAACCAGCCTCGGCCGAAGACCGGGTACTGGCCGTTCTTGTAGCCCTCCTGGAAGCTCTTCCAGGGCTGCCCGCGCAGAGTGATCTTGAACAGGCCGCTCTCGTCCAGCTGCCGCTTGATCTCGGTGAACTCGTCGGCGGTCGAGGCGCCGTAGCGGTCGGTGGTGTACCAGAAGGTCAGCTCGACCGGCTGGTTGATGCCGGCGTCCTTGAGGATCTTCTTGGCCTTGCCGACGTCGGGCTGGCCGTACTTGTCGAAGAACGGCGTCTTGTGGCCCACGACACCCTTGGGGACCATCGAGAACAGCGGCTCGGCGGTGCCCTGGTAGACCTTGGACACGAGGGTGCCGCGGTCGATGATCTGCGCGATCGCCTGGCGCACCGGGAGCTTGTTGACGTTGGGGTCCTGGGGGTTGAACACCAGGTAGCGGATCTCGGCGCCGACGTTCTCGACGACCTGGACGCCCAGCCCGTGTGCGGCCGGGCTCTGGAGGTCCTTGACCTCCGTGGCCGACAGGCCTCGGTAGGTGGCGTCGATCTCCTTGCCCTTGAGGGCGGCGACCATCTTCGTGGAGTCCGCGAAGTAGCGGATGGTGACCGCGTCGTTACGGCGGTTGGCGAAGCCGTTGTAGGAGCCGTTCTTGCTGAGGACCGCCTCGCTGCCCTCCTTGTAGGAGTCCAGCAGGTACGGGCCCGAGCCGGTGATCTTGCCGTCCTCGCGCACCTTGTCCGCGGGGTAGTCCTTGGGCGCGACCAGGGAGGCGGCCGGCGAGCCGAGGACGAAGGGGAAGGTGGCGTCCGGCACCTTCAGGTGGAAGACGACGGTCTGCGCGTCGGGGGTCTCGATCTTGTCGAGGTTGCCGAAGAGGTCCTTCGGGCCGACCTTGGAGCCGATGGTGCGGATCCGGTCGAGCGAGTACTTGACGGCCTTGGCGTCGAGCGGCTCGCCATTGGAGAACTTCAGGCCCTTGCGCAGCGTGCAGCGGTACGACTCGTTCGCGGAGTCCGTGAAGTCGCAGGCCTGGGCCGCGTCCGGCTGGGGCTTGGTGGAGCCGGTGGGGAAGGCCAGGAGGGTCTGGTACACGTTGCGGTACAGCTCCCAGGAGCCGTCCCAGGCCGCGGCGGGATCGAGGGTGCTCGGAGCGCTCGTCGTGCCGACGACGATGCGCTTCTGGGCGTCTTTGCTGTCATCCGAAAGCAGACCGCATCCGGCGAGCAGGGATATGGACGCCAGGGCCGCAGTGATCTGCAGGCTTCTGGTCCGGTTGAACACGTGCACGCTCCTCGATCAGCCAGGGGTGCCGCAAACCCTAGCGCAGTGCGTCACAAATCCAAGGGGCAGGTTTGGTGTGACACTTGACCGTTTTCGCGCCTGTTCGGTACGTATTTGCCTCCCCGTGGGAGGCAAATACGTCCGATTATCGATCAGTGAACTCCGGCATTGAGGAACATTCCTCCGTCAACGACCAGAGTTTGACCAGTGATCCATTCCGCTTGTGCAGATGTAAGAAAAGCCGCAGCTCCGCCGATGTCCTCCGGCAGGCCCAGCCGGCCCAGCGGATAGGCCGCGGCGGCCTCCGCCTCGCGCCCCTCGTAGAGCGCCTGGGCGAACTTGGTCTTGACCACGGCCGGCGCGATCGCGTTGACCCGGACCCCCGGCGCCATCTCGTGGGCGAGCTGGAGGGTCAGGTTGACCATGGCGGCCTTGCTCATCCCGTACGCCCCGATGAAGGGCGAGGCGGAGACCCCGGCGATGGAGGCGATGTTCACGATCGCCCCGCCGTGGTCCTTCTGCCAGGCGTGCCAGGTCCGCTGGGCGAAGCCGAGCGCCGAGATCACGTTCGTCTCGAAGACCTTGCGCGCGACGCCGAGGTCCAGGTCCGCGATCGGACCGAAGACCGGGTTGGTGCCGGCGTTGTTGATCAGGAAGTCGACCCGCCCGAAGGCCTCCATCGTGCGCTCGACGGCCACGGCCTGGTGGGCCTCGTCGTGCGCCTTGCCGGCGACGCCGATCACCCGGTCCGCGCCGAGCGCCTCGACGGCCTCCTTGAGGGCATCCTCGTTGCGCCCGGTGATGCACACCCGGTCGCCGCGGGCCACCAGCGCCTCGGCGATGCCGTAGCCGATGCCCCGGCTCGCGCCGGTGATCAGCGCGACCTTCCCGCTGTCCGTTCCTTCGTACGCCATGTCCGCGCCTCCCCTCGTCAGTTGAGCGGGCCGCCGGCCACGTACAGGACCTGGCCGGAAACGAACCCGGCCGCCTCGCCGGTGAAGAAGGCGATCGCGTGGGCGATGTCGTCGGGGCGGCCGACGCGCTGGACGGGGATCTGGGTGGCGGCGGCGGCCTGGAACTCCTCGAAGCCCATGCCGACGCGGGCGGCGGTCTGCGCGGTCATCTCCGTGGCGATGAAGCCGGGGGCGACGGCGTTGGCGGTGACGCCGAACTTGCCGAGCTCGATGGCCAGGGTCTTGGTGAAGCCCTGGAGGCCCGCCTTGGCGGCCGAGTAGTTGAGCTGGCCGCGGTTGCCCAGCGCCGAGCTGCTGGAGAGGTTGACGATGCGGCCGAACTTGGCCTCGACCATGTACTTCTGACAGGCCCTCGACATCAGGAACGCGCCGCGCAGGTGCACGTTCATGACGGTGTCCCAGTCGCTGTCGCTCATCTTGAACAGCAGGTTGTCGCGCAGCACCCCCGCGTTGTTGACCAGGATGGTCGGAGCGCCCAGCAGGCTCGCGACGCGCTCCACGGCCGCCTCCACCTGGGCCGCGTCCGAGACGTCGCAGCCGATCGCCACGGCCTTGCCGCCGGCCGCGGTGATGGCCTCGACGGTGTCCTTGCAGGCCGCCTCGTCGAGGTCGAGTACGGCGACCGCCCGGCCCTCGGCGGCCAGGCGCACGGCGGTGGCCGCGCCGATGCCCCGGGCCGCCCCGGTCACGATGGCGACGCGCTGCTCGGTGGTGGACATGCTGGATCTCCTCGCGCTTGGAATCCTCTGGGCGGCCCTCGAAGGTGAGCAACCGCTTAGTAGCCTCAGCTGAGGAGACGCTAGGAGCCCCGGCACCCGGTGTCAACGGCACCGGGCCCAGGGCCCCCCGGGTCGTCCGGATCAGCGCACCAGCAGGTCGAGCAGCCGTTCCACCTCGGCTTCCGGATCGGCCGTCAGGCCGGTGTGCACCGGGCCGGGCTGCACCACCGTGCTGCGCGGGGCGATCAGCCAGCGAAACCGGCGCCCCGGGTCGTCGCCCGCCGCCTGGCCGGCCCGTTCGCCGCCGGTGCACACGCCCTCGACGCCCTGCAGGGCGGCCCGTACGCCGACCACGTCGGCCTCCGGGTCGAGCGCGAGGAGCTTGGCCTCGTCCAGGTGGGTGCGGGCGGCGACGTACGAGCGCGCCCGGCAGTAGACGATCACTCCGGCGTTGAAGCACTCCCCGCGCTCCACCCGGGGCACCACGCGCACCAGCGCGTATTCGAACACGTCCCGCTTGGTCACTCGTCGCCGCTCTTCTGCTCGTTCTTGTTCTTGTGGGGCTGGGGAGGAAGGCGCTCGGCGAGCCAGCCCGGCGGACCGGACCGGGGCCTGACCTCGGCCTCCATGGTGATCCTCTCGTGGATCGTGGCCGCGCGCGGCAGCAGTGCCTCCACGTAGGCGCGCCGCACCGCGTCGGTGGAGTCGAAGCCGGGCTCGTCGACGAGCCACTCGTCGGGGACGTCCGCCGCGACCTCGGCGAGCAGTTCCGCGGTCACCCGCGGAGCCAGCTCTGCGGCCGCTGCCGCGATGTCCGGGCCGACCGGGGCCAGGACGTGGTCGGAGGCGTTGTAGGGTTTCGCGGCGGCGGCCTGGGCGGTGGGCCAGTTGTGGTGCCAGATCATGGTGGCGCCGTGGTCGATGAGCCACAGGTCCCCGTGCCAGACCAGCATGTTCGGATTGCGCCAGGACCGGTCGACGTTGTTGACCAGTGCGTCGAACCAGACCACGCGCCCCGCTTCGACGGGGTCCGCCCCGTACGCGAGCGGGTCGAACCCGATCGACCCGGGCAGGTAGTCCATCCCGAGGTTGAGCCCGCCGCTGGCCTTGAGCAGCTCCTGGACCTCCTGGTCGGGCTCGCCGAGCCCGATGACGGGATCGAGCTGCATCTGCACCAGCCGCGGGACCCGCAGTCCCAGCCGCTGGGCCAGGCGGCCGCAGATGACCTCGGCGACCAGGGTCTTGCGCCCCTGGCCGGCTCCGGTGAACTTCATGACGTACGTGCCGAGATCGTCGGCCTCGACGATCCCCGGGAGCGAGCCGCCCTCGCGCAAGGGCGTGACGTAGCGGGTCGCTGTCACTTCTGTAAGCATTTTCCGAGGTTACGGGGCGTCAAGCCGTCCGGTGCCGCGGGGAGGGCCGGTCCGGCGGGTGGAAGCAGGCCGTGATGGCCTTGCCGCCGTGCACCGCGTGGGCGTCCCACTCGTCGGCGAGCGCGTCGATGATCGCCAGGCCCCGGCCCGAGGTCGCCTCGGGGGAGGCCTGCCTGGGGGCGGGCAGGTGCGGGTCGCCGTCGGCCACGCTCACGTGCAGACAGCTGCCGTCCCAGGTCAGGACCAGGTGGGCGCTGCTGTCGGCGTGCACGTGCGCGTTGGTGACCAGTTCGGACACGGTGAGCAGGATGGAGTGGACCGTGTCGGGGGCGCGCTCGGTCCACGGCAGGGTGCTCAGATGCGCCAGACACCACCGGCGGGCCTCGCGGACCCCGCGGTGGACGGGAAACGACCGGGCCCAACCGACTGCTCGTACCGGCACGGTCCCACCTCGCCCTCACTCGTCGGATCGTCGACTCGTCGAATCGTTCGTCAGCTGCGGCCGGCCCGGTGCCGGGGCCGGCGGCCGGGCCCGCGCGTGACCAGCAGCAGGGCCAGCAGCATCGGTGCGATCAACAGGATCATGGTGGCCACGGTGTTCGGTCCCCTCGCGATCGGTGCCTCTGGGAGCTGTTCGACCTCTTCGGCGTATGGCCGCCCGGACGTGGCCGAAACACCCGGGCCGGGGCCCCGCTCCCCCGCCGTGGGGCGCTCGCACGTGCAGAGCAGGCACCGGACGGGCATGTGCGGGAGGACCTGGCAGACCCGAGAAGGGACGGAAGACCGTGCAACGACCGAGGATTCTCGTGGTGGGAGCCGGATTCGCCGGGGTGGAGTGCATCCGGCGGCTGGAGCGCAGGCTCTCGCCCTCGGAGGCGGACATCGCCCTGGTCACCCCGAACTCCTACCAGCTGTACCTGCCGCTGCTGCCCCAGGTGGCCTCCGGCGTGCTGACCCCGCAGTCCGTCGCCGTCTCGCTGCGCCGCAGCAGCCGCTACCGGACCCGGATCATCCCCGGCGGGGCCGTCGGCGTGGACACCCGGGCGAAGGTCTGCGTCGTCCGCAGCATCACCGGCGAGCTGACGAACCACCCGTACGACCACCTGGTGCTGGCGCCCGGCAGCATCACCCGCACCTTCGACATCCCCGGCCTCACCGAGAACGCCCGGGGCATGAAGACCCTCGCGGAGGCCACCTACCTGCGCGACCACGTCATCTCCCAGCTCGACCTGGCGGACGCGAGCGAGGACGCAGCGGAGCGGGCGGCGCGGCTGTGCTTCGTCGTGGTCGGCGGCGGATACGCGGGCACCGAGACGGCCGCCTGCCTCCAGCGGCTCACCCACCACGCCGTGAAGCGCTACCCCCGGCTGGACCCCCGACAGATCACCTGGCACCTCCTCGACCTCGCGCCGAAACTGATGCCCGAACTCGGCGACGCACTGGGCCGGACGGCCCTGGACGTCCTGCGGCGCCGCGGCATCCGGGTCTCCCTCGGCGTCAGCGTGGCCAAGGCGGGCCCCACGGAGATCACCCTGACCGACGGCCGGGTGCTGCCCAGCAGGACGCTGATCTGGACCGCCGGAGTGGCCGCGAGCCCTCTGGTCGCCACCCTGGACGCGGAGACCGTCCGCGGCCGGCTCCTGGTGACGCCGGAGATGACCGTGCCCGGTGCGCCCGGAGTGTTCGCGCTGGGAGACGCAGCGGCCGTCCCCGACCTCGCCGCGCAGGAGGAGGGGGCGGTGTGCCCGCCCACCGCGCAGCACGCCCTGCGCCAGGGACGGACCCTCGCGGACAACCTGATCGCGACGCTGCGCCACCAGCCCCTGCGCCCGTACGTGCACAAGGACCTGGGGCTCGTCGTCGACCTCGGGGGCACCGACGCGGTGTCCAAGCCGCTGGGCATCCCGCTGCGCGGCCTGCCGGCCCAGGCCGTGGCCCGCGGCTACCACTGGTCCGCGCTGCGCACCGGCGTCGCCAAGACGCGCGTGGCGACCAACTGGCTGCTCAACGCGCTGGCCGGCGACGACTTCGTCCGGATCGGGATCCGGTCCTCCAAGCCGCCGACGCTGCGGGAGTTCGAGTACACCGACGCCTACCTGACCGCCGAGCAGGTGAGGGCCCGCACGGCGGCGCTGCGCGGCTCGGGCTGAGGGCTGCCCGGCCCGCGCCCCTCCGGGTCACCCCGGCCAGTGCACCCGTCCGAGGTGGATCAGGCGGAGCTGGCTGCGGGCCGTGGCGACGGCGGCCGACCAGTCCTCGCCGCGCAGCGAGGCGGCGAGGAAGGCCGAGGCGGTCATGAACATGTGATCGACGAGGAGCCGGGACAGCATCGTCACGTCGGCGGCGTCCCAGCCCGCGCTCACGGCGTCCGCCGCCAGCGCCGCCCCGATCTCGTCGGCCAGGGCGTCGAGTTGTCCGGCGATGGCCTCCCGTACCGCCGGCACCCCGCCGTGGCGTTCGCGGACCAGGAAGCGGACGTGGGCGGGCCGGCCGCGCACCAGCTCCGCGACGAGCCGTACGACGGCGTCGCCGCGCCGTTCGGGGTCGCCGGTTGCGGCGAGGATGCCCCGTACCGTCTCGCGCAGGCTGGCCAGCGCCTCCTCGACCAGCGCGGCCCCCAGCGCGTCCATGCTCCGGAAGTGGCGGTAGAAGGCGGTGGGGGCGACTCCGGCCCCCCGGGCCACCTCCCTGAGGCCCAGACTGCCGAGGCTGCGCTCCTCCAGCTGCGCCAGGGCGGCGTCGAGGAGGGCGCGGCGGGTGCGGCGGCGCTGGGCCTCGCGGGCCCCGGTGGACGGAGTCATGACGCGAAGTCAACCCGTCACGGCCGGGCCGGCGCCAGCATGGAGCACACCGAACCGGGTAGTCGGTGAACAACTGTTACCTGAGCGGAAGGACGTCCCATGCTCTTCCTCGTGGGTGCGTTGCTGGTCCTTGGTGTCGTCATCGGCGCCGCGGCCCACGTCCCGGTGCCCGTCAGCCTGGTCGCCGGCTGCGCCATCGCCCTCTGGCTCGCCCTCTTCGCCGCGCGCGAGCGCCTCCGCGGCCACCGCAGGACCGGCCGCCCGGTCCACGGGCGGGGAGGCCTGCGATGAGCCCGCGGACCGCATCCCGCGCACGCCCCGTGAACCCCGTCCGCGATGCCGACGCGATGGCGGTCACCTCGTTCGTGCTCGGCTTGGTGGGGCTACTGGTGATGAACCTCGTCCTCGGTCCGACCGCCGTCGTCCTGGGCGCCCTCGCGCTGTGGCGGCGGACGGGCAGGCCCGGCCGCGCCCGCCTCGGCATCGCCCTGGGTGCGGCCGACGTGGTGGTCCTCGCCTGCCTCGTCACCGCCGACGGGACCTGGTCGTGGAGCCTGGCCTGAGTGTCGCGGTGCGGGCCGCGCCCGCCGGTCAGGGAAGGGTCCAGATCTGCGTCGTCACGAGGTAGAAGACCGCGACCCAGAACACGGTCACCGCGGCGACGATCCCCAGGCCGAGGCGGTTGTTCCTCGCGGGCGGGTCGCCCGGGGGCGGTCGCAGCCACCGCTTCAGCAGCGGGTTCACGTAGTAGGGCATGGTGAGGAAGGTCATCAGGAAGCTGGAGAGCAGGTTGCCGACCAGCAGTCCCAGCCAGAGCGGCATGTGCAGCGGCGACAGGGCGAGCGTCAGGAGCACGACGGTCGGGTACAGGCCGACCCACACGGCGATGGCGGTCTTCGTCTCCGAGGGGGCCGGCGCTGCCGTGCCGTCCTCCTCGAAGGCGAACCAGCTGCCGAACGAGTTGTCGATCGTGCTCAGTTTGAAGTCGCTGAACTCCCGGCCCTGGGCCAGGACCTCCTGCCGCTGGGGCGAGGTCAGCCAGGCGTCGAGGTGCTGGGCGCTGTCGAAGCGGTACAGCGTGGTCCACTCGTCCTGGAGCCCCTCGATCGGCCGGAACATCTCCGTTCCGCGGAACCCCTCGAACGTGCCCTCCGCCTCGCTCATGCGGCGCTGCCACGCGAGGAAGTCGTCCACGCGGTCCGGGTGGACGCGGTGGGTGATCACCACGGTCACCAGCGGATCGGGGGCCTTGGTGTGGCCGCCGGTGAGGACCCGCTGGGTTCCCGGGCCGTCGAGGTAGGTGTCGCCGACCTCCAGCAGCCTCTGCCTGGTCGCGCTGTTGATCCACGCCTGGAGGTGGGGTATCGAGTCGAACCGGTAGACGATGACCCATTCGGGCTGCAGGGCGGTCGGCCGGGAGACCTCGACGCCGAGGTATCCGGGGTACTCGGCCGCAGCGGCGTTGACCTCGTCCTGCCAGATCTCGTAGTCGCGCTCCCTGCCCGGCAGGACCTTCTGGCCGATGATGGCCGTCGCCGCGGCGTCGTCGTGCTTGTCGGTGGGCATGGCTCAGGCCTTCGAAACGGGTTGCTTCTCCTGGAGCCGGCTGTAGATCCGTTCGGGCGTCAGGGGCAGCGCACGGTAGCGGATGCCCGTGGCGTCTTGGAGGGCGTTCGCCAGGGCGGGGGCCACCGGGTTGATGCTGCACTCCGCCATCCCCTTCGACCGCAGGGGGCCGAAGGAGTCCGACGAGTCCACGAGGAGCACCTCGGTGCGCGGGACGTCGGCGTAGGTGGGGATGCGGTAGTTGCGGAAGTTGGGGTTGACCACGGCCCCGTCCGCGTCGAGGAGGAGGTTCTCGGTCAGCGCGAAGCCGATGCCCTGGGCGACGGCGCCCTCCACCTGTCCGCGCACCTGTTGGGGGTTGATGACCACGCCGGCGTCGGTCGCCTGGACGCTGTAGAGGATGCGGATCTCCCCCGTCACCCGGTGGACCGCGATCCGGAACCCCTGGGTGTTGGAGGTGACGCTGCGGGGCGAGCCGTAGGCCTTGCGGGCGGCGGTGAACCGGATGCCGCGGGCCCGGGCCAGGGCCACGAGCTCGGCCAGGGACACCCGCCGGTCGCCGCAGGTGACGCCGTCGTCGTCCATGGAGCACATCACGACGTGGACGCCGGTGCGGGCGGCCGCGAACTCCAGGATGCGGTCGCGTACGGCGTTGGACGCCCGCAGCACCGCGTTGCCCGACACGAACAGGCCCGCGCTCGCGAAGGCTCCGGTGTCGAATCCGGTGCGGTCGGTGTCGGACTGCACCAGGCGGATCCGGGAGGGGGTGGTGCCCAGTTGGCCGGCCGCGATCTGGACGTGGGCGGTCGAGGTGCCCTCGCCGAACTCGGCGGTCCCGACGGCCACCTCGTAGACGAGGTCGTCGCCGAGCGTGACCCAGGCCTCGGAGATGTGCTCGGTCGGCGGTGCGGTCTCGTGCAGGGAGCTCGCGACGCCGGACCCGATGAGCCAGCCGGGGCCGAGGTTCGGCTCCGGCGCCGGCCGGGCCATGGCGCGGTCGACCAGGTCGATGCACTTCGCCAGTCCGTCCTCGGTGAACGCCACGTCGTCCGGGCCGTCGTGCATCGCGACGAGCGGGTCGCCGGGCCGCACGATGTTGCGTCGCCGCAGTTCGAGCGGGTCCATGTGCAGGGCGAGGGCCAGCTCGTGCAGCGCGGACTCCATGGCGAACGCCGGCTGCGTCATGCCGTAACCGCGCAGGGCCCCGCTGGGCACGGTGTTGGTGTAGACCGAGTACGCGTCGTACTTCTTGTTGGGGCAGCGGTAGATCATGACGGCGGCGCCGCCCGCGTACAGCGTTTCACCGCCGTGGTTGCCGTAGGCGCCGGTGTTCGACACGTTGCGGACCTGGACGGCCGTGAGCGTTCCGTCCGCCTTGGCACCCAGCTTGACCGTCAGCTGCATCGGGTGCCGCGGCGAGGCGGTCGTGAACTCCTCCTCGCGGGTGTACTCGAAGCAGACCGGCCGCCCGGTGTCCAGCGCGGCGAGCGCCGCCAGGTCCTCCGAGATCACTTCCTGTTTGCCGCCGAAGCCGCCGCCCACCCGCTTGCAGAACACGCGCAGCTGGTCGGGGCGCAGCGCGAACAGATAGCTCAGCTTGACCTTGGCGATCGACGGCGACTGCGAGCTGGTGCGGACGTTCAGCCGCCCGTCCTCCATCCAGGCGATCGAGCCGTGCGTTTCCAGGTGTGCGTGTTGCACGCGCGGCGAGGAGTACGTGCCTTCGTGGACGACGTCGGCTTCGGCGAACCCGGCGTCCACGTCCCCGATGTGCGAGTGGATTTCGAGCAGGATGTTGCGGACGGGATCGCGGACGAACGGATCGGGCGTCGCGTGGATCTGCGGCGCCCCCGCGGCCATGGCCTCCTCGGGGTCGAGCACCGCCGGCAGGCGCTCGTACTCGACGACCACCTTGCGGCAGCCCTCCTCGGCCGCGCCGGGTGTGTCGGCCAGCACCGCGGCCACGCGCTGGCCCGCGAAGCGGACGGTGTCGTCGAGGATGAAGGTGTCGTCCGGATCGACCAGGTGATCGGTGTGGATGGCCGTGGTGAAGCGTCTGCGCGGCACGTCCTGCCAGGTGTAGACGCGGTGCACACCGGGAACCGCGAGTGCGGCGGTCTTGTCGACCGACAGGATGCGGGCGTGCGCGTGGGGCGAGTGCAGCACCTTCAGGTGCAGCATTCCCTCCCTGTGCGTGTCCATCGTGAACTCGGCGCGGCCGGTGACCACGTCGTTGGCGGCGGGCGCGCCGACGCTCGCGCCGACGGCCTTTCCCGGCTCGGCCGTCTCCACGCCGACGACGCCGTTCACCGCGTCCTCGACGGCTCGGTAGCCGGTGCAGCGGCAGAGGTTCCCCTTCAGGGCCCGGGGCAGGTCGGCCTTCTGGGCCTCGGTGAAGGCCGCCGAGGTCATGATCATCCCTGCGGTGCAGAAGCCGCACTGGAATCCGGGCGCGTCCCGGAACCGGCGCTGCACGGGATGCAGGGCGCCGAGGGCGCCGAGGCCCTCGATGGTGGTCACCTCGTGGCCGTCGGCGCGGAAGGCGGGGGTGATGCAGCTGTGGACCGGGCTGCCGTCCAGCCACACGGTGCAGGCGCCGCAGTCGCCGGCGTCGCAGCCCTTCTTGACGCCGAAGTGGCCGAGGGAGCGGAGGAAGGTGCGCAGGCACTGGCCGGGCTGCGGCTCCCGGTCGAAGGCCTTGCCGTTGACGCTGTACGTCATGACGGGTCCCCGTCCATGAGTTCGCGCCGGATCTCTTCGGCGAAGTACGTGGTCAGATGGCGGCGGTGGTCGGGGGTTCCGTTCGGGTCCGCGAACCAGACGTCGGAGGGAATGGCGTCGATGCCCTGCTGCAGGCCGGGGGCGTCGGGCAGGGTGTCGAAGGCCAGCTGCACGGGTCGGGTGGTGCCGGCCGTGACGGTGAGCAGCAGGTCGTTCCCGCCGGGCGTCTGCGTGCCGATGAGGAAGACGGTCGAGCGGCCGAGGCGGGTGAGCGTGAAGCGGCGGTGGGCGGCACGCTTCCTCAGGGCGTGCGCGGGGATGCGCACCCGCCGGAGGACCTCGCCGGGGGTGAGGACGTTGCGGTGGTCGCCGGTGACGAATGCGAGCGCCTCCACGGTGCGCGTGGAGCCGTCCGGGGCCCAGAGCTCGTACGTGGCCTCGAGCGCCACCGTCAGGGTGATCATGGGGCCGGCCGGCAGGGACATGCAGATGTTTCCGCCGACGGTCGCCGCGTTCCAGACCTTGAAGGAGGACAGGAAGGCCTCGCAGCTCGCGGTGATCAGCGGGCCCGCGGTCCAGTCGCCCGGACACGCGAAGGCGTACAGGTCGCGGATGGTGCAGGTGGCGCCGATCTCCAGGCCCTTGTCGCCCGGGACGAGGGGATCCCAGCGCAGGGCCGTCAGATCGATCAGGCGGCGCAGGTCCGGCTGCTCCGCGGAGAACAGCCAGGTGCCGCCGGCCAGCCAGGCGTCGCCCTCGCGCCAGTCGGCGGCCGGGTGCTCGGAGGGGCGCCGGGCGACTTCGGTGATGGTGTTGAGGTCCACGAGGGGCGACCTCCCTCAAGACGGACGAGCGTCGTGCGGTGGGGGGCGGCCGGTCCGGTTCCAGTCTAGGGAGCGGCGACGCGCCGCGCAGGGCGACCTCGCACCGGGCCGCGGCGCGGCGGATGCCGCTCGCTGCGGGCGTGTCCGCCCAGGTCGGGGGAACGGCTCACCGGGCGGTCCCCCAGCGCCGGGTGAGCGCCTCGGTGGTGGTGACGTCCGCGACCAGGGCGAGGCAGTGGCGGATCACCTCCGCGGTGTACTCGGGGGGCACCCCTGCGATGGCGTCGGCGGGGACGACGACGCGGTAGCCGAGGTTGACGGCGTCGAAGACGGTGTTGGGCACGGCGATGTTGGAGGAGACGCCGGCGACGACGAGGGTGCGGATGCCGAGGTTGCGCAGCAGGGCGTCCACGTCGGTGCCGGCGATCGGCGAGAGCCCGTGCAGCCTGCGTACGACCAGGTCGCGCGGCCCCACCTCGATGGGGGCGGCCACCTGCACCGCGGGGCTCCCGGACAGCTGGCGCACGG
Organism: Streptomyces sp. NPDC046866; assembly: GCF_040704625.1. Lineage (NCBI taxonomy): Bacteria > Bacillati > Actinomycetota > Actinomycetes > Kitasatosporales > Streptomycetaceae > Streptomyces > Streptomyces sp. NPDC046866. The sequence goes on from NZ_JBEYXN010000006.1 coordinate 294,270, forward strand.
GCAGCCGCCCCGCGGCCCGGAACAGCCGGGCGTTGGCATTGGCCCCGAGCCCGTCGGGCCGCCGCTCGGCCACCGCGTGCAGCACCTGTACGCCGACCCCGTGCGCGGCGTCGACCAGTGCGGCCACGCGCGCGAGCATCCCGGAGCTTCGGGCCTGCTCGGCGAGCTCGGGCAGGGCGCTCTCCTCGCCGACGACGCCGTTCTGGCACTCGACGGTGAGCAGTGCGGTGGTGGCGGGATCGGCATCGGGTTCCCCCAGCGGTCCGGATTGCGTCATGGCTCCCCCTGGCGCGGCAACGGCGGAGCACGCATGATTCCTGACACACAGTCAGATCGGAAGGGGCGTGGGGCGGATGGACACGGCACGCGGGACCCAGCGGCGGGGCCGCCGCATCATGATGACGGACGGGGAGGTGGACGTTTTCCTGCGCGAGCAGCGCACCTGCCGGGTGGCCACCGTCTCCCCCGACGGCCGCCCCCACGTGGGCGCCCTGTGGTTCGCCTGGGACGGCCGCTCGCTGTGGCTGTACTCGATCACCCGCAGCCGCCGCTGGTCGGACCTGACGAAGGACCCGCGGATCTCGGTGGTCGTGGACGCGGGGGAGGAGTACGGGGAGCTGCGCGGGGTGGAGCTGTCGGGCAGGGCGGCCTTCGTGGGCGAGGCCCCGCGCACCGGGCAGCCGTGCGCGGAGCTGGCGGAGGTGGAGCGGATCTTCCCGGCCAAGAACTTCGGGATCCCGGACATGCCGCACGACGGGCGCCACGCCTGGATCCGCCTCACCCCGGATTCGGTCGTCTCCTGGGACTTCCGCAAGCTCTAGCCGGCCGCAGGACGCGCGGCTCGGCGGGCCCGGACGCCTCAGAGTTCGGCGGCAACCTGTTCGAGGGCCTCGACAGCCGCCCGGACGGAGGGCCTGCGGTCGGCGTCCGACCGCCAGACGACGTACACGTGCCGCCGGACCGCCTCGGCCACCGGCAGCAGCCGGACGCCGGGCGGTACGGGGCCGCGCCCGAGCCGGGGCGTCACGCACACCCCGAGGCCGGCCTCGACGAAGGCCAGCTGGGTGTGGTGCTCCTCGGCGATGTGCCGGACGCGCGGCTCGATGCCGAGGCCGCGCAGGGTGGACACCAGCCACTCGTGGCAGAACTGGCCCTCGTTCCAGGAGATCCAGTCCTCGTCGGCGCACTCCTCGAGGGAGATCCGGGTGCGGTCGGCGAGCCGGTGGCCGGCCGGGACCGCGACGTCGCAGGAGTCGTCGAGCAGGTGGGCCCGCGCGAGCTCCGCCGGCACCGGCATCCGCTTGTTGTGCCAGTCGATGGCCAGGGCCAGGTCCAGGTCCCCGCGCACCACCGCCGCCATGCTCTCCTCGGGCTCCTGCTCCCGCACCCGGGGCCGCAGTTCGGGGTGGGCCGCGCCCAGCACGGTCAGCGTCTGCGGCAGCAGCCCGCGCATGGCGGTCGGGAAGGCGCCGATGCGCAGCTCGCCGATGGCGCAGCCGCGCCGGGCCTCGACGTCGGCCTGGGCCAGCTCCACCTGCGAGATGATCCGGGCCGCGTGGTCGGCCAGGAGCCGCCCCGCGTCCGTGAGGCGCACCCCGCGGCCGTTCCTGGCCAGCAGCGGCTGGCCGACCTCGCGCTCCAGCTTGGCCATCTGCTGGGACACCGCGGAGGTGGTGACGTGGAGCCCGTCGGCCGCGCCGCTGACCGAGCCGTGGCGGGCGAGGGCGTCGAGGGTGCGCAGGCGCTCCAGGTTCAACATGTAAGCAATGCTACGCGGCCCATGCAAAAGACTCTCGCTTGTCCTACGTAGTTGCGCAGTGGAGAGTACTCCCATGAGCGCACCCGCCCCCGCCCGCCGCCTGCTCCCGAGGACCTCCGCCCTCCCCCGTACCGCCCGGACCGCCTCCAGCCCGCGCCCCGGCCGCGTGGACTGGCGCCTGCGGTTCGCCCTGCTGTCGGTGGTGTGGGGCTTCAGCTTCCTGTTCATCAAGCTGGGCACGCAGGCGTACGCGCCCTTCCAGGTCGCCCTGGGACGCGTCTTCTTCGGCGCGCTGGCCCTGCTCGCGGTGCTCCTGTTCCGCCGCGAGCCGCTCCCCCGGGGCCGCCGCACGTGGGCCCACCTCACCGTGGCGGCGCTCCTGCTGAACACCGCCCCGTTCTCGCTCTTCTCGTACGCCGAGCTCAGCATCCCGTCGAGCCTGGCGGGCATCTGCAACGCCACCTCGCCGCTGTGGGGCATGGCGCTGTCGGTGGTGGCCCTGTCGGAGGACCGCCCCACCCGGCGCCGCTTCGCCGGCCTGGGCCTGGGGTTCCTGGGCGTGCTGACCGTCCTGGGTGCCTGGCAGGGCTTCGCGGGCGTCGACGCCGCGGGCACCGTACTGGCCCTGCTGGCCTCGCTCTGCTACCCGGTCGGCTGGATCTACGTCCGCCGCACGCTGGCCTCGGTGCCGGGCTCCCCGGCGGCGCTGACCGGGGCGCAGCTGATGGTCTCCACGGTCCAGCTGCTGCTGCTCAGCTCGCTGTTCACCGCGGCGCCCGCCTCGTTCCCGCTGTGGCCCACGCTGTCGGTGCTGGCGCTGGGCGCCCTGGGCACGGGCATGGCCCTGCAGATGCAGTACGGGCTCGTGACGGAGATCGGCCCGACCACGGCCCAGATGGTCACGTACTTCATCCCGGTCATCGCCACCACGGCGGGCGTGCTCCTGCTGGGCGAGCCGCTCCACTGGAACACGCCGGTCGGCGCGGCCGTCGTCCTGGCCGGCGCCGCCCTCACCCAGACCCGCGCCCGCGCGCGCACCGGAACCTGAGCCGGCTCCTCCCCGCCTGCGCCTCCGCCCCGGCCGCCGCCCCGGTCAGCTGAAGCGGCCGCCCCGGGACGGGCGGACCGCTGCCGCCAGGGCGTCGGCGAGCTCGGGCACCTGCGCGGACCGCAGCCCGGACACGGTCAGGCGCACGGCCGGCGGCGACTCCACGCGGAACCGGCTCCCGGGGGCCACGACCCAGCCCGCGGCCAGCAGCCGGGCCACCACCGCCGTCTCGTCCGCGACCGGCACCCACACGTTCATCCCGCTGACCCCGTGCGCGGGGACGCCCCGCTCCCGCAGGGCCGCCACCAGCGCGCCCCGCCGCTCCCCGTACGAGCGGGCCACCGCGGCGTGGTCGACCGCCCCGGAGCTCCACAGCTCGACCACCGCGTACTGCAGCAGCCGGCTGACCCAGCCCGGGCCCAGGCGCTGGCGGCCGCGGACCCGGTCCAGCGTGACCTCGTCCCCGGTCAGCACCGCCAGCCGCAGGTCGGGCCCGTACGCCTTCGCCGTCGAACGGCTCAGCGCCCAGTGCGGGGTGGCTCCGGCGAGGGGGTGCAGCGGGAGGTCGACGATGCCGTGCCCGTGGTCGTCCTCGATCAGGAGCACCTGCGGGTGCCGGGCCAGCACGGCCTTGAGCTGCCGGGCCCGCGCGGCGCTCACGGCCGCCCCGGTGGGGTTCTGCGCCCGAGCGGTGACCACCACCGCCCGCGCCCCGTCCGCGAGGACCCGCTCCACGGCCTCGGCGCGCGGCCCCTCGTCGTCCACGGCCATCGGCAGCAGGCGCAGCCCGAGCGCCGGGACGAGGTCCAGCAGGCTGCCCCACCCCGGATCCTCGACCGCCACCGCGTCCCCCGGCCGCAGGTGCGCCGACAGCACCCGTTCGATGCCGTCCAGCGCCCCCGAGGTGAGCGCCAGCGGGCCGGCCGGGACCCCGTCGGCGGCGAGCCCGGCCCGGGCGAGCCGCTCCAGTTCGGGCACCACCGGCTCCTGCCCGTAGAGGGTGGGTTCGGCCGCGTACCGCCGGGCCGCCGCGGCGAGGGGCGCCTCGAGCGGGGGCAGGAGCGCGACGTCCGGATTGCCCTCCTGGACGTCGAGCACGCCCGGCGGCACCTCCATGCGCAGCGCGTCGCGCGGGGTGGTGGCCGGGCGCGGGCGCACCCGGCTGCCGCGCCGCCCGTCGGTCTCGATGACCCCGCGCTCGCGCAGGGTCCGGTAGGCGGCGGCGACGGTGTTGGGGTTGACGCCCAGCACGCCCGCGAGCTCCCGCATGGGCGGCAGCGGGCTTCCGGGCACGAGGGCGCCCGAGGCCACCCCCGCTTCGACACTGGCCGCGATATCCGATGCACGGCGACCTGCGATCCGATACTCTCCTAGCACAAACAACATTATGCACTAGTGCAATGGAGTTCGCACCATGACCGCCACGCCCGAGACGACCGAGACCGCCGAGACGCCCGTGGGACCCGGGACGACCGCGCCGGCAACCGGCGGCCCGTCGGACGCCGGCTACGCCCCGACCGAGCGCACCGTCCCGAGCCGTTCCCGCGAGCGGGCGCGCTACGACCGCGAGACGGTCCACGCGATACTCGACCAGGCCTACGTCTGCCACCTCGGCTTCGTCCGCGACGGCGCCCCCGTGGTCCTGCCCACCCTGTACGGCCGCGTCGGCGAAACCCTCTACCTGCACGGCTCGACGGGCTCCCGCCCGCTGCTCGCCGCCGGCCAGGCCGACCCGGGGCTGCCCGTCTGCGTGACCGTCACGCACGTCGACGGCCTGGTGCTGGCCCGCTCGGCCTTCCACCACTCGATCAACTACCGCTCGGTGGTGGTCCACGGCACGGCGTACCAGGTGACCGACGAGGGCGAGCGCCGCATGGCCCTCGACGCCCTCGTCGACCACGTGGTCCCGGGCCGCTCGGCGGACTCCCGGCCCGCCAACGCCAAGGAGCTCGCCGCCACCGCCGTGATCCGCGTGGACCTGGCCGAGGTCTCGGCGAAGCTGCGCACCGGCGGTCCGCACGACGAGCCCGAGGACCTGGACCTGCCGTACTGGTCGGGCGTGGTCCCCGTCGCGCCGGTGCACGGGGCCCCAGTGCCGGCCGACGACCTGGCCCCCGGGATCGCCGCCCCGGACTACCTCGCGGCGCTCTGAACCGGCACGGCGGCGGGCCGTGGCGCGGGCCCGCCGTCCGCCGGCCGCCGCGCCTCCGCGGCGATCAGCGCACCCACCGCGGTCAGCAGCAGTACGGTGCCCAGCACCACCGCGCCGGTCAGCCGCTCCCCCAGCACCGCCACGGCGATCACCGCCGCGCTGACCGGCTCGATCAGCATGATCACCGACACGGTCGCGGCCCGCACGACCGCGGCCCCAGTGAAGTAGAGGGCGTACGCGAGGGCGGTCGGCACGACGGCGACGTACGCCAGCAGCCACAGCACGCGCACCGGCTCGCCGGTGTGCGGCCACAGCCCCTCCGCCGCGGCGAGCGGCAGCAGGCACAGCGCGCCCACCCCGGCCGACCAGGCGGTGGTGACCAGCGGATCCCCGCCCGCCCCGCGCCGCCCCAGCAGGCGGGCCCGCAGCGTCATCCCCGCGTACCCGGCGGCCGAGAGCAGCGCCCAGCCCACGCCCAGCGGCCGGACCTCGCCGCCCCCGCCGCCCAGGACGAGCACGGCGAGCCCGGCCAGCGCGCCGGCAACGGCGGCCGCGCCCCCGCGGCCGAGCCGCTCGCCCATCCAGTGGCGGGCCCCGAGGGCGATCAGCACGGGCCCCGCGCCGAGGGTGACGACGGTGCCGACGGCGAGGCCGGTCTCGCGCACGGCGGCGAAGTAGGCGGCCTGGAAGACGGTGAAGAGCAGCCCGGTCCCGATGAGCGAGGCGACCGACGGCCGGGCGGCGGCCGCGGCGCGCGGCCTGCGGCGTACGGCGAGCACGCCGAGCAGCACCGCCAGCCCGCCGGCGCACCGCCAGAAGGTCAGGGAGAGCGGTCCGAGGTCACTGGCCAGGAACAGCAGCGAGGCGGCGGCCCCGGCGGTGCCCCAGGCGGCGCCGGCGATGACGAGGTAGAGGAGGGAACGCCCGGAAGCGGGCGAGGAGTGCGACACGTGTGTTCTCCGCGCATGCGTGAAGGATGAGGAAGAGGGGGTCATCGCTTCGCGGGCAGCGCCGACCGGCCCGGGGGCCACCCGGGTCGGGTTCTCGTCTGGCCGAGGGCGGCCCGCGCTAGGCGGCGGGCGGCGGAAGAACGGTCGAATGCATGGTTCGCACCCTATGCGGTGGCCGTCTCACGGTCCAGCGCAGCCGGACCGGATCCTTCCGCTCCCGCCGGGGCCGGCCGCGAGGACTGGGCGATGAAGGCCCCGCCCAGCACCAGCGCGCCGCCGGCGACCTGCGGGGTCGAGAGGTGCTCGCCGAGCAGGATCCAGGCGAAGACCGTGGCCACGACCGCCTCCAGGCAGGCCACCACGCCCGCCACCTGCGGCGAGAGGCTGCGCACCGAGACCACGCCGGTCAGGTACGCGAACACGGTCGCGACCAGCACGACCCAGGCGAGCAGGAGCGGCGCGGGCACGGCGGTGGAGCCCATCACGGCCTCGCCGGCCAGCACGTGCCAGTCGATCTCCCACGGCCGGGCGATCACGGTCATCACGAGCGCGCCGACGATCATGCCGTACGCGATCACGCCGATCGGGTCGGGCGCGTCGTCGCCGTCGGCGCCCTGGTCCGCGAGGATGAAGTAGAAGGCCTGACAGCAGGCGGCGCACAGGCCGAGGGCCACGCCGAGGGCGTCCAGGCTCAGCCCGGACCAGACCTCGACCACGCAGGCCAGCCCCACGACGGCGACCGCCGCTCCGGCCGCGGCGGCCCGCGTCACCGGCTTGCGCTGCACGAAGCGGATCCAGCCGAGCAGCAGCGCCGGGCCCAGGTACTCCAGCAGCAGCGCCACGCCGACCGGGATCCGTGACAGCGAGGCGAAGTAGAAGGCCTGCACGCCCGCAACGGCGACGATGCCGAACCCGGCGAGCAGCAGGGGTTTGCGCCGCACCAGGCCGCGGTGGCGCCAGGCCAGCGGGGAGAGCACCAGTGCCGCTCCACCCACCCTGAGCCAGACCATGTGGAGCGGGTCGATGCCCGCCTCGATCAGCGGCTTCGCCGCCACTCCGGAACCGCCGAACGCGAACGCCGAGACCAGCGCGAGGACCAGCCCGGAGTTCTTCCCTGTCGCTTGCATCCGGCCATCATGACAGGACGCGTAAGGAGCGTCACGATCATGACACCTGTTGAGACGCACACAACACCCACGGCGACGGGCCGACCGCTTCTGACAGGTCGTCAGTATTGAATGTTCCACCGGCCGGGGCTACGTTCCGCCGCACGGACCCGACGGGAAGGGGTGGCCCCATGGCCGAAGTCACCGCGGAATCACGCATCCAGGCACCTGCCGCGAAGCTCTGGGCCCAGCTGACGGACTGGGCGGCGTACGGCCAGTGGAGCATGACGCACACCGGTTTCCCGAAGGGCGGACCCGAGACCCTCGCGGTCGGCGCGACCTTCGAGGAGAACATGAAGATGATGGGCTTTCCCGCCGAGGTGCTGTGGACCGTCTCGGAACTGGAGCCGGAGCGCGTCTTCGCCATCACGGGCAAGGGCCCGATGGGGGTCGCCGTCCTGACCCGCTACACCCTCGTCCCCGACGGGGACGCCACCACCGTCCGCATCGACGGCGAGTTCACGGGAGCGGCCGTCTCCCTCATGGCGGGCAAGCTCAAGGACTCCGCCACAGCCGCCCTGAACGAGTCGCTGCGCAAGCTGGCCGGCCTGGTCACCGCCTGACCGGCCGCCTGCCGCTGGCCGCCTGCCGCCTGCCGCCTGCCGCCGCCGCCGCATACAGCGAGATGCACGAGCGCGCCCCGCGAGAGGACTCGCGGGGCGCGCTGGGCCACGGTGCGGGGGTCGGGGGGCTCAGTGCTCGTCGGCCAGGATCAGGTAGAGCTTCTTGCGGGCGTCGTTGATCACCGCCAAGGCCTTCTCGCGCTGCTCCGCAGTGCCGGTCTTGAAGACCTGCCCGAAGGCCTCCATCAGGCCGACGCCGGCCGTCCGGACCTCGTGCATCGCCTCGAAGTCGAAGCCGCGGCCGGCCTCGGCCCAGGGGGCCTCAGGCCCGGACTCGGCCTCGGCGCGGCCGGCGTCGGTGAGCGTGAACAGCTTCTTGCCGCCCTCGCTCTCGCTCGCGATGAGCCCCTCGTCCTCCAGTAGCTGGAGGGTCGGGTAGACCGAGCCGGGGCTGGGCTTCCACGCCCCGCCGCTGCGCTCGCCGATCTCCTGGATCATCTCGTAGCCGTGCATCGGCCGGTCCTTCAGCAGCGCCAGGATCGAGGCGCGCACATCGCCGCGCCGGGCCCGGCCGCGCGGTCCGCCGCGGCCGCCGCGCCCACCGAAGGGGCCGGCGCCGAAGGGCGGTCCGAACGGGCCGAAGGCGGCGCGCCGCCCCGGGAACTCCTCCCGACGATCGGGCCCGCAGTGCCCGTGGCCCCGTCCGTGCTCGTGCCCGGTGCCGTTGCCGTGTCCGTGCTTTCCGCGTGAACGCATGGCTGCGCTCCTTTCGTCTCGGTGTCTCGGTGTCGTATCGCCGATTGCGATGTCTCAACTATCGCTGACCGATCGCGATGCGTCAACGATATATCGGTAACTCGTACCGAACACGCCTGTGACCAGGCCAGCCGTCCCGGATTGGCCTTTGTCGGCGATCAGCTGCGCCCCTACGGTCGGGAGCATGCGCCTGAGAATCGTCGACGCCTTCACCGACCGGCCCTTCCGCGGCAACCCCGCCGGGGTCCTGCTCCTGGAGGACGGCTTCCCCGCGGACTCCTGGCTCCAGCAGGTCGCGGCCGAGGTCAACCTCTCCGAGACCGCCTTCGCCCACCCCCTGCCGCCCGGCGGGGAGGCCGACTGGGCGCTGCGCTGGTTCACCCCGGCCGCCGAGGTCGACATGTGCGGCCACGCCACGCTCGCCACGGCGCACGTCCTCGCCGCGAACGGCCTGGCCGAGGGCCTGATCCGGTTCAGCGCCCGGTGCGGCGTCCTCACCGCCGAAGCCGCGACCGACGGCACCATCACCCTGGACTTCCCCACCTCGACCCTGACGCCGGTGGCCGCCGAGGCCGCCGTGCGCGACGCCCTCGGCGCGGAGATCCAGTCCGTCCACGACACCGCCGACCACATCGGCGACCTGCTCGTGGAGCTGGCGGACGAGCGGACCGTGCGCGAGCTCACCCCCGACATCGCCGCCCTGCGCGGCTACGCCCGCCGCGGCGTCATCGTCACCGCCCCCGCCGAGGACCCCGCCCGCGGGTACGACTTCGTCTCGCGCGGCTTCTTCCCGGCCTTCGGGATCGACGAGGACCCCGTCACCGGCAGCGCCCACACCGCCCTCGCCCCGTTCTGGGCCGGGCGCCTGGGCCGCACGCGGCTGACCGGCCTGCAGGGCGGTGCCCGGACCGGGCTGGTACGGGTCACCCTGGCGGGCGAGCGCACGCTGCTGACCGGCAGCGCGGTCACGGTCATCGACGGCGAGCTGCTGGCCCGCCCCTGAGGCCGCCCGGCCGGTGCCGTGGACCGGAAGGGCCCTCCTTTCCGGTCACGGCCTTTCCGGTCACGGCCTTCCGATCACGGTGCTACGGAGTGGGCAGCCAGCCCACCTTCCCCGCGAGCAGCGCGTACCCGCCGAAGGCCACGATGTCGAGCAGCGCGTGCGCCACGACCAGCGGCGCCACCCGGCCCCACCGGCGGTAGGCCAGCACGAAGACCGCGCCCATCACCACGTTGCCGACGAACCCGCCGATGCCCTGGTACAGGTGGTACGAGCCGCGCAGCACCGAGCTCGCGACCAGCGCCCCGACCGGGGACCAGCCCAGCCGGTCGAGCCGGCGCAAGAGGTAGGCCAACACGATGACCTCCTCCACCACGGCGTTCTGCACCGCGGAGAGGAACAGCACCGGGAACTTCCACCACACGTCCGGCAGCGCCTCCGGCACCACCGTGAGGTTGAACCCGCTCGCCCGGGCCGCCAGGTAGAACGCCAGCCCCGCGCTCCCGATCCCCGCGGCCACCAGGGCCCCGCGGCCCAGGTCCCAGGCGGGCCGGGTGCGGTCGAAGCCCAGGACCCGCAGCCCCGGGACGCCCTCGCGGGTGAGCAGGTGGGCGACCAGCAGCACGGGCACGAGGGCGGTACAGATGCCGAACAGCTGCCAGGCGAGGTCCAGCCAGGGGCGACCGGGGGCGTGGGAGCCGTTGAGGGTGGCGGCCTGGTCCTTCAGGCCCCCGGGCTTGGTCAGCGAGCCGACGAAGCTGATCAGCGACGCGAGGGCGCTCGCCCCCAGCGACAGCGCCAGCACCAGCAGCGTCTCGGCGCGCAGGATCCGCCGCTGCCCGTCCTCCTGCAACGACCCGACCACCGGCTCCGGCTGCGCCCGCACGTCCGACTCCCGTCCGCCCTCTGCGTTCCGACCACCCCATACTGCCTCCTCGCCGGGGCAGCGGGATCACCGGCCGGTGCCGGGGCACGCCGGACCCGGTGGCGCAGGCACGCCGGACCCGGTGCGGTTCAGGGCCGGCGGGCGGGTACGGGGGCCGGCGCGTCCTCCTCCTCCACCAGGCCGACGGGCCAGGTGTGGACGGGATCGCCCTGGTGCATCAGCTCGCTGTACCGCCGGGTGATCGCGGCCAGCGCGGCGCCCCGGTCCATGCCGGCCGCCAGCGCGCGGTGGTAGGTGTCGACCTGCCAGGTCGCCCCGTTCACCCTGCGCTGGCAGCGCTCCTCGATGATGCCGAGGTAGTGGTCGCGGTCGGCGGGCTCGATGCCCCACGCGTCCAGACCCGCCGCCGCCATCGGCAGCAGCTCGTCCAGGACCAGCCGTACGGCGGAGACGCTGGCCAGGCCCCCGCCGCGGCCCCGGCGCGGCCACCGCAGCCGGGCGTCGATCCCGTACCGGCAGGCGGCGTCGAAGTTGGCCTCGGCCTCGGCGAACGGCAGCCGGGTCCACACCGGGCGCGGCTCGTCGGCGAGGGTGCGCACGAGCCCGTAGTAGAAGGCGGCGTTCGCGACGACGTCGGAGACCGTCGGCCCGGCGGGCAGCACCCGGTTCTCCACGCGCAGGTGGGGCACCCCGTCGGCGATCCCGTAGACGGGCCGGTTCCACCGGTAGACGGTGCCGTTGTGCAGCACCAGTTCCTGCAGGCTCGGCACCCCGCCCTCGGCGAGCACGCGCAGCGGCTCCTCCTCGTCGCAGATGGGCAGCAGGGCGGGGAAGTAGCGGACGTTCTCCGCGAAGAGCTCGTACACCGACTCCACCCAGCGCTCGCCGAACCAGGTCCTCGGCCGCACCCCCTGGGCCTGGAGCTCGGGCGGCCGGGTGTCGGTGGCCTGCGTGAACAGCGGCGGCCGCGATTCGCGCCACAGCTCGCGCCCGAACAGGAACGGCGAGTTGGCGCCCACGGCTATCTGTACGGCTGTCACCGCCTGGGCGGCGTTCCACACGTCGGCGAACCGGGCCGGCGTCACCTGCAGGTGCAGCTGTACGGAGGTGCAGGCGGCCTCCGGGACGATCGACCCGGTGCTCCAGGTGAGCCGCTCGACCCCGTCGATGTCGAGGAGGAAGTCCTCTCCGCGCAGCATGAGGATCTGCTCGTTGAGCAGCGCGTAGCGGTCGACCGCCGAGAGGTTGGCGGTGACCAGGTCGGAGCGGGTGATCGTCGGCAGGATGCCGATCATCACCACCCCGGCGTCGATCTGCGCCGCCTGCCGGTGGGCGTAGCCGAGCCCGGCGCTCAGCTCTTCTGCGAGCTGGTCGAATACCCGGCCGCCGAGCCGGTGCGGGAGGACGTTCACCTCCAGGTTGAACATTCCGAGTTCGGTCTGGAAATCCTGGCTCGCAATCCGCTCGAGAACCTGTGCATTCACCATGCGCGGCATCCCGTCGGCTCCCGCGAGATTCAGCTCGATCTCCAGCCCCATCATGTTCTTGGGGCGGTCGAACCTCTTCTCCGCCAGAAGCCGCTCCAGCCCCTCCAGGCACTCGTGGAGCTTCCTCCGATACCGTTGCCGATCGGACAGGTCGAATCCGCCCGCCACGACCTTCTCCCCCATCGAAGCGTCCCTCCTCGAGTGGGCTCGCCCGGGCATCCGGGCGCGCATGTACGGTCGATGATGCCCCGGCGGCGTGATCCATAACGCGGCGGGGGCATGTGCGGCGGGGAGCGTGCGCCGGTTTGGCCGAAGGGCGCCATGGCACATTCACCTGGCAAGGCGCCGTATGCAAATTCCGCATCGGATTTGCCGGTTCCGCATAATCGGCGCTTTTCAGCCGAGCCCCTTTCCGGTAACCTCCGAGGTCAGCGCGACATGTTCGCGTGCATCCGACATGAATGCCATGACAGCGGGACCGGTAAGCGCCTTGTCGGCAATGGGCGGGACAGCTAGCCGAAACACTGTGTGAACACATGTCGTATAAACTCCGCAAACGAGGCAGAGAGTTGGCGCGCGGCCATTGCCCCTCAGCCCCCCTCTGGCCCCAGAATGCGACAGCGCCGTCCGCACCTGCCCCCGTTCCACAGGTCTCCCAAGTGAGAGGCGACCCACCATGCCGCTGCATGTCCCCCCGGCTCCCGCGCCCGCCCTGCGCAGCGTCCTCGCGGCACTCGGTTCCCCCACGGCTCTCGCGGCGGGCACTCCCGCCCTGCGCGCCTTCCAGGGTCCCCTGACCGCCGAACTGCCCCTGCCGGTCCACGTACTCGACCGGCTGGGCATGGCCCAGCCGGCCCTCGGGGCCCGCCCGCCCCGCACCCGCCTGACCGGCTGGCGGTTCCTGATCCGCGGCGGCGACCGCCACATCGCCGCCGCCGACACCCGGTTGACGCCGGACGGCTGGGTCTTCTCCCACTTCTTCGAAGGCCCCTACGTCGCCGCCACCGAACGCGCCCTGCGCCAGGCGGAATCGCTCGCCAAGAACTACCAGCCCCGGTTGCTGTCCGTACCGGAGCTGTACATGCTGACCCTCTGGCTGCACGGGTCGGTCGGCGCCGATGCCTCGGCCGGGCTGCCCGCCGCCGCCGACCTGCTGGTCCCACTGGCGCCGGCGCCGCCCGGGATCGCCGCGTACCGGCCGCATCCGGTTTCGGAGCTGCTGCCCGTGATGACCCACCGGCTCACCCCGCCGGCCCCGCCGGTCCGGCCGCCGCTGGCCGCGCCCGCCGCCTGACCGGCCCGCCACCCGTACGACCCATTCGGTCTAGCCCGCTCGTGCCATCGCCGAACCACCCGAAATGACAGGGGAGTTGGGTTGAACCGCCCGCACGGGTGATGCGTCATCAATCTGTGAGGACAGCTGCCGGAAATCCCTGCGGACGCGAGTCCGTAGGGGAACACTGGGGACCCTGACCACACCGAGACGTTGATACGGGGGGCGGCCATGAACAAGGCATCGAGCCGCAGCACGCAGACCACACCGCAGCGAAAGAACGCATCCATGTGCCATCACCAGCCAGCATGCCCGTCAGCCGACTCCGCCGACCGGGAGGCGGCCAAGCCGGTGGCCAACCACCCGGAGCAGGGCTGGAGCCTGTTGTGCAACGGCGTCCTGCTCTTCGAGGACACCGGTGAGCTGCTGCCGGACGGCCAGATCATCGCACCGCACCGTCCGCTGGCTGCGGCGCACGTGGTGAGGGCGGCCTAGCCGACCACGGCACCGAGGACCACAGTAGAGAAGCGGGGGCCGGGGGGGGGGGGCCCGGCCCGGGGGCGGGGGGGGGGGCACCCCCGGGGGGGGGGTGTGGTGAGCGGGCCCCCGGGGGGGGTGGGGAGA